>DASYBO010000601.1:0-11701 GCA_036500685.1 Pseudonocardiaceae bacterium | reverse complement strand
GTGCCGCGTTCGGCCAGCGTGTTCATCAGCGCGTGCACCTCGGCCTTGGCGCCGACGTCGATGCCTCGGGTCGGTTCGTCGAGCAGCAGCAGGGTCGGCTGGGTGAGTAGGCATTTGGCCAGCACGACCTTCTGCTGGTTGCCGCCGGAGAGGTTGCGCACCAGCGCGGTCTGGCTCGGCGTCTTCACCCGCAGGTCGGTGATCTCCTTGGCCACCGCCGCGCGTTCGGCCTTGCGGTCGACGGTGTGCCAGGGCCTGCGGTAGCGATCGAGGGCGGCCAGGGTGGTGTTGAAGCGAACCGTGTTGTCCAGGACCAGGCTCTTGGCCTTGCGGTCCTCGGTGACCAGTGCCATGCCCGCGCGGATGGCCCATCGCGGGCTGCGCGGCCGGTAGGGCGTGCCGTTGACGGTGATGGTGCCGCCGACCGCGCCGTGCGCGCCGTAGATGGATTCGAGCACCTCGGTACGGCCCGCGCCCATCAGGCCGGCGAGGCCGACGATCTCGCCTGCCCTGACCTGCAAGCTGATGCCGTGCAGCGGACCGTCGCCGGTGTCCGGTTCAGGCGTCATGGTCAGGTCGCGCACGTCGAGCACGATCGTGCCCGTGGAGCGTTGTTCGGGGGCACGCGGGAACAGTTCGCCCAGCGGCCTGCCGACCATGAGCGTGACGAGTTCGCCGCGTGTGGTCTCGGTCATCGAGCGGTGGCCGACATAGGCGCCGTCGCGCAGCACGGTGACCGAATCGGCGATCTCTTCCAGTTCCTCCAACCGGTGCGAGATGTAGATGACGCCGACGTTGCGGGCCGCGAGGTCGCGGATGACCCGGAACAGCCGGTGCACCTCGGATTCGGCCAGCGCCGAGGTCGGTTCGTCCATGACCAGGATGCGCAGGTTGAGGTTGAGCGCCTTGGCCACCTCGACGAGTTGCTGTTCGGCGATGCGGCAGTTGCGCACCAGCTTGGTCGGGGCGAGCCGCAGGCCGAGTTGGTCGAGCAGGGCTCTGGTGCGGGCGTGCATGGCCTTGCGGTCCAGGGTGCCGCGTGCGTTGCGCAGTTCCGCGCCGAGGAACACGTTGTCCGCAATGGACAGTTCGGGGACCAGGTTGAGTTCCTGGTGGATCATGGCGATCCCGTGCCGGGCGGCTTCCTTGGGCGAGTGGATGTTCGCGGGTTCGCCGAGGATCTCGATGCTGCCCTGGTAGTCGGCGTGCACGCCGGCCAGGATGTTGCACAGCGTCGACTTGCCGGCGCCGTTCTCGCCGAGCAGGGCGAGGACCTCACCCGCGTGCACGGTGAGGTCGACGCCGTGCAGGGCCCGCACGCCGGGGAAGGACTTGCTGACCGCGCGCATCGTCAGCAACGTCGTTCCCCTGGCCAGCGAACCGGTTGCAGTGTGCGTCATCGACTGTCCGGGATGAATTGGCCCTGCGCGAGCAGCCGGTAGGCCGCCGCCGACCAAGGTGGCGAGCCAGCGGTCGGGGTCAGGGTGACGGTGACGGACGAGTGGCCTGCGGTCAGCGATGCCGGTAGTTGATAGCAGTCGTCGAGCCACTGGTGGTACGGGTTGGCCAGCGGCTGGACCCAGTTGGCCAACTGCTTCCCGTTCACCGTGACGGCCGCCGACTGGTAGCCGCTGACCTGATCGCTGGTGCGCAGCAGGACGGCGCCGTCGTTGGCCGGGTTGAGAGCAAGCGTGAAGCTGACCGGCGAGTTGGTCGCCCTGGTGGTCATGGTGATCGGGTCGGGCGTGCCGTCATTGCCCTCGTAGGTCTCGGTCAACGAGGCCACCGCGCCAGGGTTGGTCGAGCTGTAGTGGTGCGCGGCTTCGCTGGCCGAATCGCCGACGGTGAGCAGGTCGCTCTGGCGGACGCTCGGCGTCGCCTGGCCGTAGTAGTAGGCGGTGGAGGCATAGTGCGCGGCGATGTTGTCGGTCTCGCCGTGTTCGATGCCGAAGGTGATGTTCGACCCGTAGGGCACGGAGTCCGCCAGCATCAGCCGAAACGCGGTGGTGCAGTCGGAGTTGGCGTCGCAGCCGGTGCCGTCGACGAGGTGCGCGGAGTTTCCGTGTGTCGGCGTGTTGTAGGGGCCTCGGTTGAAGTACCAGCCGCTCTGGTAGAAGTCCTCGGTGCCGGTACCGTTGACCTGCGGCGTCTTGCTCTCGTCGGTGTAGACGTGCTCGTCGCCCTCGAGGTATTCGCGGTTGCCGGGGCCGAGCATGTCCACGGTGTCACCGACGAACTTGCCGGTGCCGGTGGCCTGAAGGTAGGACCAGTCCTGGCCGGTGGTGGTGGGGCCGGCATGCGAACTGGTCTCGAAGTAGCCGTCCTGGCCCATCATCAGCTTGGCCGCCGCTGCCGGGTCGGGCGCCGAGGTGACGTCGGCCTGCGCGCCGCTGACCGCGATGCCGGAGCCGTTGTAGATGCTGATCGTGGCGCCGCTGAGGTAGGGCATCGGCCACCACGCCGAGTACCAGCCGTTGATCGGGTCGACCCCGAAGAACAGCGAGTCGACCTGCTCGACCGCGAAACCGGTGCCGTAGAACTCGCCGAGGGGTGAGTCGACCATGGTCCTGCCGTCGAAGCTGATCCGCAACCGCAGGCCCTGCAACAGTTTCCGCGCCGTCGCGATCTGCGCCAGCTGGGCGGCGTCGAGCGGGTAGGTGTAGGTGCGCACGCCTTGCCAGGTCTGCGCGACGATCGAGTAGCTGTGCGCGAACTCGCTGGTCGGGTCGCCGCTGATGTCGCCGACCTGCAACTGGTCGGTGAGCGTGTTCTGCCCGTTCACGACGCTGTAGGCCCAGTAGGTGAACTCGTTGAAATCGAACGCTGAGGACACGAATGAGTTGGTGATGGTGAGCTGCGTCTTGCCCGTGGTCACGTTGCCGGGAATGCTGACCGACTCGTCGTACCACTGGTTGAGGCCGTCGGGCGGGCTCGGCGCCCACTGCGCCACGATGTTGCCGTCAACGGCGACCGTCGCGATCTGGTTGGCGATACCCGGATCCAGTCTGCGCGTGAGCACGACGCCGTTGTTGTTCGGGTTGATCTTCATCATGAACGTGCTCGACCCGCCCTTGCCGAACGCGCGGCCGGTCGCGGTGACCGAGGTCGGCGTGACGTACGGAGCCTGCGGCAGGTGCACCCGGACCGCGGTGAGTTCACCGGGTCCGTGTGTGCTGGCCACGGTTTCGCTCGCCCCGGACGCGAGCGAAACCGGGCTCGACGTGGTGCTCGCGCCCGGCAGCGCCGGTTTCGGGTCCTTGGTGCCTGCGGCCTGCAACGTGGCCAGCACGTCGGTGGCCTTGTCGGTCGGGTCGAAGGTGCGCACGCCTGCCGAGTTGGCGAAGGTGCGATAGGTGACGTGGTAATAGAAGGACGACGAGTCGGTGGTGATCACCATCGACGATGCGAAGGGCATCGGCACCGCGATGTAGGTGCCGCCGGAACTCTGGTCGGCGTTGGCCACGAGCGGATAGCTGAACGGGGCGCCGAGTTTGCCGTTGACGATGTCCTGCAACGGCGCGTGCACGACCTGCTTGCCGTCCAAGGTGATGGTGATGTTGCCGACGCTGGTGACGTCGCCGCCGTTCCAGGTGAACCAGATCTCGTCGACCTCGCCGGCGCCACTGTTCTCCGCGATCACGCACTGGCCGTTGATCAGCCGCAGGCAGTAGTTGGGGCCTTGCCACCAGTCGTTGTTGCCGCCGGTGCGGTCGAAACTGGAGAACTGCTTGGTGTCCACTCCGGAGCTGAGCTGCGGCAGGTCGCCCAGCTGCCGGTAGACGTCCCAACCGACCGGGCCTTTGCTCCGGGACACGTTGGGAGTGATTGCCGCCGTATGACTCGGCGCGGCCACGGCAGGTGCGGCCAGGCCGAGCACGGCTAAGGCGCCGATCAGAACGGATAAGAGAATTTTGCGGGCGCGAACCATGAATGCCTCCAACCAGGCGTGGTTCTAGGGGTCAGGCCGCGTCGCCGAGGCCGTCGTAGTCGATGTCGAGCAGTTCGCAGATGGCACGCAGTTCCGCCACGTACTCGCCGGGCACCGCGTGGATGTGGTTGGCGCCGAAGCGGGCCAGGAAGTCGTTGGCCGGCACGTGCAGCCGGGCGAACGCGTGCGGCCACTCGTAGGTGGACTGGCGCATCATGGCCTCGTTGGTGGCCTCGTCGTACTGTTCGAACTCGCCGCGCACCACATGCATTCGATAGCGGTGATCGTGCCGGGTCAGCCGGGCCAGCGTGAACGAGCCGGGCGCGGCAAGGTGCTGGACCGACGCGCCGCCGGCCGGGAAGTAGAACACCTCGGGGTAGAGGTGGGTTTTGGCCAGGTTCTCGGCGGGGTCGTCGGAGCGGGCCGCGAACCACGTCGCGTGCTGGCCGGAGTTGCACAGGTCCCAGACGTCGCGGTCGGTGTGGTAGTGCCGGACATCGGCGAACAGCACCGGTGTACCGGACAAACCCTTGAGCAGCTGCATGGTCAGCGCACCGTCCATATCGGACTCAGTTGCGGTGACGTGGGTCGCTTTCGGGCCCTCCCAGTCGTACGGGTCGTTGAGGAACGCCTCGGTGATGTCCATGGTGGCGAAGTTCGCGGTCAGCTCCGGCTGGCCCTTGATGCCCGAGAAGTCCAGGTTCCACTCGTCGATCAGCTCACGCATGGCGTGGTAGGAGCGGATTTGACGTTCCAGCAGTTCCGGGGTGAGCCGGTCGCCGTCGTAGTGCACCTTGGCCGCGTGCCGTTCCAGCCACTCCCGGCCTGCCGTCACCCGGCTCTGCTCGACGTGATCCGACCGGCGCACGATCTCCCACTGGTCGATCTCCTCGACGTCGACGCCGAAGGTGCGCATCCACTGGTCGGTGTTCGCGACCGCCGTGTACATGCCCATCGGCCGACCGCCGATCCGGCCGAACGTCTGGCCGCGCAGGCGTTGCACGGCCGCAGCGGCGCGGACCGCGATCAGCACGCGTTCGCGAGTGTCCGGTTCGGCGATGTCGCCCCAGGCCCGGCTGTGCGTGCGGCCGATCTGGTCGAGTCCGCCGCCGCCGGCGAGCATGCCGACCATGCCGGGGTACTGCGGGTCGATGTTGGCCATCAGCAGCAGCGGACCTTGGGTCGCCTCGGCCGCGAGCATCGTGAAGTGCGGGAACGTCCACACCGCGTAGTGGAAAATCGTCAGGTCGACGCGTTGGTCGGCGAGCCAGCGCGCCTGACTGGTGGCCAACCGGTTGGTCCACACGATGTCCGGCGCGAGGACTACCTCGTGACCCTCGTCCCGCAGCGCCCCGGCCAGCGATGCGGTGGCCGCGTCGATGAAGTCCTTGACGTCGGAGTGCACATAGTCCCGCCCATCGGATAACGACAAGATCCCGATCCGCGCCACGGCGTTCCTCCCCAGGGACGTAAAATCGGCGTTTCGAGAAATCGATTTCTCAGCAATGTAGGGGCGAGCTCGCACCGTGTCAATCCCCGCTACGCAGCGCAAACCCGGACAACCCGATCGGCCCAGCAGCCGCAACAGTCGATCTTGGAGAAACCGTTATCTGAAAAGTTTCTCGGCCGCGGACTCGACAGCGGACCGGTGCGACGGCCAGAGTGGACGGCACACGAACGCGAGAAGGTAGCACAACAGGCAATGGCACATGTGACGATTCGGGACGTGGCCGCGTTGGCGGAGGTGTCACCCGCGACCGTGTCGCGGGTGCTCAACGGCGACCACCGGGTGGCGAGGGACCTGCACGACCGCGTGACCAAGGCGGCGGAGACCCTCGGCTACCGTCCGAACAGCCAGGCGCGGTCGCTGCGCACCCAGGCGACCAAGGTGCTCGGGCTGATCATCTCCGACATCCAGAACCCGTTCTTCACCGCGCTGGTGCGCGGTGTCGAGGACGCGGCCAGCGAACGCGACTATTCGGTCGTGCTGGCCAACGCGGACGAGGACCTCGCCAAGGAGCGCCGCTACCTCGAGGTGACCGCGGCCGAACGGATGGCGGGCGTGATCCTGTCCCCCGCGTCGACCAAGGACACCCGCCTGGACCTGTTGATCGACCTGGGCATCCCGGTCGTCGTGATCGACCGGCGCATCCGCACCGCCGAGGTGGATAGCGTCACCGTGAACAACCAGAAGGCGGCCAAGGAAGCGGTCGCCCACCTGATCGCGGCAGGCTGCCGGCGGATCGGCGTGATCAGCGGACCTGCCGAGATCTCCACCGCGTCCGACCGCCTCGCAGGCTACCGCGCCGCGCTGCGCGCCGCAGGCCTCCCGGTCGACCCGGATCTGGTGGTGCGGGCCGACTTCCGGATCGAGGGCGGCCGGCTGGCCACCAGGACACTGCTGGATCTGCCGAAGCCGCCGGACGGCCTGTTCGTGACCAACAACCTGATGATGGTCGGCGCGCTGGAAGCACTGGCCGAGACCGGCGTGTCCTTCCCTGAGGACATCGTGCTTGCCGGGTTCGACGAGATGAGCTGGGCCGGCCTCGCGCCCCCGCTGACCCTGATCGAGCAGCCGACCTACGAGATCGGCCGACGCGCGGCCGACCTGCTGCTGCGCCGGATCGCAGGCGAGAAGTTCCCGCCGCAGCGAATCGTGCTACCGGCCGCGCTGCGCGTGCGAAAGAGTTCGCAACGCGCGGCGCGGGCGGTCTGAGACTCAGCTCCCGCAGATGGCTGTCATGTCGAAGGCGATCGTCGGCTCATTGCCCTCGTAGGTCGGATAGTCCAAGGCGGTCCAGGCCGTGTTCGAGGTCGGGTACGAATCGGTGATCACGCCCTGCCAGACGAAGCCCGTCCCGCTCTCGGAGATGCTGAAGACGCCACCGCTGATGATCGACGTGCCCGCCGGGCAGTTAACGGTCTGGTTGGTGAACTGCCCGCTGATCCATACTTCGCCGGTCCGCTGCTGGATGTTCAGACCGGTGCCGCAGACGACGATGGACTCGGCGAGGATGTCGGTGCCGTTGCGGTTGGCCAGGGTCGTGCTCCAGCTGCTCTGCTGGCCTGCGGAGGGGTCGGTGGGGTACGAGGAGTAGAGCTGGATGTTGTACGGTCCACCACTCGAGAAACCACCGCCGATGATCGACATACCAGCGGGACAGTACGCGTCGCTCTCGGTCGGGATGCCGTTGGCGCCAATCGTGAGCGGGTTGCTCCACACCACCTGGTAGCTGGTCAGACCACTCACGCAGACCGCATAGGTGCTGTACGTGGCCCAGGTGGAACCGGTGTTGAAGACCGCGGTGCTCCAACTGCTCTGGTACGGGCTGGACCCGACCAGATGCACCACTCCCCCGCCGTTGTTGGACTCCCCGCCGCTGACCGGAACCATGCCGGCCGGGCAGGTGACGGTCGTCTCCGCCGGGGTGTTCGGATCGACGGAGTAATAGCTGGACTGGACGATCTGGTAGTTGGTCAGGCTGGCCGGCTTGGCATGCGCCGCAGGGCTCGCGTCGGCGACACCGCCTGTCGCAACGCCAATGGCGATGGTCGCGGCGATCACCGCGATCGCTCTCGGCACCTTGATTCTGATCCGCAAGATCGGCTCCCCACCTGGTCGACTGTTGGCTGGGCGCTACTGTGACAGCCAGCCAACGATCTGGGAACCGATCGGTCCGTTGATCGGGACCAGGTATGCGACTTCCGCCGAGCCGGACGTCGGGGTCTCACCGGCCCGGCGGAAGAGGCGTTACCGGAAGAACGACAGCGGCAGGTTCACCGATGACGCGTTGAGGTTCACGCTCAGGGTGGGCGAAGGACCCGGCGGCGGGTTGATGTAGCCGCCGCCGCCGGCCGGGCCGCCGTCGGTGCCACCGATGATCAGGGCGAGGCTGTGCCCGGCCGGGATCGTGTGGTCGGTGGTGTTGAGCGCGAACGTGATCGTGTACTGCCTGCCCGGCGTGAGCTGCTGCTGGCTGGTCAGGCTCTGGTAGTGCCCGAGATCGGCCCAGCCGCGGTCGAAGATGTCGTAGTTGACCGTTGCGGTCTCCGGCGCGGTATTGAAGTAGCAGGCCGAATCCTGTGGCGTGCTGTCCCCGAAGCAGGACTGCGTCTTCAGCGTGACGATGCCCTCGCCGCCGTCGGGGTTGGCGTAGTCGCGCATGGTCGTGGTGCCGTAGTCGACCAGCACCGCGGACAGTTCCGCCGCTCGTGTCGACGAGGACACGGTCAGCGTGACCTTTGTCGTGCCGGACACGGTTTCCGCCTGCCTGAGCGGGCCGGTCGAGTAGATGATCCGATCGGACTGGGTCTGGGTCGGGGTGGCCGCCCAGTTGTCGTCGCTCTTGGTCGGATCGTCGGCGATCGACGCGGTGCTCGGCTGCAACGGTGGCAGGAAACCGAGGCCGCCGACACCCGCCGTGTTGCTGGGCTGCAGGCGCAGGGTGAGCGGCACGGTGCCGGGGATCGGCCAGGTCGGGTAGTCGACCCACTTGTCCGGGCTGCGCTCGATGGATGCCTGCTGGCCGAACTGCACCCCGTTGTTCAGGCCCATCAGGTAGTGGTCGAACCACTTGTGCAGTTCGTCGACGAACGCGGTGCGGCGGAAGTCGAACGGGTCGACGTGGCCGGTCTGCGAGAGCCACAGCTGCTTGTGCACGTTGGCCGGCAACGTGTTCCACCATTGGCCGAAGTTGTCGGTGTAGACGTTGTAGTCGTTGGCGCCATGGGTGAGCCAGACGCTGGCCTTGACCTTGTTCGCGTTGGCGTCGTAGTCGCGCGCGGCGTACATCGAGGTGAAGTCACCGTTGTCGGGTGAGGCCGCATCGATCTGGGCGTCGAGCGCGGGACACGTCGGTGCCGAGTCCGAGTTGAGGAAAGCGCCCGCCAGATCGCCCGGCTTGTCCCTGGCAAGGACGGCGCCGTTCATCCGGTAGTAGTTGTACCAGCTACTGATCGCGGACTCGGCCACGATCGTCTTGAGCCCGTTCACCCCGGTGGACGCGGCGCCCTCGGCGATGGTGCCGTCCCAGGACTTGCCGATCATGCCGACGCTGCCGTTGGACCAGTACGCACTCGCGGTGGTGTTGCCGGCCAAGCTGGTATAGGCGGTTGCGTTGCCGTTGAGCCACTTGATCGCCGAGGTCGCGGAGCCGATGTCCTGCGGCCCGCCCGCGTCCGTGCAGCCCTGTGAACGGTTGGTACCGGCTACGTCGACCAGGACGACCGCGTAGCCGCGAGGCACGAAGTAGTTGTCGTAGAACAGCGGGAAGCTGACGATGTTGCCGCTCTTGTCGTACTGCTTGACCTGGAGTTCGTTGCCCCGTCCCGGTCCCGCGTAGTACGGGCTCGCTTCCAGGATCACCGGGACCTTGGCCTTGTGGTCCAGTTCGCTCGGCCGGATGATGTCGGCCGCGACGCGGACGTGCCCGCCCGGTTGGCCGTTCGCGTCCAGACCGGTGTCGATCCACACCGACTGGCGGATCGCGTTGGTGTACGAGTAGACGTCCTGGGTCGCGTTGTCGCGGACCGAGGACAGCGGCGCAGGCGTTGCCGCCGCCGCGATGGACGGAGTGAGCAGAGCGGCCACCGCCGCCAGCAGGGCCACGGATAACCCGGTGCGCCCCCGTTTGATCAGGCCAAGACTCATCGGCCACCTCCCGCGCACACAGTAAGGAGCACCGACTCCGCATCCCAGCGTCGAAAGTATGAACTTTCTTCAGCCTGAAACATCCCATGAATCGTCGAACGTCGAACCAGCAAGGTCAACCCATCGGCACAGCTGAACACCTGTCACCGCGTGAAACTATGGTCCATTCGGCGGTATCGTCAGCCTGTCTAACGAAACAAACTGAAAACGTTTACATACGATGTATCAGGTCGAACGCAGGAGAGGAGACTGGTTACGTGCTCAGCGGAGAGTTCAACCGCTCCAACCTCAGCCCGCGGCATCGATGGCAGAGCCACAGGCCCTTGCTGGCCTTACTGGCCGCGTTAGCCCTAATGGCGTTCTGGCCGTCGGCCGCCTCGGCATCACCCGGTGCGACCCCGGTGTTCAACGTCAAGTCCTTTGGCGCGACCGGCAACGGGACGACGAACGACACCCCGGCGGTAAACAAGGCGATCACCGCGGCCAACAAGGCAGGCGGCGGGATCGTGGAGTTCCCGGCCGGCACCTATCTGGCCGGCGGGTCCATCCACCTGCTCAGCAATGTCACCATCCAACTCGACAAGGGCTCGACCCTGGCCGGCGCCAGTTCCGGCTACGACGCGGCCGAGCCCAATCCCAACGACAAGTACCAGGACTACGGGCACAGCCACTTCCACGACGCGATGATCTGGGGAAACGGGCTGACCAACATCGGCTTCACCGGATCGGGCACGATCGACGGCAGGGGCAAGTTCGCCTCCGGCACACCCAAAGCCGGCCAAGCCGACAAGCTGATCTCGCTGACCCGCTGCATCGGCCTGACCCTGGACGGGATCACCCTCAAGAACGGGGGACACTTCGCGATCCTGACCAACGACTGCAACAACATCACCTCCGATCACCTGACCATCTCCACGGCCAGTAACCGCGACGGGTGGAACGTGATCAGCGCGCAACACGTGATGATCACCAACATCAACGTCTCGTCCAACGACGACGCGCTGGTGTTCAAGAGCGACTGGGCACTCGGCGAAACCCTGCCGAACGGCGACGTCACCGTGAACAACGCCACGCTGTCCTCCGGCTGCTGCAACGCGCTGATGTTCGGCTCGGAGACCTGCGGCGACTTCACCGGCTACACGTTCACCAACATCACCATCACCAAAGCCGGCAAGTCCGGGTTGGGCATGGTGTCGATGGACGGTACGCACATCTCGAACGTCACCTACGACCACGTCACCATGTCCGGCACGCAGTCGCCGATCATGGAGAAGATCGGCACCCGATTGCGCTGCGGCGGAAAGCCGAGCATCGGCGGGATCAGCGACATCCACTACGAGGACGTGACCGGCACCAACGCCGGCGCGTACTCGCCGACGCTCTGGGGCCAGAACGGGCACGACATCAGCAATGTCACCTTCGACAACGTGCACCTGACCCTGCCCGGCGGCCACGCCGCCATGTCGACCGGCGTGCCGAGCGACAACGGCGACTACAACCCGAACAGCATCGGCACCCGCCCCGCGTACGGGTTCTACCTGCGCTACGTGACCGGAGTCAGCTTCACCAACTCCTCGGTCGCGTTCAGCAACAACGACGCGCGTCCTGCCTTCATCGCCAACTCGTCCGGCCCCGTCACGTTGAATCACGTGACCGCGCAGAGCGGTAGCGGCAGCCCGTTCGACATCGGCTTCCAGTCGACAACGGGCTACTGCGTGCAGAACTCCACCAGCTCGACCGGCGGCGCCCTGAAGATCAACAGCAGCGGCGGTTCCAGCGCATCTTGTTAGCTGGGGGCATTGAGGCCGTCCTCGGTGAGCACCTCGCCGAGGGCGGCCATCGCCGCGTGCAGCTGGTCGTCGCGCAGGTAGGGCGCGGGCCCGAAGCGCTGGTGGTTGCCGCGACTGTCGGTGGCCACGCCGCGTCGCGCCAACCGCTCCTGTAGACGCGGGGCGTGCGGAGTCTCGATGGTGAGGAACGCGCCGAATGCCGTGCGCGGCCTGGACCGGTCGCGGGTCGCTATCGCGTCGGACACGTCGAGGGCGTCGAAGTCGTTGGCCAGCAACGTGGTCTGGCGCAGGGAGATCTCCCGCAGGCGTTCGGCCGTGAGGCCGTGCTCGGTG
>DASYBO010000600.1:0-13995 GCA_036500685.1 Pseudonocardiaceae bacterium | reverse complement strand
AAAACCGCTGGGCTGAAGCTCCGACCGACTCGCTCGACGCCTGCGTGTACGGCTCGCGCCTGCTCGGCAGCGAGCCCGGCCTTGTGCTGCACGGCGGCGGCAACACCTCGGTCAAGGTCACCGGCAGCGACATCACCGGGGCCGAGGTCGAGATCCTTTACGTCAAGGGAAGTGGCTGGGATCTGGCCAGCATCGAACGGCCGGGGTTCGCGCCGTTGTGGCTGGCCCGGTTGCGCGAACTGCTGACCGTGTCGAGCCTGCCGGACAGCGCCATGATGAACGAGCTGCGCTGCGCCCTGCTCGACGCGAGCGCGCCCGACCCGAGCGTGGAAACCCTGCTGCACGCGGTCCTGCCGCAACCCGCAGTGCTGCACAGCCACGCCGACGCGATCCTCACCCTGACGAATCTGGCCAAGCCGCGCGTTGCCGAGGTGTTCGGCGACCGGGTGGTGGTAATCCCTTATGTGATGCCGGGTTTCGGGTTGGCGAAGGCCGCGGCCGAGCTGTATCCCCGGCACGCCAACGAGAACACCGTCGGTGTGGTGTTGATGAATCACGGCTTGTTCACGTTCGGCGCGGACGTGCGCGAGGCTTACGACCGTCACATCGAGCTGGTGAGCCTGGCCGAGGAGTTCCTGGCCGACTACCGGCCGAATCGGGCGACGGTGGCCGCGCCGGTCGTCGAGCCGCGCCGGATCGCCTTGCTGCGCAAGGAGATCTCGGACACCGCCGGCAAGCCGATGATCGTCTCCCGGCATGTCGATCCGGCGGCGCTGGCTTTCGTCAACCGGCCCGATCTGGCCGAGATCGCGTCCGAGGGACCGGCGACGCCGGATCATGTCATCCGCACCAAGCGGTTGCCGCTGATCGGGACGGACATCGCAGGCTACGCCGAGAGCTATCGCGCCTATTTCGCCGAGCACTCCCGGCCCGAACTGACCATGCTCGACCCCGCGCCGCGCATCGTGCTCGATCCAGGGCTCGGCCTGCTCACGGTGGGCAGGCGCGCGGCCGACGCGGTCGCGGTCGCGGACATCTACCGACATACCATCGACATCATCGAGCGGGCCGAACTGCTCGGCGGCTATCGCGCGCTGTCCTCGGCCGAACTGTTCGACGTCGAGTACTGGGAACTGGAGCAGGCCAAACTGCGGCGGTCCGGGTCCGGCGGCGAGTTCACCGGCGAGGTCGCGCTGGTCACCGGGGCGGCCTCCGGGATCGGCCTTGCCTGCGCGGATGCGTTGCGCGCCAAGGGAGCCAGCGTGATCGGCCTCGATCTCAGCGCCACCGAGAGCCGCGCCGACTACCTCGGGCTCGAGGTCGATGTCACCGACCTGGACGCGGTCGGTGACGCCATCGCGCGCGGGGTCGATCGGTTCGGCGGGATCGACCTGCTCGTGCCGTCGGCAGGGGTGTTCCCAGGCAACATGCCGATCGCCGCGCTCGATCTCCTTGCCTGGCAACGCACCATGGCGGTGAACACCGACGCCGTCGCCACCCTGTTCGCTGCCGCGCATCCGTTCCTGGCGCTCGCGCCGCGCGGCGGTCGGGTCGTGGTGATCGCCTCCAAGAACGTGCCGGCACCGGGGCCGGGCGCTGCCGCGTATTCGGCGTCGAAGGCGGCAGTCACCCAGTTGGCCAGGGTGGCCGCGCTGGAGTGGGCGGCCGACGGGATCAGGGTCAATGTCGTGCATCCGGACGCGGTGTTCGACACCGGTTTGTGGACCGAGGACGTGCTGAAACAACGCGCGGATCATTACGGTGTCACGGTCGAGCAGTACAAACGTCGCAACCTGTTGCGTACGGAGGTACGTAGCGCTGGTGTCGGTCGGCTCGTCGCCGAACTGTGTGCGGACACGTTCGGTTGCACGACCGGCGCGCAGATTCCGGTTGACGGCGGCAACGAGCGGGTGATCTGAACCCGGCTAGTCCGGCACGGCGGCGTCGACCGGATCGGATTGCCGGCCAGGGCTCAGCGGCGGGCCGGAAGCCGCGCAGTGCACCTTGACCGGGTCGGGCCGTGGCGCTCCCGGGATCTTCGACGGGATGGCGACCGCGGCCGTCACGGCACCGGCAACCAGGACGGCGGCGGCGATCAGCATCGCGGTGCGGTAGGTCGGCGCCAGCGCGACGGGATTGGTGAGGCTCCCGGAGCCGATACCGGCGGCCAGCGGGAGGATCGCCACGGCGAGCAGTCCGGCCGCACGGGCGACGGCGTTGTTGACGCCGGAGGCGACACCCGCGTGCTTGTCCTCGACGGCGCCGAGCGCGGTTGCGGTCAGTGGCGCCACGGTCAGCGAGAGGCCGAGGCCGAGCAGGATGACGGCGGGCAGCACCGAGCCGAGATACGTCGCGTCCGCGCCGATCCGCGTCAGCAGCAGCAGGGCGCAGGCCGCGATGAGCGGGCCGACCGTCATCGGGATGCGCGGGCCGATGCGCTGGGCCAGTGCGCCTGCCCTGGCCGAGAGCAGCAGGCCGAGCACGGTGATGGGCAGCAGCGCGCTGCCAGCGGCCAGCGGGTCGAACTTGGCGACGACCTGAAGGTTCAGCACGACGAGGAAGAACACGCCGCCGAGCGCGAGGTACATCGCGAAGGTGACCAGATTTGCGGCTGTGAAAGTACGGGACTTGAACACCTCGAGCGGCAGCATCGGATGGCTGGAGCGCCGTTCGGTGACGACGAAGCCGACCATGCCGCCGACTCCGACGGCCAGCGAGATCAGCACGACCGGACTGGTGGGGCCAAGAGCTGGCCAGGCGGTGAAGCCGTAGGTCAGGCCGGCAAGGCCTGCGGCGCCGGTCAGCACGCCGGCGATGTCGAACTTGCGGGGCGCCTCGGGGTTGCGGCTTTCCGGCACGTGGCGCAGCGCCACGAGGATGACGAGCACCGCGAACGGCACGTTGATCAGGAAGACCAGCCGCCAGGTGGCCACCTGGACCAGCCAACCGCCGACGAAGGGGCCGACCGCGCCCGCGATGCCGCCGAGACCGGACCAGGCACCGATGGCCTTGGCTCGGTCCTGCGGGTCGAAGGAGGATTCCAGAATCGCCAGCGCGCCAGGGGTGAGTAGCGCACCGCCGACGCCTTGCAGCACCCGCGCGCTGACCAGGATCTCGATGTTGGGCGCGAGCCCGCACAGCAGGGACGCGGTCGCGAACCAGGCAACGCCGATCAGGAACATCCGCTTGCGGCCGAACCGGTCGCCGAGCGAGCCGCCGAGCAGGATCAGCGAGGCGAGGCTGAGCGTGTAGCCGTTGACGGTCCACTGCATGCCGGAAGCGCTCGCGCCCAGACCGAGACCGATACTGGGCAGCGCGACATTGACCACCGTCATATCGATGAACGCCATGCCAGAACCCAGTACCGTGGCCAGTAGCACCCATCGGCCGGCAGGCTGGCCGTAGCGCACCAGGCCCGGTGACTCGCTCATCGCATCTCCCGTCGGTTCTTGCCGGTTCTTTCCGCAGGTGCGGGACCTTTACTACCTATTTGACCGCATCTGCGTTGTTTTTGTGGAGTAAGACGGACAATTCGCTGGCACTGCGTGAGGTTGAGCCACGGCCATCTTGACATAGCGACAGATCAAGTGATTTAGTCAATTAGTCAACGAGAGTCAGGAGACGGCATGACGCAACCGGCCAGCCTGTCGGAGCGGCTCGCCGACGGCCTGCTCGACCTGATCGCCGAACAGCGACTGGTCCCCGGCGACCCGCTGCCGACCGTGCGCAACCTCGCCGTGCGCTTCGGCGTGACCCCGCCGACCATGCGCGAGGCACTGCGCCGATTGCAGGCCACCGACGCGGTGCAGTTGCGGCACGGATCCGGGGTGTACGTGGGCGCTGGCGTGCTGCGCACGTTGATGCCCAACCCGAACTCCGCGCCGATCCAGGACGAGCAGATCCTCTACCTGATCGAGGCGCGGCTGGCCATCGAGCCCAGCATCGCCGCGCTCGCCGCGCAACACCGCACCGACGAACAACTGGCCCAGCTTGAGTCCGCTGTGGACACCGCATTGCGTGAGCAGGTGGCCGAGCATGGCCCTCGGTTGAACTTCCACCGCGAACTGGCCAACGCGTCCGGCAATCCAGTGCTGTTCGAGGTGGTCGATTCCCTGCTCGCGGTGCGTCGCAGGGAGCAACGTGTCCTACGTGGACTGATTCACGACCGGACCCGCGACCACGAACAGCACCGCGCGATCTTCGCGGCCGTGCAAGCCAAGGACTCGGTCGCCGCGGCCGAACTGACCAGGCAGCACCTCAGTGAACTGCGCGAGAGCACCGCGAAACTGCTGAACTGACCGTGAGGAAGGGTTGACGCATGCCCCCACGTTCACTGCGGCTGGCCGACCTGACCTGGCCGGAGGTCGCCGAACTGCGCGAGCACGCGCCGGTCGTGATCGTGCCGCTCGGCGCCTGCGAGCAGCACGGTCGAGGGCTCGCACAACGCACCGACACCACTCGCGCCGAGGTCGTCGCCGATCTCGTCGCCGAGCGGCTGAGCCCGAGGGTGCTGGTCGCGCCGACCATCCCGGTCGGGGTTTCCGGGCACCACATGGCTTTTCCCGGCACGCTCACCCTGTCCCCGCTCACGTTGCAACAGGTGGTGTACGACCTGGTCGGCAGCTTGCACCGGCATGGTTGGCGGAAGGTGTACGTGCTGACCGGGCACGGCGGCAACAACGCGACCGTCGAGGTCGCGGTCACCCGGCTGCGCGACGACTTCACCGATCTGCACATCGCCTGGAGCGGTGTGACGGCGGTGGTCGCCGACCTGAGCAGCCAACTGTCCGAGAGCCGGATCGGCGGGCACAGCGGCGAGATCGAGACCGCGCAGGCCATGTTCGTCGACAAGGACCTTGTCCTTGCCGAGCGGCTTACCAGGGGTAGCGCCGAACTCGACGACCTGAGCCCGGCCGGACGGCTGAGCCGCGCCCACTCCGGCATCCACCTCCCGCAGGACTACGACACCCTCTCGGCCGCCGGCAACCTCGGCGACGGCCGACAGGCCACTGTGGACATCGGCGAACGCATTGTGCGCACAGCGGTTGAGCGCATCGCCGAGTTCATCGAGGGCATGATCGCGCTACCACCGCGCGAACACGCCACCCCGGTTTCCCCACCCGCTCGCTAGGAGAACACCATGACCGCCACACTGATCCGACGTTGTTTCGGTGTGGCGACCATCGCGATCGTGGCCACGTTGTCGTTGGCCGCGTGCGGAGGCGCCACGCCCAGTTCCAGCAACAACCAACTCGGCACCATCACCGCGGGCCAGCTCAAGTTGGCGTTCCGCTCCGACGACAAACCCGCGTCCTTCGTGCAGGACGGGAAACCGACCGGGTTCCTGATCGAACTCAGCCAGGCCATGGCGGCCAAAATGGGCGTGACGGCCACTTACGTGTCCACCGACTTCGACAGCATGTTGCCCGACGTCCGCAACCACACCTACGACTCGGCCGCGTTCGACGTGCTGATCACCCCCGCCCGGCAGAAGGTCGCGGATTTCACCACGGCGGTCGAGTACTCCGAGGCGCAACTGATCTCCCGGAGCAGCGCGAAGATCGCGTCGATCCAGTCGGCCGGCAGCAAGACCGTCGCGGTCACCACCGGCAGTTCGCTCATCCCGATCCTGCAACAGCAGGCCAAGGGCGTGACCGTCAAGGAGTTCCCGAACATCGCGGCCAGCGCCAACGCGTTGGAGGCCGGTCAGGTCGACGGCCTGTTCACCGGCGTTGCCACCACCGCCCAATTGCTCAGCCAGCACAAGGACTTCACCGCGACGCAGCAGATCAACACCGGTGAATCGGCCTTCCCGGTCGCGCCGGACAAGCAGGCGCTGCTCAAGGCCATGAACAGCGCCCTGGCCGCAGTGATCGCGGATGGCACTTATACGAAGCTGTGGGCCAAGTGGAACGCGCCCGGCCTGCTCATCCCGCAGGGCATGCTGGACGCCTATCCAGGGCTGAAGCAGCGATGAGCCAGTTCTGGAACACCTTCTTCAACGGGCCGCTGATCCTGCAGACGCTGCCCTCCCTGCTCAGGGAGGGGCTGCTCAACACGCTGCTGCTGGCCGTGTTGTCCAGCGCGATCGGGCTGGTCATCGGGCTGATCGTGGCGGCGGGGCTGATGTCGGAGCGTCGCCTTGTCCGCTTTCCGTGCCGGGTCTACGTGGACATCCTGCGCGGCCTGCCGCACATCCTCAGCATCTACCTGATCGGCCAGGGCCTGCCGCTGGCCGGGTTGACCGTGTTCGGCAACTGGACCTATGGCTACGCCGCGCTGGCCATCGGCCTCGTCGAGGCGTCCTACCTGGCCGAGATCTTCCGGTCCGGATTCCAGGGTGTCGACGCGGGAATCGTCGAGGCCGCGCGGAGTCTGGGTCTTTCGCACCTGAAGACGTTGCGGCTCATCGTGTTCCCGGTCGGGCTGCGGCGCATCCTGCCCGCGTTGACGGGGCAGTTCATTCTGGTGATCAAGAGCACCGCGTTGGTGTACCTGCTGGGCCTTTCCACCGGCCAGCGCGAGATGTTCGCGATCGCCCAGGACAGCGCGGTCAACAACGCGTCCATCTCGCCGCTGGTCGCGGCCGGCGTGCTGTACCTGGCGCTGACCATCCCGCTCACCTACCTGGTCAACGCCTGGGACCGCCGACTCCGCGACGGTCGCCCCGCCGCGCCCGTGCGGGCGGAAGGGGTGCCGGTATGACCACGTCGACGGTGACCACGACTCCGGTGCGATTCGAGAAGATCACCAAGTCCTTCGCGGGCACGGCCGTGCTGCACGACATCGACCTCATCGTCGACGGAGGCACGACCTGCGTGATCGGCCCCTCCGGTTCCGGCAAGTCGACCCTGTTGCGCTGCACCAACCTGTTGGAGCGGCCGGATTCCGGGCGAGTGCTGATCGGCACCGAGGTGATCACCGATCCGAAGGCGGATGTCGACCGCATCCGAACTCGAGTCGGCATGGTGTTCCAGAAGTTCCACCTGTTCCCGCACTACAGCGTGCTGGACAACGTCGCGCTCGCACTGCGCGAGGTGCGGGGCCTCGGCCGTGATGAGGCCGTCGAGATCGCGCGGGCGCGGCTGGCCTCGGTCGGGTTGGCCGCGTTCGAGGACCGCAGGCCGGCGCAGCTCTCCGGCGGCCAGCAGCAGCGCGTCGCCATCGCCCGAGCGCTCGCGATGGACCCCGAGGTGATGCTGTTCGACGAGGCGACCTCAGCGCTGGATCCCGAACTGGTCAAGGGCGTGCTGTCGGTCATGCGCGACCTCGCCGGTGCCGGGATGACCATGATCGTGGTGACGCACGAGATGCGTTTCGCCAGGGAGGTCGCCAACCAGGTCGCCTTCCTCGACCGGGGTCGGTTGCTGGAAACCGCGCCGCCCGACGAATTCTTCGACGCCCCGCGCAGCGAACGCCTGCGCGCCTTCCTCAACGAGGTGTTGTGATGAGACTCCGCTTAGCCGCCTGCCTGGCCCTGTTGACCGTCGCCGCCACCGCCGTTCCCGCGTCCGCCGCGCCGGCCGACACCGTGCACAACTTCCCACTGCCCAGTATCGGTTGCGTACGCGCGCCAGACGTGCCGGTCGGCCGGACCGTGACCGGGAGCATCGAATCCGGTGGCTACCAACGCACCTACCGCCTCCATGTACCCACCAACTACCACGCGTTCCTGCCCACCCCGGTGATCCTCACCTTCGGCGGGCGCGGCGAAGCGAGCAGCACCATCGAGGGCTACTCCGGCTTCGACAACCTCAACGCGATCACCGTGTACCCCGACGGGCTGCTCAGCGGCGGCGAGACCTCGTGGGAGGGCGCGCCGTACTCGCCGCCCGCCGACGACGTGCTGTTCGTCAGCGATCTGCTCAACCAGCTCCAGTCCACGCTGTGCGTTGACCCGCTGCGGATCTACGCCGACGGCAAGTCCAACGGCGGCGGCTTCACCGCGTTGCTGGCCTGCCAACTCGACCACCGGATCGCCGCCTTCGGCATGGTCTCCGGCGCGTTCTACCCGCAGTCGACCGTGGGTTGTACGCCCGGTACGCCGGTTTCGCTTGTCGAGTTCCACGGCACCGCCGACACCGTGATCAAGTATGACGGCGACGCAAGCCGACAGGGCTCGACGCTGCCCGCGATCATGGACTGGATGCAGGGCTGGGCCGTGCACGACCAGTGCGCGGTCACACCGACCAGCACCGACATCGCAAGCGACGTGGTCGCGTTCGCCTATCCGGGCTGCGCGTGGGGTTCGTCGGTCGAGCACTACCGAGTGATCGGCGGCGGCCACACCTGGCCCGGCGCGACCGTCCACAATGGGCCCGGTCACACGACGCTCAGCATCTCCGCGACGGCGGTCATGTGGCAGTTCTTCCTGAGTCATCCGCTGGGGTAGCGTTCGTGTTGCGACGAACTACCCATCAGCGAACGAAGGAGTCGGTGTGCGGTATCGGACACTCGGCAACAGTGGTCTGCTCGTCTCCGTTGTCGGTCTGGGTTGCAACAACTTCGGCGCCCGCATCGACAACGACCGGGCCCGTCAGGTGGTGGACGCCGCGCTCGGCGCGGGTGTCACGCTGTTCGACACCGCGGACATCTACGGCAACATCGGCGGTTCCGAGGAGGCCCTCGGCGAGATCCTGCACGACCGCTGGGACAAGGTCGTGCTGGCGACCAAGTTCGGCTTCCAGGCCACCGACATGGGCTACGGGCCATCGGCCGGCGCCAGGGCGGGCCGCAAGTACATCCGGCACGCGGTCGAGGAGTCGCTGCGCAGGCTGCGCACCGATCACATCGACCTCTACCAGTTGCACTTCCCGGACCCGCTCACCCCGATCGCCGAGACTATCGCGGCGTTGAGCGAACTGGTCGCCGAGGGCAAGGTGCGCTACGTCGGCCACTCCAACTTCTCCGGCTGGCAGATCGCCGAAGCCGCGCACGTGGCCAAGGAGATCGGCGGCGTCCCGTTCATCTCCGCGCAGAACCACTGGTCACTGCTGGACCGCGAGGTCGAGAAGGAGGTCGTGCCCTCGGCCCGGCACTACGGTCTCGGGGTGCTGCCGTTCTTCCCGCTGGCCAACGGCCTGCTCACCGGCAAGGTCCGGCGCGGCGGCGAGATCCCCGAGGGCACGCGCCTTTCCGTGCGACAGCACCTGGTCACCGACGAGCGGCTGGACACGGTCGAGCGACTGATCGAGTGGGGCCAGAAGTACGACCGCAGCCTGCTGGAGATCGGCATCGCCGGCCTGGCCGCGCAGCCCGGCTGCTCGTCGGTGATCGCCGGCGCCACCTCGGCCGAGCAGGTCACCGCCAACGCGGCGGCGGGCGAGTGGGAGCCGACCGTCGAGCAGTTGGCGGAGCTCGACGACGTGCTCGACCCGGCCTGATCCAGGCTCCGGCGCGGCCTTGTTTCGGGTCGCGCCGCGTGTCCGTTTTGGTGTCACTTCAGGCTATAGTCGCCGCATGCGCTTTTTGGTCAAGTTGGGCACCATTCGCGCGGTTGTCGCGGCGCTGAGTGCCATCACCGGGCTGCAGATGCTGTTCATCGCGTTCAGCAACGTCACCGATTTCGGCACCAATCAGGCGTTCGTCATCCATGTGCTGGCGATGGACACCACGTTCAAGTCGCCGAACACCATGTGGCGGGCCATCACCAGCATCGGCGTCGCCGATGCCGCCTACATCGTGATCATCGCCTGGGAGGTCATCTCCGCCGTCGTGCTCATCGCGGGCTTCGTTGCCTGGCTGCGCGGTCGCACGGCCGGCGCGCGGCAGCTGTCGATCATCGGCTGGCTGATGTGGGTGCTGCTGTTCGGCTGCGGCTTCATCGTGATCGGCGGCGAATGGTTCGAGATGTGGCAGTCCTCCAAGTGGAATGGGCTCCAACCCGCGCTGCAGAACCTGATCATCGCCTCGGTCGGCCTGATCCTCACCGCGCTCGTTCCAGCGGAGGAGCCGGATTCGCGGTAGTGGACAATCACCCGGTGCGGACCATCGTGATCGAGAACGTTTTCTCCGTCGCCGCGACACCGGACGAGATCCTCGCCCATCTCGCCGAGCCGATGAACTACATCGGCCTTTCGCCGTTGATCGTCTCGGTGAACGACGTCCGCACCGTCGAGGACACCGTGCACTATGTCGCGGTCGAGCGGTTCCTGTTCGGTCCTTTCCGGCACGACAACCGGATCGCGGTGACGCTGCGAACCGGGAAGGACAGGCTCTGGGGCGAGGTCGTCAGCCCTGGCGGGGTGCGGATGGACTACGGCTACACGTTCGTCGCCGAGGGCGATCGGACGACGGTCACGGACACTCTGCGACTGCGGGCGCCGTTCGGCCTGCGCCGGTTCGCCGCCGGTCAGGCGCGCACCGTCCAACTTCACCGGGCGCGGGTGCTGACCGAACGACTCAGCTGAGCGGCTACCGGTGGAATGGCGAAATCGAGGCGATGCCTTCCCCGAGCGGGGTCCACAACACCAGCGCGGTGAGCGCGGTCAGGCAGGCCAGCACCAGCCTGCGATCAATTCTGGGGTCGGCGACCTCGACCTCGAATCGCCCGCGCCAGGACAACATCCGGGCGGTGACCGTGAACCCGGGGCTCTCGGGCGCGCGGTAGCGCACGGTCATCGGCGTGACAAGGCCCGGAGTGGGTACCGGAATCCCTTGCCGGTTCAGGAAAGTCGTCACCCGGTTGGCCCACCGGGTCGGGTCGCGCCGCACGTAACCGTGCTGAGCGCCGCTCAGGGCTGGAACGCGGTGCAGGTGCCGAGCGGATCAGGCGTCATCGCGCTGGTTCTCCTCGACTCGTCATTCCACTGCCGCCGCGACTGGGACGAGTCGATCATGAATGTAGTTCCGCCGCCGAATATGCGTCTGGGTTATGCGGCGCGGGCGGTGAACAGACAGGTGACAAAGGCGCGCCAGGGGATTTCCGCGTCGGTGAGGCCTGCGGCTGCCAGCCCGCGGAAATGGTCGTCGATGCTGGTCAGCGGGTAGGTGTGGTGGTGCGGGGGAGTGTTGCTCGGCGGCTGGAAACGCTTGCGCACGTGACGAAGGCGCTCGTCCCACGCCTGTTCGGTCGGACCGACGTGGTCGAGGTTGACCAGCCAGCCGCCGGGCGCGAGCAGTTGCGCGGCCTGGCCGTAGAAGTCGGTGAGGCCGGGCGCGTCGAGGTGGTGGGCGGCGCGGGAGGTGATGATCGCGTCGATGTCGGTGGGCAGGTCGCGCCCGAGCAGGTCGGTCATGTCCAGCAGACGGTACTCGACGCGGTCCCGATACGCGGCGAGCCGGTCCTTGGCCAGGTGCAGCATGGCCTCGGACGCGTCCAGCCAGATGCCGCGCGCTTCCGGGAACTCGTCGAGGAAAACGGCCAGGAAATCGCCGGGGCCGCTGCCGATGTCCAGCACCGTGCGGACCTGCGGGCGATCCTGCGCGACCAGCGCTGCGGCGATCGCGCGGGGCAGTTCGAGCAGTTGGGCGTGGTTGTCGCCGCGCGTCCACACGTTCGCGAACGTGCTGTCCCGCCACGGTGCCGCCGCGACTCGACCTTGTTCGGTCATCATGCCTCCAGTTTCGTGGTTGCCGCTGCCAGTGGGGTGTCGACGCCGAGCGGGCCGACGCCGTTCGACCCGCCCGGCGAGCCGAGCGGTGCGTCGCGGCCGGGCAGGACGGTGTCGAAGAACGCGGCGTTGTCGTCGCGCCACTGGGTTTCGTCCTGGCTCAGGCGCAGGTCGGAGGTGATCGCGGAGACGGGGCACACCGGTTCG
The DNA here is from genome assembly GCA_036500685.1 of Pseudonocardiaceae bacterium. GTDB lineage: Bacteria > Actinomycetota > Actinomycetes > Mycobacteriales > Pseudonocardiaceae > CAJCJE01. The sequence continues at coordinate 2,236 of DASYBO010000600.1, read as the reverse complement.
CAGGCGCCGCAGTCGATGCATTCGCGCGGGTTGATGTACATCTTGCGGTCGCCCACATAGATGCAGTCGACGGGGCATTCCTCGATGCAGGATTTGTCCAGCACGTCGAGGCAGTCGGCGGCGATGAAGTACGGCATGGCGGCGGCTCCTTTCAGGCTGCGGTTTCGCTGGAGTGGCCGGGGAACAGGCTCTGTTCGGGGCTCGCGGCGACCGCCGCGTTGTTCACGGCGAGCGCGGCCTCGCCGAAACCGACCGAGATCAGCCGGACCTTGCCCGGATAGTCGGTGATGTCGCCGGCCGCGTAGATCCCGGCGACCCCGGTGAACATCCGCGAGTCGACCACGATGTGCCGGTCGACGATGCGCAGTCCCCAGCCGGTCAGCGGCCCGAGGTTGGCGGTGAACCCGAGCGCGGCCACGATCCGGGTGCAGGCCAGGTCGACCAGTTCGCCGCTGCCGGTGTCGCGGACGACGGCCCGTTCGACCACTGCCTCGCCCGAGATGTAGTGCAGGACGTACGGGGTGCGGACGGTCGCGGTCGAGGCGTGCAGCTGCGTCACCGAGCTTTCGTGCGCGGTGAACCTGGGCCTGCGATGGATGAGGGTGACCGATGCGGCGATCGGTTCGAGCGCGAGGGCCCAGTCCAGGGCGCTGTCGCCGCCGCCGACCACGAGCACGTCGTGCCCGGCGTAGCCGGCCGGGTCGGTGACGAAGTAGTCGACGCCGCGACCGAGGTAGTCGGCGCCGACCGGCAGCGGGCGCGGGGTGAACGTGCCGATGCCGCCCGCGATCACGATCGACCGGGTGATCAGCACGGTGTCCTTGGTGGTGACGATGCGCAGGCGGCCGTCGGGCAGCCGGGTCAGCTCCTGCGCGGACTGGTCCAGCAGCCAGTGCGGGGCGAACCGTTGCGCCTGGTCGACGAGAGCGGCGACGAGGTCGCGGCCGCGCACGGCGGGGAAGCCCGCGATGTCGTAGATCTGCTTCTCCGGGTAGAGCGCGGCGACCTGGCCGCCCGGTTCGGGCAGCGCGTCGATGACCGCCGTACGCAGCTCGCGGAAGCCGGCATAGTAGGCGGCGTACAGGCCGGCCGGGCCGGCACCCACTACCAGCAGGTCGACCTCGATCATGACCGTTCCTTCCTTAATGGTTAGACCATTATTCCAAACTTGGTTGCCGATGGGCAAGTAGTGTGTCGGACGACGACTTTGGTCATCATGAATTGGTAGGACAGTTAGACCTTAAGCTATCGATGGGCATCTTGACATGACCGGGCCCGAGGACGAATAGTCTTATGGACGATTGGTATGACCAAACTAGGAGCGGGTCGGATGCGCGACGAATACCTCAAGGGCGTGCTCTCGAGCGAGAAGAAGAACATCAGCACCTCGGAGATCGCGGCACGGGACGAGTTCAACCGACAGCACCCGCCGAACAAGGGCCTCGTCGTCGAGGACGACCTGCGCAAGATGGAGCTGCCGGCGCGCCCGTGGCGCAACAACCGAGGCCACTACTTCGACCTCGCCGACTACGAGGTGCTCAGCGCGCACATCTCCGAGCTCAAGCCCGGCAACAACTCGGTGCGTCACCGGCACACCACCGAGGCGTACCTCTACGTGGTCAAGGGCCACGGCTACTCGCTGGTCAACTACGAGGACGAGCCGATCGACGTGGTCGAGTGGCAGGAGGGCACGCTGTTCGCCCCGCCGCGCTGGGCCTGGCACCAGCACTTCAACCTGGACCAGAACGACACCTCGCGCTATCTGGCCATTCAGGACACCGGCCTGCTGCGCACCATGCGGCTGCACAACATCGAACGGCACGCGATCCAACTCTCGCCGGAGGAGGGCAAGAAGCTGCTTGACGCGGCGGTCAAGGCCGGCACGACGCACGGTGCGAAGAACCGCTGAACCCGGGGGCGAGGGAAACACATGCTCAAGCAGGAGATCAACGAGCTGCTCACCGGTACCGGGCCGGGTACCGAAATGGGCGATCTGTTCCGGCAGTACTGGATTCCGGCACTGCTCGCCGAGGAGCTGCCGGAGGACGGCTGCCCGCCGGTTCGGGTGAAGCTGCTCTCCGAGCGGATGATCGCGGTCCGCGACAGCTCCGGGCGTTACGGCCTGATGGACGAGTTCTGCGCGCATCGCGGGGTGTCGTTGTGGTTCGGCAACAACGAGACCGACGGCCTGCGCTGCGCCTACCACGGCTGGAAGTACGACGTGACCGGCCAGTGC
>DASYBO010000599.1:0-13405 GCA_036500685.1 Pseudonocardiaceae bacterium | reverse complement strand
GGACGGGCTGCGTAGGTCGACTGGCGTGCGCACGAAACAGGGGAGGTCAGCTGGTAGCCGCTCGGGAGTGTCGGTGATGACTACTACCGGCTCGGCGCGCCGGATGATGTGGGCCACCTCGGACGGACCCAACCGAGGATTGATCCCGCACGCCACCGCGCCGAGCCGGGCGAGCGCCAGGTAGGCCGTTGCGAACTCCTGCCCGGAGGGCAACAACAGTCCGACCACGGTGCCTGGGCCGACGCCGGACTCGGCCAGCGCGCTCGCGGTCAGCGATGAGGCCGACCACCACTGCGCGAAGGTGGTCGCCTGTCCGTCCTGCACGAGCGCGGGCAGCTCGGGTTCGGTGGCCAGGATGTCCGTGAACAGCTCGGCCATGGGCGCGAATTCACTGTCCGTCATGGCGCTATAGTAGTCACTATGTGGTGGTCAGTGGCACTGCCGACCGACTGGCTCGACGCGACGTCGATCGCTGGTATCGCGACCGCCCTCGAGCTGTCCGGTGTGGACGCATGTCACCTCACCGATCACCCGTATCCGCCCAGGACCTGGCTGGACACAGGCGGCCACCGTGCGCCGGACCCACTCGTCGCGCTCGCCTTCGCGGCCGCCGCGACCACGCGGCTTCGCCTGCACACCAATGTCCTGGTGGCCGGATACCGCAATCCGCTGCTGGCCGCGCACGGCGTCGCCACGCTGGACGCGCTGTCCGGCGGCCGGGTGATCCTCGGGCTCGGCGCGGGCTACCTGGCCGGCGAGTTCGCCGCGCTCGGGGTCGACCACGCTCGACGCGGGGCGCTGCTCGACGAGGCGGTGGCCGCCATGACCGCGGCGTGGCAGGGCGAGACGCTCTGGCCCAAGCCGGTGTCCCGGCCGCATCCGCCGCTCTGGTTCGGCGGCAACTCCGCCGCCACGATCCGCCGGGTTGTCGCGTCCGGTCAGGGTTGGTCGCCGTTTCCGGCATCGAAGTCCATGGCCAGGCACACCGGAACCGCCGAACTGGCCGGACTCGGCGACCTCAGGCGGTCGATCGGCAGGTTGCGTGCCGCGGCCGAGGCGGCCGGCCGCACCGAGCCGATCGACGTGTGTTGCGTGCCGTTCAGCCATCCGCACGACTCGGCCACCCTGAACCTGGACCGGCTGGTCGATGAGGCGGGCGAACTGGCCGAACTCGGGGTCACCTGGATGGCTGTTCGACTGCCCGCGCCGAGCCAGTCAGGGCTGTTGGAGAACATCGAACGTTTCGGAACGGAGGTCGTCGGTGCCTGAGCCGAGTCTGGCCGAGTTGCTGCCGGTCGATCGAACCGCGCTGGTGCTGCAGGAACTGCAGAACGGGGTGGTCGGTCCGCGCAGTCCGTTTCCCGAGCTCGCCGCTACCGCGAGCGAGATCGGTGTCCTCGACAACGCGGCGCGACTCGCGACGGCGGCTCGGAAATCGGGCATCGCGGTGATCCACGCGATCGCGGCGAATCTGCCGCGCGGCTTCGGGATGAACCGCAATGCCCGGCTGTTCGCGGCGGCGCGCAAGGCCGGCGCGGAGAACGCGGCAGGCTCGGCGTCGGTCCAGCCGGTCGAGTGGCTGTACCGGGCGGGCGATCTGGTCCTGCCGCGCTACCACGGCCTGTCGCCGATGGCCGACGGGCAGCTCGACGCGCTGCTGCGCAACAGCGGGATCACCGCGCTGGTGATCGTCGGCGTCTCGCTGAACATCGCCATCCCGAACCTGGTGTTCGACGCGGTGAATCGGGCCTACCGCGTCGTGATCCCGGTCGACGCGGTGGCAGGGATCCCGGTCGAGTACGGGCGCCAGGTGCTGGACAACTGCCTCGCGCTCATCGCCAAGCTCACCACCTCGGCCGAGGTGATCTCGGCCTGGACCAGCTGAGCTCAGCTCGCGCCGGATTCGCCGATGAGGCCCCGTTCGACGAGCAGATTGACCACGCTCTCGCCCTCCTGGCCCAGCATGGTCACGAACTCCCGTTCGGCCGCTTCGCCGTCGTGGTCCTTGAGCGCCTTCATGATGGCGCGCATCCCGCGCTTGTGGATCCGGATCGCCTCCGGGACCTCGACGAAGAAGTCGCCGGGCACGATGCTGACCGCCATCAGCCGCACCGTCGCGCTGACCCGCCTCGAGTGCGCCAGGGAGACGATTCGGCGCAGGAACTCCATGTTCAGCTGGTTGAACTCGTGCGGGTCGGTCGAGGCCTGCAACCGGCGGTGCAGCTTGGCCAGCTCGGTGACGGCGTCCTCGCTAGCCCGTTCAGCGGCGCGCCGCGCGCCGAAGCCGTACATTCGGCCGAGCAGCTCGTAGTGATCCCGGGTGGAGTCCTCGTCGAGGCCGACGACGAACGCTCCTCGGTGCGGCTCGACGACCACCCAACCCTCGCGGTCGAGCATGATGATGGCCTCGCGCACGGGTACCCGGCTGACGCGCAGCTCGGCGGCGATGTCGTCCTGCTGGACCTTGTCGCCGACCTTGATCTTGTTCTCGAAGATCAGCCGCCGGATGTGGTCGGCGACCTGTTCGGAACTGGTGGGCCGGGACAGTCCGGGTGATGGCAGGACTCCGCCGTCGAGCGATTTCGCGGTGCTGGCCGCTCTGCTGGTGATCGCGGTCTCCTCGGGTCGGTCGGCTGCCCAGCGCTGATCAGTCGATGCTAGCGGATTTTATCTGAAACAAAGTATATAACCGGCGTGTCGCGGCTCGTTCGCGCTCGACGATACAGCGATCGAGCGGTGTATAAAATATATTTATGACAACGGGAACGCAGAGAGTCGCCAGGACACTGGCCATCGAGCTCGGCAAGTTCGGGGTGACCGCGAACTCGGTCGCGCCCGGGTTCATCGAGACCGAGATGACCCGGGTGACGGCGCAGCGGCTGGGCATCTCCTTCGACCAGCTCCGCCAGCGCTACGTCGCCAGGACCGCCGTCGGCCGGGTCGGCCAGCCCGCCGACATCGCGCACCTGGTGTCCTACCTGGTCAGCGAGGGCGCCGGCTTCGTCTCCGGACAGGTCGTCTACGCGACCGGTGGTCGCAAGTGAGGCCGGCCCTCAGCGCAGTCGCCACTGCTGCCGTTGCCCGGACTTGAACCGTTCCTGTCCCGCCGCCAGCGAGTCTTCGTCGGTGCCCAGCATGACAAGGGACTTGCCCACGTCAAGGGCCTGCCGCAGGCCCAGTTCCTGGGCGTACCAGATCGCCCGCACCGTCGCCTGGACGGCCAGCGGCGGCGCGGCCGCGATCGTCGCGGCGACCTGTGCGGCGGCGGCGTGCAGGTCGGCCGCGGGTACGACCTCCTGGACCAGGCCGATCTGGTGGGCGCGCTGGGCGCTCATCCGTTCCGCCGCACCGAGCAGCGACATGCGCATCACCTCGCCCAGCGGCATCCGTTGCAGCATCAGCATCGGTTCGAACACCGCCGCCATGCCGAAGGTGGTGTGCGGGTCGAAGAAGGTGGCGTGCTCGGCCGCGATGATCATCTCGACCTCGCCGAGCAGGTAGAACGCTCCGCCGCAGGCCATCCCGTTCACCGCCGCGATCACCGGTTTCCACAGCTGTCCGGCGGTTTTGGGTGGGAGCAGGTCGCCGGGATCGTCGAGGTGCAGGGGAGTGGCCCCGCGTTGTCCCGGCCCGGTCTGGCTGGTCTCGCCGACCCCGGTGGCGGTGCGGTCAACGCCGGTGCAGAAGGCTTTGTCGCCCGCGCCGGTGAGTACGACGACGCGGACGTCGTCGTTGGCCCGCAGTTCGCGCCAGCACTGGTGGATCTCCCGCATCATCTGTTCGTCGAAGGCGTTGTGCACTTCGGGTCGGTTGAGGGTCAGCCACGCCACGCCGTCCTGCTCGGTGTAGTCCAACGTCTGGTAATCGGGCACGGAGGCCTCCTCGCTGAGTGGTGATCGGATATAATATAAAATACATTCGAATCGAATCCTTGGGAGGCGGCGTGGCGCAAGCTGACGGGCTGCTGGCTGGGTTGCGCGTGGTGGAGTGCGCGATGCTCGGACCGGGTGCGGTGTCCACGCCGCTGGCCGACATGGGCGCGGACGTCATCAAGGTCGAGCCGCCTGTCGGTGACTACGTCCGCCGAATGAGCTGGCCGATCGTCCACGACGTCTCCCTGCTGCACCTGCACGTCAACCGGGGCAAGCGCAGCATCGTGCTGGACCTGACGACCGACGCCGACAAAGCTGTCTTCCTCGACCTGGTGGCCAGGTCGGACGCGGTCGTCGAGGCGATGCGCCCCGGCATGCTGGCCCGCCGCGGCCTTGGCTACGAGCGACTGCGCGAGGTCAATCTGCGGATCGTGCTGCTCAGCCTGTCCGGCTACGGCATGACCGGTCCCTACCGGGATCTGCCCAGCCACGGCATCGCCTATGACGCGTGGGCCGGCACCGTCGCGCCGGTACCGGGGCCGGAGGGCCTGCCCAGCATTCCCGACCACACCTCGATCGGCATCAACGCGGGACCGCTGTACGGAACCACCGCGCTGCTGGCCGGAGTGCTGCGGGCGCGGGCGACCGGCGAGGGCTGCTTCCTCGAACTCGCCCAGTCCGACGCTGCGGCCGCGTTCGACTGGCTGCGCAGTGAGACGCACCGCGCCTACCAGCGCCCTGAGTCCGAGGTCACCGGCAACCCGACCGACGGCTACCGGCGCCGTCCACCCGGGACCGGCGGCATGGCCGAGGGCGTGCGGTACCAGTTCTACGACTCCAGCGACGGCTACGTCCTGTTCATGGCGTCGGAACGCAAGTTCTGGCGCAACTTCTGCGAAGCCGTCGGGCGGGCCGACCTGTTCGCGGCCAAACCGGGTGCGGCCCTGGCCGACCACGCGCCCGGCGACCTCGCGCTGCGCCGGGAACTGGCCGAGATCTTCCGGGGGCGCACCACGCAGGAATGGGTCCGGTTCGGACTCGACCACGACGTCCCGATCGGACCGGTCAACACGCCGGAAACCATCGTAGGCGACCCCCAGTTCGTCGACCGGATGCCGTGGCGGCCCGCAGCGCAACTGATCGCCGAGCAGTTGCCCTTCCCGGCGCGCGTCGCCGGTGGACCACCGCCCGCCGCCACGACACCCGCACCCGAACTCGACCAGCACCGCGAGGCGATCCTGCGTGACGTCCTCGGTCGGCGCTCCGATCCCACACCCGTACAGGAGGCATAGATGACCGGTTTGCTCGCGGACAAGGTCGCCATCGTGACCGGTGCCGCGCATGGCATCGGCCGGGGGCACGCCCTCGAGTTCGCCCGGCACGGCGCGACGGTGATCGTCAACGACCTCGGCACGTCCGTGCGTGGCGACGGGGCCGGTCACGACGCGGACGAGGTCGTCGAGTTGATCACCAAGAACGGCGGGGTCGCCGTGGCCGACTATGCCGATGTCGCGGACGACACACAGGCGCGGGCTCTGGTCGAGCGCGCGCACGAACGGTTCGGCCGGCTCGATGTCGTGGTGAACAACGCGGGCATCGTCCGCGACAAGGTCGTGTGGAACATGCCACCTGCCGACTTCGACGCGGTCATGCGCGTGCACGTGCGCGGCACCTGGCTGCTGACCCACCTGGCGGCCCAGCGCTGGCGCGACCGGGCCAAGGCGGGGGAGCGGTTCACCGGCCGGATCATCAACACCACCTCCGGTGCCGGGCTGTCCGGCAACTTCGGCCAGACGAACTACGCAACGGCCAAAGCGGCCATCGTCGGGCTGACCCTGACCGCGAGCCTGGAGCTCCACCGGTACGGGGTCACCGTGAACGCGGTCGGCCCGGGCGGCATGACCCGGTTGTCCGCGTCGGCGGTGGCCGGCGAGGCGTTCGAGCCGGACACGCTGGGCGAGGACGAGTACCACCCGATGGACCCGGCCGGCAGTTCGCCGCTGGTCGCCTGGCTGGCCAGCGGCGAGGCACAGCACGTCACCGGCCAGGTGATCAGGGCCATCCACGACAAGATCTACCTGATGGGCGGCTGGCACGAGAAGGCGACGATCAGCAATGACGGCAAGCGCTGGGACGCCACGACGCTGGGCGCCCGGCTGGCCACCGACGTGTTCCAGACTCGGGCGCCCGGCCTGCGCTGACCGCCGAGCCATCAGCGCCGCGCGCCGATCCGCTCCCGCAGCGCCTGTACCCGCTGCCGGAAATCGTCCTGTTCCATCGACCACTCCTGCGCGGCCAACTCGATCCGCACGGCGTCGGAGACCTCGCTCAGGGGAACGGTCTCGCGCAGGGTCTGTTTGGTGCGGCGCACCAGTTCGGTCGATCGCCCGGCGACCTTCCGCGCGAACCGCATGGCCAGCTCGTCCAGGTCGGCGTCGGCCACGCACCGCCAGGCGAGACCGCGCTGCTCCGCTTCCCGACCGGTCAGCGCGTCGCCGCAAAGGACAAGTGCGGCGGCGCCCTGTTCGCCGATCCGCCGGGCCAGTCGCCACAGGTGGCCACCTCCAGGGTGGATGCCAAGGTCCAGGAAACGTGGGTCGAACCGGGCGCTTTCGCCGGCCAGGACCACGTCGCAGGCCAGCGGCAGGTTCACGCCCGCGCCGATCGCGGGACCGGCGACCGCGGCGATGGTCGGAATCGGCGCCGCGGCCAGGGCCAGGAAACCGGCGTACATCTCGGCCAGGCCGTGGCTCGGGTTGAGCAGTCCGTCCAGCGAGCCACCCGAGCAGAACACTGGTGGCTCGGCCTGCAGGACCAGGACATCCGCCCCACCGTCGACGACCTGGGCGACCACATCGGACAGTTGATCGCTGAGCCGCTTGCTCAACGCGTTGCGGTGCGCCGGATCGGCCAGGGTGACGACCCCGATTCCGTCGGCGATCTCGACATCGACCAATTGATCCGGCACGGCGACTCCTCACTGTTTTGAACCATGGTTCACCACTGAAAGCCTCAAGTTCAATGATTTGTTTTTGAGCTACGCTGCGGTAATGACGGACAAGGCGCTCAGTCCGCGCGAGGCGCGCAGGCAACAGCGGATCGACCTGAGCCGGGAACAGATCCTGGACACGGCCGAGCAGTTGTTCAGCGAGCGCGGCTACCACGACACCGGCCTGAAGGACGTGGCCGAGCTGTGTGAGTTCTCGGTCGGGTCGATCTATTCCTTCTTCGACAGCAAGGATCACCTCTATCAAGAGGTGTTGATGCGCCGAGGCCCCGCGCAGGTGGCCGAGATGCGGACCATCGTCGCCCGGGACGTGCCTGCGACCGAACGGCTGGCCGCGATGGCGCGGCTGCAGATCGACTACTTCCGCCGCTATCCGGCCTGGGGCAGGCTCACCACCCAGGTCCTGACGGTCGGCCTGCGGCAGGCCGGCGCGGTGCCGGCGGGGTTCGCCGCAGCGTACCGCGACGCGATCGACGTCGAGGTCGAGTTGTTCCGCGCCGGCCAGCGCGAGGGCACGCTGCGCGCCGGTGACCCGCACGCGCTGGCGCGGTTGTTCTCGTCCCTGGTCACCGCGTTCCACTCGATGGACCCGGAGATCAGCGACGACTCGGCCGACCTTGGCGCTGACGATTTCCTCGGATTCGTCGAACGGGCCTTCGGCGCCGAGGAGTGACTGGTCGAGATTTGAACGGCGGTTCAGCTGGCAGAATCATTGCTCAATTGGATGGATGGCCAATAGACTGCGGGGGATTCCCGTCTCACCGTGGAGGTCGCATGGCTGGCAGGCCGATGGATGGGGTCCGGGTCGTCGAGGTCGCTCAGTTCACCTACGTACCCGCGGCCGGGGCGGTGCTGGCCGACTGGGGCGCCGACGTGATCAAGGTCGAGCACGCGGTCACCGGGGATGCCCAGCGCGGCTTCAGCTTCCTTGGCCCGTTGTCGCCCAGCGGCCGGTTCGCGCCGCTGATGGAGCACCCCAACCGGGGCAAGCGCAGCATCGGCCTCGCCCTGGAGCAGCCGGACGCGCTCGCCGTGCTGCACGAGATCATCCGGCGCAGCGACGTGTTCGTGACCAACTTCCTGCCCGACGCCCGCACCCGGCTCAAAATCGACGTCGATGACGTGCGCGCGGTCAATCCGGACATCATCTACGTGCGGGGGACTGCGCTGGGAGTGCGCGGGCCGGAGGCGGCCAAGGGCGGATATGACCAGCCGACCTTCTGGTGCCGGGCGGGCGGTGCGGCGGGGGTCTCCGCACCCGAACTCGGCGGGGTACTCGGCATGCCCGGCCCGGCCTTCGGCGACTCCATCGGCGGGATGACGATCGCGGGCGGCATCTCGGCCGCGTTGTTCGCCCGCGAGCGAACCGGTGAACCGTCCATTGTGGATGTTTCGCTGCTGAGCGTCGGTGCCTGGGCCAACGGTCTTGCCGTTGATCTGTCCCTACTGAACGGGGAGCCGTGGCCCGCCGCAGTGCCCGAGCACAGCGGCGGCAACGTGCGCAACCCGCTGGTGGGTAACTTCCGCACGTCCGATGGCCGGTTCCTGAACCTGAACATGATGCAGCCGGGTCGTTACTGGCCGGACTTCTGCCGGCACATCGATCGGCCGGACCTCATCGAAGACCCGAGGTTCGACAGCGCCGAAAAGCTGATGAACAATTTCGCCGCCGCCGCGCGACTGATCGGCGAGGTGCTGGCGACCCGCACGTTCGCGCAGTGGTGCGAGCGGTTCACGACGCTGGCCGGGCAGTGGGCGCCGATCCAGAACAGCGTCGAAGTCGGACAGGACGTGCAACTGCGGGCGAATGGCTTCATTGCCGAAGTCACGGACATCGACGGCGAGAAACGCGAACTGGTGACCGCGCCGGTCCAGTTCGACGAGCAGCCGGCGACACCGGCGCGGGGACCGGACTTCGCCGAGCACACCGAGCAGATCCTGGCCGAACTCGGCCACGACGAGCAGGCGATCCTGCGGTTGCGGGTGGCCGGCGCCGTTACCTGAACACCTTCAGCGCCCGGTCTTGCCAGAACTGCTGATCGAACGTACAGTCATTTGAACTCTCGTTCATTCTCTAACAATGTCGTTAAATGATCGGAGTCCCATCATGTCGTCCGCACATTGTAACTACTATGTGTGCACAACGGCGACCTGTGGAGCAGCGACATGAAGGCCGGTTTCATCGGACTCGGCAACCAGGGCATGCCGATGGCGCGCCGCATCGCGCAGGCCGGCATCCCGATCACGGTGTGGGCCCGTCGGCCCGAAGTCGCGGCCAAGGCGAGCGAATGGGGCGCGGAACTCACCGATTCACCGGCCGCGGTCGGGGCGATATGTGACGTCCTCGGCATCTGCGTATTCGACGCCGCCGGCGTTGACGAGGTGCTGTTCGGGCCACATGGCGTCCTCGAATCGGCGGCACCGGGCACCACCATCCTCGTGCACAGCACCGTGTCACCCGCTGACGTCCGGTCGTTCGCGCAACGGGCCGAACCCCACGACGTCATCGTGCTGGACGCGCCGGTCAGCGGTGGGCCGAGCGCCGCGGCAGCGGGCGAACTGCTGGTGCTACTGGGTGGCCCGGCCGACGCACGCCGCCGCGTCGAACCGGTCGTCGACTCCTACGCGGGGCGGGTCATCCACTTTCCCGAGGTCGGCTCGGCCCAGCTGGCCAAACTCGTCAACAACACGCTGCTGGCCGCCCAGATGGCGCTGGTCGCCGACGCCGTCCGGTTAGGACAGCGGCACGGCCTCGGCGGCGAGCTGCTGGACGTGCTGCGGGCGGGCAGCGCGCGCGGCTTCGCCGCGGATCTGTTCGCCAACGTCGGCTCACTGGACCGGCTGGCGCGGTCGGCCTTCGCGCCGACGATCGGCAAGGACGTGCGACTGCTCCAGGGCGTCGCCGAGCATCCCTCCTCGATGCTCGACCTGGCGGCGGAACTGACTCGTCAGCTCAACGTAAAGGATGTGGCAACGCCATGACGGCGCACGATCGCCCCGAGATCGCGGTGGACATCCACGGCGAAGAATTCTGTCGCGACAACTACCAGATCTATGCCGATCTCCGTTCCCGCTGCCCGGTCTCCTGGGCGACCAGCTACGGCGGGTTCTGGATGTTCACCGACTACGACAGCGTGTTCGAAGCCACCCGGGACGACGAGCTGTTCTACTCCAGCGACGGTGCCGGCATCCGCGATCCCGAGGCCGAAGCCGGCTTCCTGGCGACCATGCCGCCGATCTTGACCGACCCACCGGTGACCGGGCAGATGCGGGCGCTGGCGATCAAACACCTCTCGCCCGGCGCGGCAACGCGGATGGAACCGGAGATGCGTGAGATCGCCACCGAGCTGATCGATTCGTTCATCGAGCGGGGCGAAGCCGACATCGTCAAGGAACTGACCACGCCATTACCGGCCAGGGTCATCCTGCGGCTGCTGAACTTCGACGAGACCAACTGGCCGGAGTGGGTCGTCTACGTGCACACGCTCGTCCACGGCGACGAGGGCGGCGAAGATCCCGAAGCCGTAGGCCCCAAGATGCGCGACGCGATCCTCGGCGAGATGGGCCGCCGAGGCGAACTGAACACACCGGCCGACGACCTGGTCGGCAACATCCTCAACGGCACGATCGAGGGGCGCGAGCTCTCCGCGCAGGAGAAGTTCGGCTACATCCTGCTGCTGCTGTTCGGCGGGATGGACACCACCAGCGGCCTGACCGGCAACGCGCTCGTCCAGCTGTCCCGGCACCCCGAACTCAAGCAGCAGCTCATCGACAACCCGGACCTGCTCGACACCGCGACCGAGGAGTTCCTCCGGCATTCCTCGCCCACCCAGGGCCTGGCCCGCACGATCAGCCGCGACACCGAGTTCCATGGCCAGCAGCTGAAGAAGGGGGAGCGGGTGCTGCTGTTGTGGGCCTCGGCCAACCGGGACCCCGACGTGTTCGACGCCGCCGACGAACTGAAACTCGATCGCCATCCCAACCGGCACATGGCTTTCGGCGTCGGTCAGCACCGCTGCCTCGGCTCCAACCTCGCGCGCAGCATGTTCAAAGTGATGCTGACCGAGATCCTGCGCAGGCTGCCCGACTTCACCATGGCCGACGCCGAGCCGGACCGGTTCAGTGACGCGGCGAACGTATACGCGCCGCGCAGCCTGCGCATCCGCTTCACCCCGGGAGCGAAGCGATGACCCAGGTGAGCGAGCTGATGCTCATCGACGGCGAGCTCGTCGGCGCGGCCGAGGGCGCGACGTTCGACAACATCAACCCGGCGACGGAAGAGGTCGTCGGCGCGGTACCCGATGCCACCCCGTCCGATGTGGACAGAGCGATCCGCGCCGCGCGCCGGGCGTTCGACGAGACCGGCTGGGCCACCGACACCGAACTGCGCCAGCGTTGCCTGCGTCAGTTGCAGGCCGCGTTCAGCAAGAACATCGATCTGATCCGGCCCGCGCTGGTCACCGAGACCGGCACTCCCGTCCTGCTGACCCATTCGGTTCAGCTGGACGCGGCGGTCGGCTTCCTCAGCCACTACACGGACCTGCTCGACACCTACGACTTCGAACGCCCACTGCCGACCACGCAGGGCGGGCCACCTGGCGTGCGCACCGTCCGCAGGGAGGCGGCCGGCGTGGTATCGGCCATCACGCCCTGGAACTATCCGCTCTACCTCAACCTGTGCAAGATGTCGGCCGCCCTGGCCGCAGGCTGCACCGTCGTGCTGAAACCGGCACCGGACACGCCCTGGAGCGCGACGCTGATCGGTGAACTGATCGTCGAACACACCGACATCCCGGCCGGCGTGGTCAACATCGTCACCACCGCCGACAACGCCGTCGCCGCCGAGCTGACCACCCACCCCATGGTGGACGCGGTCACCTTCACCGGATCGACCGCGACCGGACGCCGGATCATGGCGGCCGCCGCCGGCACGATCAAACGCGTCACCCTGGAACTGGGCGGAAAATCGGCGGCCATCGCACTGGACGATGCCGACCTGGCTCAGGTCGTACCGGGCATCATGGGCGCGGTGTGCAGCCACGCCGGACAAGGCTGTGCGCTGAACACCCGGCTGCTGGTGCCGCGCGGGCAACTCGACATGGCGGTGGAGATCGCCAGAGCCACCGCGGCGCAACTGCCGTGGGGCGATCCGCAGGACCCCGCCAACCTGATGGGTCCGCTGATCAGCCAACGGCAACTGGAGACGGTGCTCGGCTACTGCGCGCTGGCCCGGCATGAGGGCCGGATCGTCGTCGGCGGTCGCCGGTCGGACCGGTTCCAGCGCGGCTACTTCGTCGAACCCACCCTGGTGACCGACGTCGATCCGACGGCCCGCGTCGCACAGGAGGAGATCTTCGGCCCCGTTCTGGTCGTGTTGCCCTTCGACGATGACGACGACGCCGTGGGCATCGCCAACAGCACCATCTACGGCCTGTCCGGTGCGGTGTTCAGCGCGGACACCGAGCGGGCCGTTGCGGTGGCGCACCGGCTGCGCACCGGCACGGTCTCGGTCAACGGCGCCCCGTACTTCGACCCGGGCTCGCCGTTCGGCGGATACAAGCAGAGTGGCCTCGGCCGGGAGTGGGGGACCGAAGGCCTTGAGGACTTCTTGGAAGTCAAGACCATCGCTCGCCCGTGACGACACCAGGAGGACAGAGATATGGGACGTGTTGAGGGCAAGGTCGCCTTCGTCACCGGAGCGGGCCGAGGCCAGGGCCGCAGCCATTCGGTGCGGTTGGCCGAGGAGGGCGCGGACATCATCGCGGTGGACATCTGCCACGACATCCCGTCCGTGCCCTATCCGCTCGCCGGCCCGGACGATCTCAAGGAGACCGCCCGGCTGGTCGAGGAGCAGGGCCGGCAGATCGTCATGCGGGAGGCCGATGTCCGCGACGCCGAGCGGCTGCGTGCCGTTCTGGCCGACGGCATCCGCGAACTCGGGCACCTGGACATCGTGGTGGCGCAGGCCGGCATCATGCCGATGACCGGTCGTCCACCCCTGCAGGCGTGGTCCGATGTGATCGACACCAACCTGATCGGCACGATCAACGCCATCCAGGTGGCGCTGCCGCACCTGACCGAAGGCGCCTCGATCATCGCCACCGGCTCCGCCGCCGCCTTCATGGCGCGGTCGGTCGCGGTCGACCCGGGCGGTTCGGGCTACAGCTTCTCCAAGCGTGTGCTGGCAGACTACGTCCACGAGCTGGCGCTCGCGCTTGCGTCCAGCGGCATCAGGGCCAATGCGGTGCATCCGACCAATGTGGACACCACAATGCTGCAGAACGACGTGATGTACCGGACCTTCCGGCCCGACCTGGAAAACCCCACCCGAGCCGACGCCGAACTCGGCTTCCCGGCCCAGCAGGCCATGAAGATCCCCTACATCCAGCCCATCGACGTCAGCAACGCCGTGCTGTACCTGGCTTCGGACGAGGCCCGCTACGTCACCGGCCTCCAGTTGCGGGTCGACGCCGGTGGCTACCTCAAGCAGCACCAGTTCCACGTGTGAACCCGAGCAAACCCAGGA
>DASYBO010000598.1:0-18628 GCA_036500685.1 Pseudonocardiaceae bacterium | reverse complement strand
CCCTACGCGGTGGACATCTGTTCTGCCGGGTCGATGTGTTTCCCGGAAATTCGACCTGCGGGGCGCACGCGAGGCAATGGGCGCATTTGCCACCGTGGAGGACATCGGACAGGGCCGCCCCGTCGCCGCAGGCCGGGCGTGGCACGCAGGAAAATGCCTGCCCGCCATGGAAACGCACGCGAAAACGGTTCGGGTCGGACAAGCCCGGCAACGCGACCCGGCCGGGAATGGACAGGACCATGACATTGATGCGCTTCGATCCCTTCCGTGACTGGGAGCGGATGAGCGAACAGGTATTGAGCGGGCGCACGGCACCGCGCGCGATGCCGATGGAAGCTTTCCGCCGGGGTGACGAGTTCTTCGTCGTGCTCGACTTGCCGGGTATCGATCCGAACGACGTCGACGTGACCGTCGAACGCAATGTCGTGACGGTCCGAGCAGTGCGCAGGCCGATCCGCGACGAGAGCGCCGAGCCGATCATTGACGAGCGGCCACAGGGAGAGTTCAGTCGCCAGTTGTTCCTCGGGGACAACCTGGACACCTCCCGTCTGTCCGCCGACTTCGAGCGCGGCGTACTGACAATCCGGATCCCCGTGGCCGAGTCGAGCAAACCTCGCCGTGTGGAAATCGGGAGCCAGGCCGAGCGGCAGCAGCTCACCGACGACCGCACGGGCCAGCCCGCCCAGGCTCGGGCCAAACAACACGCGCACGCCTAGGAGGTGAGCTGTGACCGTACAGCCGGGCGCGACCGCGCCTTCCCCACACCACACCGCCGAACGTGTCCCAATCGTTTCCTACGACGACTACCGCGACGCGGAGCGCGTCGTCGACTACCTGTCCGACCATGGGTTCCCGGTGCGGCGGACCGCCATCATCGGGCGCGACGTCGAGATGGTCGAGCAGGTCATCGGCCGGCTCGGCTACGGAGGCGCCGCGCTGAGCGGGGCCGGGCCGGGGGCGCTGACCGGCCTCCTGATCGGCTGGCTGTTCGGCCTGTTCAACTGGTTCATCCCGGTGTTGGCCACGCTGACGCTCGCGCTCTACGGGCTCGTCTTCGGCGCGATCGTCGGGGCGATCTTCGGGCTGATCGCACACGCGCTGCAGCGCGGCCGCCGGGACTTCGCGTCCGTCCGTGCCATGGCGCCCACCCGCTACGAGGTCGTCGCCGACGCCGAAGTCGCCGACGAGGCACGGGCGCTGCTGGCGAAGCTGTCCACGACGGCGGGAGGTGCGTGATGGCCAAGGCGATCGGGATCGACCTCGGCACCACCAACTCGGTGATCGCCGTCTGGGAGGGCGGCGAACGGAGGGTCATCCCCAACTCGGAGGGTGCCCGGACGACCCCTTCGGTCGTCGGGTTCACCGAGAGCGGTGAGCGGCTGATCGGCCAGCTCGCGCGCAGCCAGGCGATCCTCAATCCCCAGGGCACCATCTACTCGGCCAAGCGGTTCATCGGCCGCAAGTTCGACGAGGTGTCCGCCGAGGCCAAGGCGGTCGGGTTCGCCGTCGTCGGGGGAGAGGGCGGCGTCGTCCGCTTCGACCTCCGCGGCAAGCTCCACTCGCCAGAGGAGATCAGCGCGCAGGTGCTGCGCGGCGAGCTGACCGAAGGACTGGTGATCGTTGTCGACGCAGGTGACGGCGACCTGACCGTCGAGTTCCGCGGCGGCGGACGGGAGGCGGCATGAAGACCGTGACCGTCGCCTGCGAGCACTGCGGGAAGAACAACAGGATTCCCGCCGCCGCCGAGGGAACGCCGAAGTGCGGGAACTGCCACCGGTCGCTCCCGTGGATGGTCGACGCGGGTGACGACGATTTCGCACCGATCGCCGAGCAGGCGAGCATCCCGGTGCTCGTCGACCTCTGGGCCACCTGGTGCGGCCCCTGCCGATCGGTGAGCCCGGCACTGGATCGGCTCGCCCGCGCGCGGGCCGGGAAGGTGAAGCTGGTCAAGGTCGACGTCGACAAGGCGCCGGAGGTGGCGCGGAGGTTCGACGTCCGTGCCGTGCCGACGCTCCTGGTGCTGCGCGGCGGTGAGGTCGTCCGGCGGCAGGCGGGCGCGGCGCAGGAGAACGTCCTGCGCGACTGGCTCGACCAGGCGCTGCGCTCGCCGGAGGAGGCGAAGACATGACGACCGTCGTCGACCCGCACCTGGCCCTCGTCCGCGACGTGGTGCCCCGGACACCCCAGGGCTGTCAGGAGTGTCTTGCCATCGGAACGCCGTGGCTGCACCTGCGGCTCTGCCTGACCTGCGGGCACGTCGGCTGCTGCGACTCTTCACCGATGAAGCACGCGAACCGGCATGCCCACGCCCTCGACCATCCGATCGTGCGCTCGTTCGAGGCCGGGGAGGACTGGCGCTGGTGCTACGTGCACGAGGCGTTCGTATGACGCTCTCAGCGGAGGACCTCGTCGAGACCCCGGATCCGCACGGCGCGTTCCCCCGGTTGACCCGCGAGCAGCTCGACGCGCTCGCCGCCGGAGGTGAACGCCGACCGGTACGGCCGGGTGAAGTGCTTTACACGCAAGGGGAACGGACGTCGGCCTGGTATGTCGTCCTGAGCGGCAAGGTCGCCGTCCAGCGCAGCGAAGGGGCCGAGACCAGAACCGTGCGCATCCACGGCCCTGGACGGTTTCTCGGCGAACTGGGCCTGCTCGAAGGGCAGCCGTCGTTCTTCGGCGCCGTCGCCGCCGAACCCGGCGAGGTGCTTGTCATCCCGGTCGACGAGCTGAAACGGCTCGTCCTCGGCGACCCGGTCCTCGGCGACTTCATCCTGCGGGCCTACCTCCTGCGCCGCGCGCAGCTCATCGGCTCCGGCGACGGGCTGCGGATCGTCGGCTCGTGCTACTCGCCGGACACCCGGCGGCTGCTGGAGTTCGTGGCCCGCAACCGCCTGCCGTACCGGCTGGACGACCTCGAACGGGACCGCGGGGCCGAGGCGCTGCTAGGGCGGCTCGGGGTCACCGTCGACGAGACCCCGGTGGTCGTACTGCCCGGCGCCGGGGTGCTGCGCAACCCCGGCAACTCCGAGCTGGCGGCCGCGGTCGGGCTGCGGCACCAGGAACCCGAGGCGGGCGTGCGCGACGTGCTCGTGGTCGGCGCCGGGCCCGGCGGGCTCGCGGCCGCCGTCTACGCCGCGTCCGAAGGGCTCGCGACGTCGGCGTTCGACGCCGTCGCCGCGGGCGGGCAGGCGGGCACGACGTCGCGGATCGAGAACTACCTGGGGTTCCCGTCCGGCATCTCGGGTGCGGAACTGGCCGAGCGGTCGGTGATCCAGGCGGCCAAGTTCGGTGTCCGGGTCGCCGTCCCGGGCGAAGCTCGCGCGCTCGCCCCGCGGGGTGGGCTGTACGCGGTGGGCTTCGACGACGGCACCGAAATCGTCACGCGGACGGTGATCATCGCGACCGGCGCCCGGTACCGGCGCCTGCCCATCCCGAGACTCGAGCACCACGAAGGCACGTGCGTCTACTACGCCGCGACCCTGCAGGAGGCCAAACAGTGTTCGGCCGGGCCGGTCGCGGTGGTCGGCGGCGGCAACTCCGCGGGGCAGGCCGCGGTGTTCCTGGCGGAGACCTCGCCGGTGGTGCACCTGCTGGTGCGCGGCGACGACCTCGGCGCGGACATGTCCCGCTACCTGGTCGACCAGATCGGACGGCACCCGCGCATCCGGGTCCGCCTGAACACCGAGGTCCGCGAGGTCGTCGAGGACGGCAGAACGATGACCGGGGTAGTGGTCGAGGACAGCCGCACCGGCGAGCGGGACCGGCTCGCCGCCCGCGCGCTGTTCGTCTTCATCGGAGCGGCGCCCTACACGCGCTGGCTGTCCGGCCGCATCGCGCTCGACGAGGACGGGTTCGTGCTGACCGGCGCGGACGCCGACGCGTTCCGGGACGCCGAGGTCTGGCGGGCCCGGCCCCGGGCACCGTTGCCGCTGGAGACGAGCAGCCCTGGCGTGTTCGCCATCGGCGACGTCCGGCACGGCTCGGTGAAGCGGGTGGCCTCGGCCGTCGGCGAAGGCGCCATGGCCGTCCGCCTGGTGCACGAGCACCTCGCGCAAGAAATCCGGCAACCTGGAGGATTCCCATGACCACCGGCCTTTCCCGTACTCTCGGCCGCTCCCACCCGGTCACCGCGCTCGCGGAGCTGGACCGGCTGGTCAGCCGGTCGGCTCTCCCGCACGAGCTCACGATCAGCTCCACCCTGTCCGCCGGGCGCTACACCGTCGTCGTGGTCGCCGGGCGGGTGGACGCGCCGGCGTCGCGGACCCTCGCGAGGTACCTGGCCGGGCTGGTCCACGCGGGCTCCCGGCGCTTCGTCGTCGACCTGTCCCGGGTCGAACGCCCCGACGACGACGTCCTTGGCCTGCTGCACCGCTTCGGGGACCGGCTGGCCGTCGGCGGCGGCACGCTGGAGCTGACTGGGCTGACGCCGCCGGTGCTGTACGAGCTGGACGACGAGCCGCTCGCCGAGGTTTTCGCGCAGTACCGCGCCGCCTTCGAGGGCGGCCTGCGGCGGTGGGCGGCGCTGCGCTGCCCGCAGGGGTTCGACGGGGTCGCCGAACCCGGCTCGCCCGCGCGGTTCCGCGCGTTCGTCGACACCGCGTCCACGGGGCGCGGCGCAAGGTTCGGGAGGCGCCGATGACCACTGTGAGCCGCCGTCCCCACCGGCGGACGTGGCCGCGGATCTTTGTGATCGGCCTGCTGCTGTGGGTGCTGTCGGTCGTCGCGACGTACCTGACCGGCAACCCCAACCTGCTGCCGACGCTGGTGCTGCTGGGCAGCTTCCTCGTGCCGGTGACATTCGTGGCGTGGGCGTTCGAGCGTCGCGACTCCGGCGAGATCACCGCCGAGCTGGTGTTCGAGAACTTCCTCGTCGGCGGGGTGCTCGGCGTCCTCGGCGCGTCGGTGCTGGAGACCTACCTGCTGTACCCGTCGATCTGGCTCTACCTGTGGGTCGGGCTCATCGAGGAGGCGGTCAAGCTGGTCGTGCTCGCGCTGCTGACGCGCGGGCTGGCCGTGAAGTCCGTGCGGGACGGGATGATTCTCGGCGCGACAGTCGGGTTCGGCTTCTCCGCCTTCGAATCGGCGGGCTACGCGCTCACATCGTTGTTCACCGCTCAGGGCTTGTCGCTGACCGACCTGGTCACGACCGAGCTGCTGCGTGGGTTGCTCGCGCCGGTCGGGCACGGGCTGTGGACCGCCATTCTGGGTGGGCTGCTGTTCGCGTGGAGCACGCGCGAGCACTTCGTGCTGAGCCTGCGCCTGGTGCTGGCGTTCCTCGGCGTTGCGCTGCTGCACGCGCTGTGGGACTCGATGTCGGCGATCGCGCTGGTGATCACCCTGGTGCTGACCGGGCAGGCGGCGCAGTTCGACCCGCGCGGCCTCGTGGTGGCGCCCGGGGACGTGACGACGGTGTACACCGTGACGACCTGGGCGGGCCAGGGCGTGATCGCGCTGATCGGGGTGCTGTGGCTGCTGGTCCTGGTCCGGCGGTCGCGGCGGGAACACCGGGTCACGGCACCCCACTGGGCCTATCGCGTCGCCGCCACACGGACGCCGGCGACGAGACGGTTCTGACCGTCCCGCGTCGTGGTCGCCGCAGCGTTGCTCGGCATCCTGCTCCATTAAGTACTATCCGGCCGGGGTTTCGTGACCCACCCGAACTCTTCACCGGTTCCCCCTTCTCGACATCCGGTGGGAGCGATCCTCCGTCGGCCGGTTGAACGCGCTCCTCGCGGCACCTGGGTGTGTTTACCGATGGTCGAACATCATCCTGCGGTGACCGAACCTCAGCCGCGAGTCGTTTCCGGTCCCGTCTGATGGCCGCCGTGCTCGGCGTGATCAGCAGCTGTCGTCGGGATACTGTCAACGGCACCCGAACGAGCAGCTACCGCCCTGGTCCAGCCGTGGAAGACCAGCCAACGACCCAACGAACTCCAGGGTTGTTTCTTAGGAAACGACCTACGGGCACCACGCCGCGCCTGACTCCACGGTCGTTCTCGGCGCCTGAGCGGTGCGGCACCCGGTCAATTCTGTAGTTCGGCGCGGCGGCCGGGCTCGCCGGTGCCTTTGGCGTTGGTGCCGATGACGTAGATGTCGAACAGAGTGTGCTGGGGTAGGCCGGTCGCGGTCACCTGCATGGTGGCGGCGCAGTTGGTGCCGGCTCGTTCGACCGAGTTGAAGAAGACGTGGCAGAACACGGGGCCATCTCCGGTCACGTGGATCTGGATGGTCGCCGTGGTCGATCCGGTGGCGGTCGCGCTCAGCACGTCGATGACCGGGCTGCCGGGCGGTGGGCCGGGCGCGGGAGAGGTCGCGGTCGGCCTTTTTGTTGTGGTGCCGCTGGATCCGTCGGTGCCGGCGGCCGACTTGGTGCCCCCGCCCGCGGGATTGTCGCCGGACGTTGGGGAAGCGCCGACGGTGACGGTGTTGGGCGCGGGCGGGACCGATTCGGTGGTGGTCGTGGCGACCGTGGCGGGGGGCAGTGAGATCGCGGCGACCGGGGCCGGTGGCTGGTAGCTGGGCGGGGTGCGGTCCGTGGTGCGGATCGGGGTCAGCGTGCCGTCCTCGGCCATGATCACGGTTTGCAGGCCGTCCGAGGAGTCGGCGTAGACAAGGCCGTCGTTGCCGGCGGCCAGGGTGATCGCGCCGCCGGACACCGGGACCGAGCCGCGCCTGCTGCCGGTGGCGCCGAAGCTGACGACCGTGCCGGTGTCGGTGTTGACCACCGCGACGGCGTCCTGGGTCGAGACCGGGTTGCCGAAGTGGCCGGAGCCGAGCGGGACGGTGATCACGCCGCCCTGGGCGGACAGCAGGTACAACCGCAGGCCGTCCGGGTCGACAACGGCCAACTGGCCCGCGACCGAACGGGTGCTCACCTCCGCATCCTGCGGCAGTGACACGCCGAGCTTGGTCGACTGGCCGAGGCCGTGCTGGTCCAGTGGCTGCCAGGTGTCGGCGGTGAGGTCGACGAACACCACGCCGTCGTCGCGTGCGGCAAGCGCGCCGACGTGACCGGCGGGGGCGCGGGCCGGGCAGTTGAGCGCGGTCGGGCCGACGACGCACAGGTCGCCGGTGTCCGTGCGATGCACCCACAGCGCCCCACCGGGGGTGGCGGCCGGCGCGTCGAGTGGACCGCCAGCGCCGATGGTGACCGGGCTCGGGCCGAGTCGCATGATCAGGCCGGACGTCCGGTAGACGAGATATGCGGTGCCGGCGGCCTCGACCGGGACCGGGTTCTCGGCGACGCCCGCGGCCGGCCCGGTGGCGGTGACGCCACCGGGGTTGAAGGTGATCACGTGGTCGTAGTCGACGAGATAGGCCGCGTGCTGGTCGGCGACGACCTGGCTGCCTGTGCTGGCCGAGCCGACGGCGACCTGCGCGTCCACCCTCCTTGCGCGGCCGTCGATGTGTACGGCGGCACCGGAGCTCGGCACGTACACCCAGTGCCCGAGCAGTTGGGTCGGGCCGGCCGGCGCGGAATGGAACGTGCCGACGGTGATCAGGATGCCGATGACCATGGGCAGCACCGCGCACAGCCCGATGGCGACCTTGGCTCGGGTGTTCAGGCCAGGATGGTCGGGTGCGTGCGGCCGCATGGAGGAGAACGTGCCGCAGGCCGACCCAGCGGCCATCCATCCGCGATACATCCGCGACTGCTGTATCCGGGATGGATGCCGGTTGGACCGGCGCGCCGGAAGCTCCTGCCCAACTGGGCGAGGTGGAGGGGACCGATGGGTGAACAGGTACCCGAACGGCGGGGCTGCCCGATGGGTGGCGGGTCTTCCCGGAAGATCTCGCGCCGCTCGGTGCTCGCGTTCATCGCGCTCGGCGGGCTGGCCAGCGCCATTCCGATCAGCGCGGTGGCGGCGGGCTCGGACACCGCGGCCTCCGACCAGCTGACCGAGCTGTTGAACAACGGCAGGGCACTGGACGGCAGCGGCAACAACCTGGCCCACCCCGACTGGGGCACGGCCGGCACCCCGTTCGCGCGGATGGCCGACCCGGCGTACCCGGACGGTAAGGGCGCCATGATGGCCGGCCCGCCCGCGCGGTTCATCAGCAACCGGGTCATGAACAGCCTGGGGCAGCACCTGTTCTCCGAGAACAACGCGTCGGAGTGGGTGTGGGTCTGGGGCCAGTTCATCGACCATGACATCGACTCGCGCGACACGACGCCCGGCGAGAACGCGCCGATCGCGTTCAACTCCAGCGATCCGCTGGAGCGCTTCGTCAACGATCTCGGCCAGATCGAGTTCCAGCGCAGCCCGGCCGCGCCCGGCACCGGTACCGCGGGCGCGCCACGGCAGCAGCTCAATCAGCTCAGCTGCTTCATCGACGCGTCACAGATCTATGGGGATTCCCCGATCCGGCTGGACTGGCTGCGCGACGGACCGCTCAACGACCCGGGCCAGAAGTCGGCGAAACTGCTCATGCCCGAGGACTTCCTGCCCAGGACACGGGATCGGGATCCGCAGATCGCCGCGCCGCTGATGGAACTGGACGGTCCGCTGGCGCAGCACCCGGAACTGGCCAGGGTCGCCGGTGACATGCGCGCCAACGAGAACATGCCGCTGACCCTCGTACAGACCCTGTTCGCCCGCGAGCACAACCGGATCGTGGACCAGCTACCGGCGTCACTGCCCGAGGAGCAGAAGTTCCAGATCGCCCGCAGGGTGGTCGGCGCGGAGATCCAGTTCATCACCTACAACGAGTTCCTGCCCGCGCTGGGTGTCCAACTGCCGGCCTACCAGGGCTACGACCCGAACGTGGATCCCTCGATCCGCAACGAGTTCGCCGCGGTCGCGTATCGGATGCACGCCATGGTGCACGGCGAGCTCGACCCGCAGTTCAGCCCCGGCGACTATCCCCAGGAGGTTCTGGACAGGTTCACCGAGGACGGCATCGGCATCCAGTCGGCCGCCGGTGGGCTCGGCACGCTGGCGATCCCGCTCAACGCGACGTTCGGCAACCCGGACCTGCTCGGCCAGGTCGGTTTCGGGCGACTGTCGCTGGAACTGGCCCAAGGCAAGCAGTACCGCAACAACGAGCTGATGTCCGACACCATGCGCGCGGTGCTGTTCCAGAAGACCGAACCTGGTTCGCGGCAGCCCGCGGCCTGCTTCCAGCGCGGCATCGTCTCACCGGACTGCTTCAGCGCGGTGATGGACCTGGCCGCCATCGACGTGCAGCGCGGCCGCGATCACGGCATCCCGCGCTACAACGACCTGCGCAAGGCCTACGGTCTCGCACCGCAGTCCTCGTTCACCGACATCACTGGCGAGAACACCGACCAGTTCCCGAACGACTCGCAGATCAATCAGGACGATCCGATCAACGATCCGCACATCATGGACTTCGTCCAGTTGCTGGACATCAACGACAACGTGATCGATCCGAGCAACGCGGTCGCGGTCCAGCAGCAGGTGGTCACCGGGATCCGCAGGACCACGTTGGCCGCGCGGCTGCGCGCCATCTACGGGTCGCCGGACAACGTGGACGCGTTCGTCGGGATGACCGCGGAGCCGCATCCGATCGGCAAGGAGGTGGGTGAACTGCAGGGGGCGATCCTGCGCGACCAGTTCACCCGGCTGCGCGACGGCGACCGGTTCCACTTCGCCAACGATCCGGCGCTGCCCCTGATCGAGCAGGAGTTCGGCGTCAGCTTTCAGCATTCGCTGGCGCAGATCATCGCGGTGAACACCGGTGTGCAGCCGCAGTCGAACGTGTTCCGGATTCCGGCCACCCAGTAACGCGATGCGTACTCCGGCCGCCCTGCTGCTCACCGTCACACTGCTGGGCGCGTTCACCGCGACCCCGGCGTTCGCCCAGCCGCCGCCCGGCGGCTGCCTGACCCAGACCAAGCAGCACGACCTGATTCCGGCGCAGCCGTGGGAGGACAAGCTGCTCGACCTGGACCGGGTCTGGTCGATCACCAGGGGCGCCGGCGTGCGAGTCGGGGTTGTCGATTCCGGAGTGGACAATGACAATCCACAGCTGCGCGGAAAGGTCTTCCCCGGTTGGGATTTCGTGCGCGGCCAGCCCGGCGCCACGTTCGACTGCGCGCCGCACGGCACCCCGGTGGCCAGCATCATCGCCGGTGCGCCGATGGCAGGGACCGGGTTTCACGGCATGGCCCCGGATGCGCGCATCGTGCCGGCCAGGATCACCGACACCGACCAGATCCAGGGTGGTCCGCAGGTCGTCGCCGAGGCCATCAAGTACACGGTGGACAACGGCGTTTCCGTGCTGAACCTGTCGTTGACGGTGTTCGAGGACGATCCGGAGATCAAGCAGGCTATCCAGTACGCGCAGGCGCACGACGTGCTGGTGGTCGCCGCGGCCGGCAACAATGCGCGGCAGGGCAACCCGAAGCCGTTTCCAGCCGCGTATCCCGGCGTGCTCGGCGTCGGCTCGATCGACATCAACGGCGCTCTGTCGCCGGATTCGGAAACGGGTGAGTTCGTCAAGCTGGTCGCGCCCGGTGTCAAGGTGACCGGGTGCGACCCCGAGCAGGGCCAGGAACTGTGGGACGGCACCAGTTTCGCCACCGCGTTCGTGGCCGGCACGGCCTCGCTGGTGCGCTCGGCCTGGCCCAACCTCACCGCGGCCCAGGTTGCCGACCGGCTGGTCCGCACAGCGGACGTGGCGCGCGGCGGGTCCGGCAGCCTTGCCTACGGTGCCGGCGTCGTCGACCCCTATCGCGCGGTTGCTGACACCACAGTGGACGGTCCACCGGCACCGGCGGTCGCGCGGACCCCGATTCCCGCGCCGGGACCAGACCCGGACGCGCGCCGGCAACAGGCCGCCGCCATGGCCAGCAGCCGCGCCGCCAACACCGCCGTCGTGCTGATCGGCGTGACCGTGGCCGGACTCGGCCTGGCCGGCCTGGTGATCGTCGGTCGACGCAGGCGGCCGAACACACGGAAACCCTCGCCGTGACGGTAGCGAGGGTTTCCGCGCACTCCACGGAGCGGTTCAGCCCTGGACGACGCCAGGCGTTGACCGGGCCGTGGTGAGTTCGGCGCTCTCGAACTGGTTGGCCGAGCCGGTGACGGCCTGACCGACCTGGGCCAGCCGCGCGTGCAGGTCGGTCTGGATCGCCTTCCACTGCAACCGGGCCTCGTCGAAGGCATTGCGGGCCGGACCGTCCCAGGTCTCGTAGCTGTTCATCATGACCCGTTCGAATGTGGCCATTTCGTTGTCCATCTGGGACACGGTGGACGAGATGTTGTTCGCTGCTTCGCGCATGTCTTCCCACTGTGCACGAATAACCATGGCGTCTCTCCTCTGTGGTCTGTTGGCCGGATCAGGTGTTGAGCGAGGTGGACAGCGCGCTGCCGGACGAGCGGCTCTGGCCAGAAGAGGCATTGGCCAACTGGCGGTTGCTGTCCTGGTCCGCGCTTTCGTGCGCCTGCGCGGTGCGGCGGATCTGCGCGGCCAGCTCGGTGAGCTTCTGGGTCAGCTGGGTCATCGAGGTCTGGTAGTCGCTCTGGAAGCTCTGGAACGCGGTTGACGACTGGCCGATCCAGGCCTGCGCCAGCGGCGCGAGCTTGGAGTTCATGCTGCCTGCGTACTGCTGCATGTGGCTGGCCACCTGATCGGTCATCTGCGCCGCGTTCATCAGAACCGCGGTATCGCCCTGTGCCCGGGCGGTGTTGGGTGAGGTCACGGCCTTCTCCAAGGGTGGTAAGGAGCTCCGAACGGGAGCACTGCGAATTCGAACGTAACAGCGGAATTCCGCATCTCCAGCCGGCCGGCAGGTTCAGGCCAGGCCGACCGTGCCGGCGTGGCCGGGCCCGGTCAACCGCCCGAGGCCGGCAGCCGCGCGGCGCCCGCGCTCAGCGACGGTCCCTCGGGCACGCTGTCGGCAACCACCGACGTGATCCGCACCGGTGTCACCGTGTCCAGCCCGAGCACGGCCAGTTCGTGCTGGGGATCATCGACCGGGTACAGCCGGCCCTGGTCGGTCACCAGCGCGACCGTGCCCTGCCCCGACGCGGCGTGGGGGCTGTCCATCAGCTCAATGAGCGCGGCGCTGCCGGACGGCACGGCGACGCCGACCGGTGCGCCGGCAACGGGCTGTGCGGCCCGGTCGGCCGAGGACAGGCTGGCGTCGACCGCGAGCTGCGGCACTGCGTTGCCTGGCTGGAAGGTGGCGCAGACCGGCGACTGCGGATCGTCGACCCGGACGAAACGCGGCTGTGTCCACGGTGGATCGCCGTCGGCCGGGGTCTGCGGCGCGGACTGGGCCGCGCCGAGCACCACGTTCTCCGGCAGTACGGCCGGCGGTCCGGGATGCGGCCCGACCACCTGCTGGATGCTGGCCTGCAACGGGCCGATCTGCTGGAGTGCCGTGCCGAGCACAAGGTAGAACTGGTTCTGCGACCGATCGGCCGAGGTGGCACCGGTGGCGTCGCCGATCTCGATCACCTGACCGGTCACCAGACTCAGCCCGGGTACCGCGGTGGAGGGTTGGCCCGCCCCGGCCACCTGAGCAGGTGCCAGGGCGCGGCCCGTTGGCACCATGTCCAGCCAGGACCCGGAAACGGTGACCATCGAGTCGGTGCCAAGGCCCATGGCGATGTCGACGCCCGCCGTGACCTCGTGCCGGAACCCTTGGTAGATCACGTAGAGCTGGTTGCCCGACCGCACTAGCAGCGCCTGCGGTCCGAGCGAGGCACTGCGGTCCGGCTGATGTCCCACCAGGACCGTCACCGTCTGACTGTTCGCAGTGGACTGACTACAGGCCGACCAGCCGCCCGTGAGCAACTGGCCGCGCCCCGGCAGCGAATCGGGTGCGCCGGGAATGCCGATCGGCACCCCGACCGGGATGCCGGCCAGCGTCGAATGCGGCACCATTCGCACGCTCGCGTGCTGGTCCAGTGCGAGCAGGGCGGAGGTGTAGTTGAGCACCGGATGCAGTTGGCCGCCGGTGAGCACGTAGCGGGCACCGGTCTCCTGTTCGACCGCGATCACGTCGGTCGCGGTGAACCGGTCGCCACCGGGCACCAGCAGCCCGTACACCCAGACCCCGGCCAGGCTGAGTATGGAAAGGGCTAGCGCGCCCAACGCGGCCATGGTCGGCCTGCGCAACGGCGGCTGCTCCGGGTCGGTCTCACCCGCGACGAGCGCGGAAATCACCCGTTGCAGCATGAACTGGTGAGCTTGGAGCTGGTTCTTGTTGTCGGTGCCCACCGCTCAGCCGCCCAGCCCGCGCAGCCAGCCGTAGAGCCCGAGCACGGAGCAGGCCAACGGCAACACGGCCAGAATGACCAGGATCTCGACGATCTCCGCCGACCGGCCCAGATACGGGCTCGCCCCGCGCCTGCTGTAGATCATGCCGATCCCGATGGCCAGCGCGCCCACCGCGACCAGGCCCGACGCGCCCAGCATCAGGCCGGCGGGCCCGTTCATCCGAGCCAGGCCCAGCAGCGCGCTGACCGGAGCGGTGAGGCCGGCCAGCAGCAACGGAACCCGTTGTCGCACCAGCGGATGCAGCCGCGCGCGCAACAGGAAACCCGCTGCCGCCACCAGAGCCAGCACCATGTCGAGCAGGGCGCCGCCGGCCAGCAGCACCGCCATGCCCACCGCACACACCACGGCCGCGCCGGTCAGCATGCCGGTGAGCAGCGCGTCGGCCCTGGTGACCGCCTGGTGCACGGCCCGTCGCGGTGGTTGCGGATCGTCCCGGACCAGATCCGCGGTGCTGCGCGGCAACATCGGCAGCGGCAGTTTGGCCAGCCGGATCGCCAGCGAACCGAACAGGGGCGAGGCCGGCAGCAGCAGTCCGACCAGGATCGCCGCCACCTGCACCGAGGACAACGCGAACGCGCCACCGACCCAGGTGCCGATCGCCCCGAACAGTCCGGTGGCCGCGCCGCCCGCGAACAGCCACTGTCCCTGTCCGACCGCGGCATACCCGACCGTGCCGAACGAGGCCAGCGCTGCGCAGCCGACGAGCAGTTGCGGCGTGCCGATCGAAGTCAGCGGCGCGGTGCCGAGTTGGCTCAGCAAGCCCCAGGCGAAGCCATAAGGCAGCGCGGCCAGACCGACGACCGCACCGGCCTTCGCGTCACCGACCACCCTGGCCAGCACGATCCCGGCGATCAGCAGCAGCACGGCCTGGCCGAGCGCCCAGCGCGACGGCGCCGACCAGTCCGGTCCGGCCTGCGCGACGGCGAGCAGGCCGAGCAGGATCACGGCCGCGCCAAGTCCGAGCCCGGCGATCCTGGTGTACCGCGACGCCCATCTTGGCCTGCGCCGCGAACTCGTGGCGATCGCGTCGACCAGGTCGTCGTAGTCCAGCTCCGGCCACTCCTGGCGGCGTGGGACCAGCCGCAGCACCTCGCCGTCCCGGACCCGGTAGGCCCGGAACGTGCGGTCGTTGGCCAGGGGCGTGCCGTCGAAGCGGCGCAGCACCCAGCCGCCGTGCACGATGCCGTGATCGGCAAGGGCTTCCCCGGCCCTGGCCAGCAGCCCCGGAATGATCTCGGCCACCACCGCGTCCTCGGGCAGGGCGAGGTCCATTCGCCGGTTGGACGCGGTAACGGTGATCCGCACCAGGCCGACGCCGTTCACAGTCATGGCTAGCACGATGCCCGGTTCCGGCCAGTTCCGGCGGGAATCGGCAGCAAACGGCCGCCCCGGCCCTCGGCCGCCCGATGATCGGACACTGACGATGACCTCATCAGGTCAGCGGCATGACCGTTTTTGCCTTGGCGCGGCAGGCTGGCGGCATGGCAACCGTGTTCGTCAGCAGGCCCGCGCGCAGGCCTGCGCCCCCGCTGCCCTCCGGTCAGCTGGTGCTGGACGCGCCGCCGCTGATTCCCAAGCCGCAGGGCCGCGGCATGGGGCAGATGCTGATGATGTTGCCGATGGTCGGCGGGTCCGCGGCCATGGCGCTGACCTTCGGCGGCTCGTCAGGAGGGCCGACCCGCTACCTGATGATGGGCGTGATGGGCCTGTCCGCGCTGGGCATGCTCGGCATGGGTTTCTCGGGCGGCGGCGGTCGCAAGGAAATGGGCTTCGCCCGGCGCGACTATCTGCGTCAACTGGCCCAGCACCGGGTCAGGGTCAACCGGGTCGCGCAGCAGCAGCGGGAAACCCTCTGGTACCTGCACCCGGACCCGGACGAGCTGTGGTCGATCGCGGCCAGCTATCGACTGTGGGAGCGGCGTCCCGACGACGCCGACTTCTGTGTGGCCAGGATCGGTCTCGGCCCGCAAGCCCTCGCCACCACGATCGTGCCACCGGCGACGAAGTCGCTTGAAGCGCTGGAACCGTTGTCCGCGTTGGCCTTGCGCCGCTTCATCATCGCCTACACCGCGTTGTCGGACATGCCGGCAGCCATGGCGGTCAACGGGTTCAGCCGCGTCTACGTGCGCGGCGACGAGGAAAGCGTGGCAGGCCTGGTCCGCGCCATGCTGACCCAGTTGGTCACCTTCCACGCCCCGAACGACCTGCTGGTCGCGGCCTGCGTCGATCCGGATCGGATGGGGCACTGGGACTGGCTCAAATGGCTGCCCCACGCGCTGCATCCCGACGAGACCGACGCGCTGGGCGGGATCCGGCTGGTCGCCGCCACCGTGCCCAGGCTGGAAGCGATGCTCCAGGAGCTGATCAGCGACCGGCCCCGGTTCGACCCGGCCGGCCAGAGCAGCTTCGCCGGTCCGCAACTGGTGGTCATCCTCGACGGCGGCGACCCGGCCGGCTCGGACCACCTGCTGACCGGCACCGGCCTGGAGGGCGTCACGATCATCGACCTGACCGGCACCCCGCCGAGGGCACTGGACCGCGCGACCGTGGTGATCGACGTCGCCGACCGGCTCACCTCCACCACCACGTCCGGCGCGACCCAGCTCGGTCGGCCCGACTTCATGGCACTGGTCGAGGCGGAGATGCTGGCCAGGCAGCTGACTCCGCTGCGCTTGTCCGGCGATGCCGGGCCCGGCGCACCGCTGACCGCCACGCTGGGCATCGCGGACCTGCTCGATCTCGGCGATCCGTACCTGTTCGAGCCCGAGCGCACCTGGGTGGTGCGGCCCAACCGGGAACGGCTGCGGGTCCGTTTCGGCCGCACCCCGGACAGCAGCCCGGTCGAACTGGACCTCAAGGAGTCCGCGCAGGACGGTATGGGTCCGCACGGCCTGCTGATCGGCGCGACCGGTGCCGGAAAGTCCGAGCTGCTGCGGACCCTCGTACTCGGCATGGCCATCCAGCATTCGCCCAGCTCGCTCAACTTCGTACTGGTCGACTTCAAGGGTGGCGCGACGTTCACCCGGCTCGACCGGTTGCCGCACACCAGCGCGGTGATCACCAACCTCGCCGACGAACTCCCGCTGGTCGACCGGATGACCGACGCGCTGGAAGGCGAGTTGCAGCGCCGCCAGGAACTGCTGCGCACCGCCGGCAACTATGCCTCCCTGCGCGACTACGAGCGAGCAAGGGTGACCGGTGCGCCGCTGGCCGAACTGCCGACGCTGCTGGTGATCTGCGACGAGTTCTCCGAACTGCTGTCCCAGAAACCCGATTTCATCGAGATGTTCGTCAAGATCGGCCGGGTTGGCCGGTCGCTCGGCGTGCACCTGCTACTGGCCTCGCAGCGACTGGAGGAAGGCAGGCTGCGCGGCCTTGACACCTACCTGTCCTACCGGATCGGCCTGCGCACGTTCTCCGCGGTGGAGAGCAGGGTGGTGCTCGGCGTCGGCGACGCCTACGAGCTGCCGAGGGAGCCGGGACACGGATTCCTCAAGTCCGGCACCGAGGAGATGACCCGATTCCGCGCGGCGTACGTGTCCGGCGTGCACCGCCGACCCGAACTGGCGGCGGTGGGCGGTCCTGATGCGACGGTCACCACGCTGCTCGATTATGGCTGCCAGTACGTGAAACCGGACGTGGTCGACGAGGACGACGAGCCCAAGGACGACGCGGACGACGCGGTCGGCGAGAGCGTGCTGGACATCCTGGTCGACCGCATGCACGGCCACGGCACCCCGGCGCACCAGGTGTGGCTGCCGCCGCTCGGCGAACCGGCATCGCTGGACGTGCTGCTGCCACCGCTGGTCACCGACCCGAACCTGGGCTTGACCGTGCCGGCCGAATCCGGCCTGCGCGGCTCGCTGCTCGCGGTCGCCGGTCTGCTCGACCGGCCCTACGAGCAGCGCAGGGACCCGCTCGTGCTGGACCTCTCCGGTGGCGCGGGCCATGCGGTGGTGGTCGGCGGGCCCCGCAGCGGCAAGAGCAACCTGCTGCGCGCGCTGATCACCAGCCTCGCGCTCACCCACACTCCCGCGCAGGTGCAGTTCTACTGCCTTGACTTCGGCGGTGGCACGCTCGGCGCGTTGCGCGGGCTGCCGCACGTCGGCGGCGTCGCCGAACGACGCGACGCCAGCGCGGTGCGCCGCACCGTCGCCGAAGTGCGGCAGGTGCTTGCCGACCGCGAGGTGCGCTTCGCGGAGCAGGGCGTCGACAGCATCGCCGCGTACCGCCGCGCCCGGGCCGACGGCCGCATCGCCGACGACCCGTACGGCGACGTGTTCCTGGTCGTCGACGGTTGGCTGACCCTGCGCAACGAGTTCGACGACCTCGAGGACACCATCACCGACCTGGCCACCCGAGGCCTGAACTACGGCATGCACGTCGTGGTCAGCTGCGCCCGCTGGTTCGACCTGCGACCGGGCATCCGCGATCTGTTCAACACCAAGATGGAGCTGCGGCTCGGCGATCCCGGCGACTCGTTCCTCAACCGCAAGGCGGCCACGAACGTTCCGGAGAACACACCGGGCCGCGGCATCAACGCGGGCGGCCTGCACCTGTTGGCCGCGCTGCCCAGGATCGACGGCCGCAGTGACACCGACGACCTCGCCGAGGGCGTCACGGGACTCGTCGAGCGGATCGCCGCGCACTGGCCGCACCCGCAGGGCGCACCGCCGGTGCGGATGCTGCCGGCTCACCTGGACTACTACGCGCTGCCGCCGGGCGAGGCAGGCCGAGCCCTCGCGTTCGGCATGTCCGAACGGGACCTCGGGCCGGTCTACCTGTGGCCGACAACCGATCCGCACTTCCTGCTCTTCGGCGACACCGAGTCCGGCAAGACGAACTTCCTGCGGATCGTCGCGCAGCGCATCGTCGAGGCGTACCAGCCGGATCAGGCCCGGATCCTGCTGGTGGACTACCGGCGCACCATGCTCGGCGCGGTCCCCGACGAGAACCTGGTCGGCTATGGCACGAACCTGTCATCGACCAGCGCGATGATCGCCGAAGTCGCACAGGCCATGCAGCAACGGCTGCCCGGGCCGGAGGTCACCGCCGAGCAGTTGCGCGACCGCAGCTGGTGGTCGGGCATGGACCTCTACGTGCTCGTCGACGACTACGACCTGGTGGCCGGCAACACCGGCAATCCGCTGACCCCGTTGCTCGACTACCTGCCGCAGGCCAGGGACATCGGCCTGCACCTGATCCTGGCCCGCCGTTCCGGTGGTGCCGGCCGCGCCATGTACGACTCGGTCATCCAGCAACTGCGCGAGGTCGGCACGCCCGGCCTCGTGCTCTCCGGTGACCGCGAGGAAGGCGCGCTGCTCGGTGCGGTCCGGCCGTCCGCGCAGCCGCCCGGCCGCGGTCATCTGGTCGG
>DASYBO010000597.1:0-3864 GCA_036500685.1 Pseudonocardiaceae bacterium | reverse complement strand
CAGACCGGCGTGCCGTTCGATCCGAACCGCCACGAGGTGGTGGCCGTTGTCGACGACCCGGGCACCGACCCCGGCACGGTACTGGAGGTGCTGCGTCCGGGCTACGGCGACGCGCAACGCCAGCTGCGGCCGGCCTCGGTCGCGGTGAGCAGGCGGGACTGAGTCGTGGCCGGCGACTTCTATCAGGCACTCGGCGTTTCGAGGCAGGCGAGTACAGAGGAGATCCAGCGCGCGTATCGCGCGCTGGCCCGGCGCTACCACCCGGACGTCAACCACGATCCGGCCGCGGAGGAGCGGTTCAAGGAGATCAGCGAGGCGTACCAGGTGTTGTCCGATCCGGACAGTCGGCGCCGGTACGACCGGTTCGGCGCCGACTTCCGGCAGGTGTCCGAGGAGTCCGAACGGGCCGGCGCGGGCCAGCGGGGAGGAGTCCGGGTCGACTACGGGACCGGCGGGATCAACATCGAGGACCTGTTCGGTGACATCTTCGGCCGGTCCGGGCCCATGCCCGGCGCCGACCAGGAAGCCGAACTGGAACTGACCGTTGAGGAGGCGTACCGGGGCGGCCGGCGCACGCTCACCATCGGCGGCGCGCGCGAGTACGAGGTCACCATTCCACCCGGAGTCGTGTCCGGCCAACGCATCCGGCTCGCCGGTCAGGGTGGCCGGGGCGGCAGCAGCGGTCGACCCGGCGACCTGTACCTGGTGGTGCGGATCGCCCCGCACCCGCGCTACCGACTGTCCGGAAGGGACATTCAGGTGACGCTTCCTGTGGCGCCGTGGGAAGCCGCGCTCGGCGCGTACCTTCCGGTCGGCACTCCCGGCGGCGACGTGAAGGTCCGGGTGCCTGCCGGGTCGTCCAGCGGTCGGAGACTGCGACTGCGCGGCGAGGGTATGCCCAACGCGCACGGCCGACCCGGTGACCTCTATGTGGAGATCAGCATCCGCGTCCCACCGAAACCGACACGACGCGAACGCGAACTGTTCGAGGAACTGGCCGCCGTGTCCGACTTCGACCCGAGGAAACCGTGATGGCCGCACACCCGCTCACCGGGCCCAACCGGCTCAGCCTCGCCGTGGTGGCGCAACGCACGGGGCTGCACCCCGACCTGGTCCGCAGGCTCGTCGCGTTGAGCCTGCTCGACGCAAGACGGGACGAGCAGGCGCGGCTGTGGTTCGACCCGGAGGCGGTCACCGTGCTCGCCCGGATCCAACGGCTGCGCGCGGGACTCGGCCTCAACTACGCGGCGGTCGGCGTGGTGCTCGACCTGCTCGACCGGATCGCGGTACTGGAAGCGACTTTGCGTGCCAGGAGTGAGACATCATGGATTTCGACCGGCTGACCCGGAAATCCCAAGAAGCGCTGCAGGAGGCGCAGAACATCGCGGTGCGTGAGGGGCACAGCGAGGCGGACGGCGAGCACCTGCTGCTCGCGTTGCTCGACCAGGACGAGGGCCTGGTGCCTCGACTGCTCGACCGCGCGGGCGTGAACACCGACGCGTTGCGCGAACAACTGACCGCGGAACTGCGCAGACGCCCGAAGGTGACCGGTCCGGCCGCGTCGCCGGGACAGGTGCTGATCACCCAGCGGCTGGCCCGATTGCTCGACACCGCGCAGCGCGAGGCCACCCGGCTCAAGGACGACTACGTCTCCGTCGAGCACCTCGTGCTCGCGCTGGCCGAGGAGGGTTCGCGCACCGCGGCCGGCCGGCTCCTGCGCGAGCACCGGCTGACCAGGGAGTCGTTCCTGGACGCGCTGACCGGCGTGCGCGGCAACCAGCGGGTGACCTCGGCGACTCCCGAGGGCGCGTACGAGGCCCTTGAGAAGTACGGGCGCGACCTGGTCGCGGACGCCCGCGCGGGCAAGCTCGACCCGGTGATCGGCCGGGACGCCGAGATCCGCAGGGTGATCCAGATCCTGAGCCGCAAGACCAAGAACAACCCGGTACTGATCGGCGATCCCGGCGTCGGCAAGACCGCGATCGTGGAAGGTCTCGCCCAGCGGATCATGCGCGGCGACGTACCGGAGGGCCTGCGCGACCGGACGATTTTCGCGTTGGACCTCGCCTCCCTGCTTGCCGGCGCCAAGTTCCGTGGCGAGTTCGAGGAACGGCTGCGCGCGGTGCTCGGCGAGGTCGGCGGCGCGCAGGGCCGCATCCTGCTGTTCGTGGACGAGCTGCACACCGTGGTCGGTGCGGGCGCGGCCGAGGGCGCGATGGACGCGGGCAACATGCTCAAACCGATGCTGGCCAGGGGCGAACTGCACATGATCGGCGCGACCACCCTGGATGAGTACCGGGAACGGATCGAGTCCGACGCCGCACTGGAGCGCCGGTTCCAGCCGGTCGTGGTGGCCGAACCCACGGTCGAGGACACCGTGTCGATCCTGCGCGGCCTTCGCGAGCGGCTTGAGGTGTTCCACGGAGTCAAGATCCAGGACGGCGCGCTGGTCGCCG
Source organism: Pseudonocardiaceae bacterium (assembly GCA_036500685.1). Taxonomy (GTDB): domain Bacteria; phylum Actinomycetota; class Actinomycetes; order Mycobacteriales; family Pseudonocardiaceae; genus CAJCJE01. Next base: position 1,408 of record DASYBO010000597.1, on the reverse strand, counting down.
CGGCGACCCTGGCACATCGCTACATCACCGACCGGTTCCTACCGGACAAGGCCATCGATCTGGTCGACGAGGCGTGCGCCCGGCTACGTACGGAGATCGACTCCATGCCCGCCGAACTCGACGAGATCACCCGCAGGGTGACAAGGCTGGAGATCGAGGAAGCGGCGCTGGCCAAGGAGAAGGACCCGGCCAGCACCGCGCGACTTGACCAGCTCCGGCGCGAACTGGCCGACCTGCGTGCCGAATCCGACGCGGAGCACGCGCAGTGGGAGGCGGAACGCCACGCCATCAAACGGGTTCAGGAACTGCGCGAACAACTGGAATCGGCGCGCCGGCAGGCCGACGAGGCCGAACGCGACTACGAGCTGAACCGCGCCGCCGAACTCCGCTACGGCACCATCGCCGACCTGGAACGGCGGCTGGCCGCCGAGGAGACCCAGCTCGCCACCAAGCAGGGCACCCGGCGGCTGCTGCGCGAGGTGGTCACCGACGAGGAGATCGCCGAGATCGTGGCCTTCTGGACCGGGATCCCGGTGGCGCGGCTGCGCGAGGGCGAGCGCGACAAGCTGCTGCGTCTCGACGACATCCTGCGGCAACGGGTGGTCGGGCAGGACGAGGCGGTCGGTCTGGTCGCCGACGCGATCCTGCGCGCCCGGTCCGGTATCCGCGACCAACGCCGTCCGGTCGGCTCGTTCGTGTTCCTCGGCCCGACCGGGGTCGGCAAGACCGAACTCGCCAAGGCGTTGGCATCGGCCCTGTTCGACACCGAGGACAGCGTGATCCGGTTGGACATGAGCGAGTACCAGGAACGGCACTCGGTCAGCAGGCTGATCGGCGCCCCGCCCGGTTACGTCGGCTACGAGGAGGGCGGGCAGCTCACCGAGGCGGTACGGCGCAGGCCCTACGCGGTGGTGCTGCTCGACGAGATCGAGAAGGCCCACCCGGACGTCTTCAACACCCTGCTCCAGGTGCTCGACGACGGCCGCAGCACCGACGGTCGCGGACGCACGGTGAACTTCCGCAACACGGTGATCATCATGACCTCCAACATCGGCTCCGAGCACCTGATCGACGGCGTCACCGCCGAGGGCGAGATCAAACCGGACGTGCGCGACTGGGTGTTCGGCGAACTGCGACGCCATTTCCGCCCCGAGTTCCTGAACCGGGTCGACGACATCGTGCTGTTCACCCCGCTGTCGATGACGCAGATCGAACGCATCGTCGACCTGCGGTTCACGGAACTGCGTGCCCGGCTGGCCGAGGTGGGTGCGGACATCGAGATCACCGAGGCCGCGCGGCGGCTGGTCGCCGAACGCGGCTTCGACCCGGTCTACGGCGCCCGCCCACTGCGCCGGTTCATCTCCCACGAGGTCGAGACCAGGATCGCGCGGACGCTGGTCGCCGGCGA
>DASYBO010000596.1:0-1701 GCA_036500685.1 Pseudonocardiaceae bacterium | reverse complement strand
CGACGGCGTCGGGTCGGCCAGCAATGGTTCGGTGATGCCGGTGACCCCGGTGTATTTCACTCCGTCCGGGTCGTCGACCGACGACGTGTCCACCCGCAAGGCGATCGGCGAGTAGTAGCCGCCGAAGCCGACGCCCTGGCCAGCGAAACTGTCTCCGCAAACCTGCATCACCTGCGTCGGGAACTCCATGAACACGCACAGATCGGTGGCCCCGATGCCGTAATCACCAGTGGGCGTGCCGGTTCCGGCGGTCGGACCGATCCGGATCACCTCACCGGGTGCCAGTGGCTGCAGCACCGGCTCCGGCATCGGCGCCGGCGGGTCAGCATGAGCGATCGAAAAGCTCTGCAGCACAAGCAGACACGCCATCGATACGGTTACTAGTGAGCGCCACACAACCCGACGGGAGTCGGCCGAGCTCACCCGCGGTTCACAATGCCGATCGCAATTCAGAGGCCAGCTGCTCAGCGATCTGGATAGTGTTCAGCGCCGCGCCCTTGCGCAGATTGTCGCTCGAGACAAACAGCGCGAGGCCGCGTCCGTCCGGCACTCCGGGGTCGTGACGGATCCGGCCCACCAGCGATTCGTCGACGCCGGCGGCGTCCAGTGGCGTCGGCACGTCGACCACCTTGACCCCTGGCGCGCCGTCGAGCAGTTCGCGCGCCCGCTCAGGTGAAAGTGGTTGGCCAAACTCGGCATTGATCGATAGCGAGTGACCGGTGAACACCGGCACCCGCACACAGGTGCCGCTGACTAGCAAGTCCGGTATACCCAGGATCTTGCGGCTTTCGTTGCGCAGCTTTTGGTCTTCGTCGGTCTCGCCGGAACCGTCGTCGACCAGCTTCCCGGCCAGCGGGACCACGTTGAACGCGATCGGCGCGGCGTAACTATGCGGCGCCGGAAACGTCAACGCGTTGCCGTCATGCACCAGCTCCTCGGCGTTGTCGACGACCGCGCGTGTCTGGTCAGCCAGCTCCGCCACCCCGGCCACACCGCTGCCGGAGACCGCCTGGTAGGTCGACACCACCATGCGCACCAGCTGGGCCTCGTCGTGCAGCACCTTCAGCACCGGCATCGCGGCCATCGTGGTGCAATTTGGGTTGGCGATAATGCCTTTCGGACGGGTCCGCGTGTCAGCGAAATTCACCTCGGATACCACCAGCGGCACCTCGGGGTCTTTGCGCCACGCCGACGAGTTATCGATCACCGTCACCCCGGCAGCGGCGAACCGGGGCGCCTGAACCCGTGACATCGTCGCGCCCGCGGAAAATAACGCGATGTCCAGGCCCGCAGGGTCAGCGGTCTGCGCGTCTTCGACCTCGATCTCCTGGCCGCGGAAGGATAGTTTGCGGCCCCGCGAACGGGCCGACGCGAAAAACCGAACGTTGGTTGCCGGGAAGGCCCGGTCCTCCAGCAGCGTGCGCATCACCTGGCCCACCTGGCCGGTGGCGCCGACAACCCCAATCGACAAGTGCCCCATCTAGCGCCCCGTTCCCGCGTAAACGGTTGCCTGCTCTTGACCGCCGAGCCCGAACGCCTCGTGCACCGCAACGACCGCTTTGTCCAGCTCAGTGTCTCGGCACAGCACCGAGATCCGAATCTCCGAGGTGGAGATCAAATCGATGTTGACGCCGACCGCGGCCAGCGCCTCGCAGAACGTGGCAGTCACCCCGGGATGGCTGCGCATACCCGCACCGATCA
>DASYBO010000595.1:0-20583 GCA_036500685.1 Pseudonocardiaceae bacterium | reverse complement strand
CGGGCAGCATGATGTCGAGCACGACCACGTCCGGCCGCAGCTCCCTGGCGATCCGCACCGCGCCCGCGCCGTCGCCCGCGCTGCGCACCTCCCAGCCCTCGTACCGCAGCGCCATGGCGACCAGTTCGGCGAGGGTCGCCTCGTCGTCGACGACCAGCACCCGGACCGGGGCGCCGTCGGCTCGGCGCAGGTCCGCGCGGGGCGAGGACGCGGTACCGGCGGCAGGTGCTGCCACCTCGCGGCCCGCGGCTGCCGGCTGGCGGGGAAGGCTCACGGCGGTCATGCTCCGATGTTGGGTGGCGGGACTAAGCCGAGGCTGTGGCCGTACTGTGAATGAGCTGTGCTTTTCTCGGTCCAGGTTTCCACGACCTCGGGCAGGGTAACCAGGCACGGGTCGGCCTGCTGGTGGAGCGGCCCTACGGTGAGTACAGCTCATGCACAGGTTCGTGCTGGAGGCTGTCGGCAGGAGTGAGCACCAACAGGAGGACCACCACGGTGAGCACCGAGGAAACCGCGCAACAGGCCGAGCAACCCGCGCGGCGGGAGCCGGAGACCTGGGGTACTCCGTTACCACCCGGTGCGCGGCAGGTCGAGGTGCCAACCCAGGTCGAGATGCGCCCGCACTGGTCGGCGCGCAAGGTGATCGGCGCGGTCGTGCTGGCCGTGGTGATCGTCGGCGGCGGCACCGCGGTGGCGATCGCCGCGACCCAGCCCAGCGCCACGACCGGCCCGCACCCGAGCACGGGCGTGAGTGGCGGCCAGGTGACCGGTGGCAGCGGCAGTGGTCACCACGGCGGCGGCTACACCGGCTCGTTCGGCAACGCGGTGCACGGCGACTTCGTGGTGCGCACCGCAACCGGCGCCTTCGCGACCGAGCGGGTCCAGACCGGGAAGGTCACCAAGCTCAGCGCCACCACCCTCACCCTGACCAGCGACGACCACTACGTGGGCAACTACCTGCTCAACGCATCGACCGTGATCAACCGCGGCGCGATCACCATCGACGACGTCAAGCTCGGCGACACGGTCACGGTGATCGCCACCCTCTCCGGCAGCACCGCGACCGCGAACACCGTCACCGACCTGTCCGCCAAGCAGTTCCCGACCACCCCACCAGGGACCGGCACCGGCGGAATGCAGCCCAACGACACCACTTCGGCCAACCCTGGCAACTGACCCGAACCACCCGCTTCCTCATTCGCTGGATGAGATAATCATCTGGGCGATTGACAGCAGGAGGGGCGGATGGCGGTCGAGTTCCGCGTGCTCGGGCCGGTCAGCGCACGGGTGGACGACCGGGTCAGCCAGCTCGGCCCTCGGCAACAGGCCATCCTGGCCGCGCTGCTGGTCGAACCGAACCGGCTCGTCTCGCGCGACCAGCTGCTCGAACGCGTCTGGGGCGACAAACTGCCCACCCGGCCGGCCAACGCGATGCAGACCCAGCTCACCCTGCTACGCAGGGCGCTGGCCCCGATCCCCGACGTGACCATCACCTGGCAGACCGGCGGCTATCGACTCACCGTCGACGAGTCAACGATCGACCTGCACCGCTTCCGCGGCCTCGTCGAGCAGGCTCGCGCCGGCTCGACCGAGCAGGCGGCCGCGCGCCTGGACCAGGCCATCGGCCTGTGGCGCGGCGAGCCGTTCCTCGGCATCGAGGCGCCCTGGTTCGGCAAACTCCGCACCAATCTGCTGGCCGAGCAGCACGCCGCCATGCTCGACCGCACCGACGCCATGCTGGCCCTCGGCCGGCCGGTCGCGGTGTTGCCCGCGCTGACGGTCCAGGCGAAAGCCCATCCGCTGGACGAACGCCTCGCGGGCCAACTCATGCTGGCCCTGCACAAGGCAGGCCGAACGGCGGACGCGCTGCGGCACTACGAGCAGGTGCGCAGACGTCTGGTCGAGGACCTCGGCGCCGACCCGAGCCCGCAACTGCGCGAACTGCACCAACAGCTGCTCGGCGCCGACTCCACCGTGCGCGCGACCGCTCCCCCGCCGGCCTCGTCGACCATTCCCCGCCAACTGCCGGCCGCGCCGGCCTCGTTCACCGGCCGCGCGCGCGAACTCGCCACGCTCACGACGATCCTCGACACCGCGACCGAAGCAGGCGACCCGGTGGTCATCTCGACGACCTCCGGCACCGGCGGCATCGGCAAGACCTGGCTGACCCTGTACTGGGCGCACCAGCAACGCGACCGCTTCCCCGACGGCCAACTATTCGTCGACCTGCGCGGTTTCAGCCCGGAGGGCAGGCCGATGGCGACCGAGACGGCGGTGCGCGGCTTCCTCGACGCGCTCGGCGTGCCGGACTCGCAGATCCCGACCAGCCTGGACGGACAGACGGCGCTGTGGCGCACCCTGCTCTCCGGCAGGCGGATGCTCATCGTGCTGGACAACGCCGCCGACACCGAGCAGGTGCGCCCGTTGCTGCCAGGCGGATCGACGAACACGGTCGTGGTCAGCAGCCGTGATCAGCTCACCGGCCTTGTCGCCAGCCACGGCGCCCACCGCATCGACCTGGACATCCTGTCCGACACCGAGGCTCGCGAGGTGCTGCGCGCCCGGCTCGGTGCCGACCGGCTCGCCGCCGAACCGGATGCCGTCGACGAACTTCTGGCCCTGTGCGGCGGTTTCCCGTTGGCGCTGAGCATCGTGGCGGGCCAGGCGCAGAGTTACCCCGACTTCCCGCTGGCCACCCTGGCCGCCGAACTGGCGGAAAGTCGGCTGGTCGCGTTGGACGACGAGGACCCCGCCGCGAGCCTGCCCTCGGTGCTGTCCTGGTCCTACGCCACGCTCAGCCAGGAGCAGGCCCGGGCTTTCGGCTTGCTCGGCGTCGCTCCCGGCCCGGACATCTCGCTGCCCGCGGTCGCCGCGCTGATCAGCCGGTCGGATTCGGACACCCGCACCGTCCTACGCGGCCTGGTCCGGGCGTCGCTACTGCGCGAGGACGCGCCCGGCCGCTACACCATGCACGACCTGGTGCGCGCCTACGCACGGGAAACCTCGGACGCCGAAGCCGAAACGGCGCTGCGAAGGCTCGTCGAGTTCTGCCTGCTCACCGCGTACACGGGCGAACTCGCGATCAATCCCAGTCGCAGGCGGATCACCGCGCCCTCGGTGTCGGCGGGGGTGCGAGCCGTCGCGTTCGACACAGTCGAGGCGGTGATGAGGTGGTTCACCGAGGAATACCAGAACCTCTCGGCCGTCCTCCACGAGATCGTGACCCGCCAGTGGGACGAACCGACCTGGCAGTTGAACTGGACGCTGGGCACCTTCCGCTGGCGCACCGGTCGCGTGCTCGACGAGGTCGCCTCGTGGCGGATCAGCCTGGCCGCGGTGCTGCGACTCGGCGATCCCTCGGTGGAGGCCCTTGCCCGGCAACTACTCGGCAACGCCTGTGCGCGAGTCGAACTGTTCGACGAGGCGGTGACGCTGCTCTCCGAGTCGGTTCGGATCGCGCGGGACATCGAGGACTCGCTGACCGAGGCGTTCAGCGAGCGCGGCCTCGGTCGAGCCCTCGGCGTGCAGCAGCGGGTCGCGGAAGCGTTGCCGCACCACAAACGTGCGCTCGCGCTGTTCGAAAAGATCGGCTATCCGGTGTGGATCGCGGGCGCGCTCAACAATGTTGGCTGGGGCTCGGCGAATCTCGGCGAGTACGAGTACGCAAGGGAGTGCTGCGAACGAGCGCTCGCCCTGAACCGAAGACACCAGCCCGACGATCTGTCCCTGATCGGCACGATCCTGGACAGTCTGGGTTTCATCGCCGCGGGCATGGGCCGACATCGCGCTGCGATCGACTACTACGAACAGGCCCGCGCCCAGTTCGCGACCGCCAACGACACCTACTTCGACGCGGAAACCCTCGACCACCTCGGTCATCCGTACCTCGCTCTCGGCGAGGTCGACAAGGCCCGTGATGCCTGGCAGGCCGCCCTGCGGCTCTATCGCGGCCACGAGCGATTCGCCGACGCGCAACGGGTTCAGGCCCTGCTCGACGAGCTGCCCTCGGACGGATCAGCTCTCGCGTTCGAGTAGCCGGCGGATGCGCTGGGCCGCGTTGCGGTAGTGGGCGACCGCGTCCTCGTTGGTTTCCCGGTAGGCGATGGCGAGGAGTTGGAAGGTGTCGTGGGTCTGCGCGAGGTCGTCGAGCTCCTGCCAGGTTTCCAGCGCCGACTTGAGCAGGGGCACCACCACGTCGACGGGTTCCTCGGCCAGCATCAGGTACCGGGCCTGCCAGACTCGGGCCAGGGCCGCGTAGCGGTTGGCGTCACGGGGCAGGATGATGCTCACGTCGAACAGCAGCGCGCACGCGTTCGCGCCCGCCGCGAGGCGGGGTGCGGTGCGAACGTCGAACGGCGCGTCGGCGATCCGCTGGAACAGCGTGGTGATCGCGTCGAAGAACGGCGCGACGTGCGCGACCCGCACCCTGGACACGAAGTCCGGCGAATGGCTGATGTGCTGGTATTCCGCCACGTCGACGAAGTCCTCGAACAGCAGGCCGGTCAGCATGAACAGCGGATTGTTCGACAGCGGGGCATAGCGGCGGATGGCCTGCCAGTGCGCGATAGCGTCGCGCAGTCCGTCCAGTGCCCGTTCCAGTGGCGCGCGCAGATCGGCCCGGATCGCGTCGACGCCGAGCGTCATGGCCAGGTGGTAGGCGACGCTGTCGTCCAGCCAGTCCCGCACCGGCGAGTCATCGAGCGAGACGGACACCGCCGGGTCGGCGAAGCTCTGCGCGAGCACGGCGATGATCGACTCGACGATCTCCCGGTAGAAACCGACGCGGAACATCAGCCGAGGATCGTCGACCCTGGCCAGCATCTCCGCGGTGAGCGCGGCCAGCCGATCTTCGTCGGACATGGCGAGCGGATGGTCGCCATAGCCTTCGGTGTGCACCGCGAAGCCGTGGTGCAGGGTGCGCATCTCCAGTGCGGCAGCGGGTTTGAACAACCGCACGACGCGCAGGTCCGCGTCCGGCTCGGCCACCGGGACGACGCCGAAGTGCACCGCGGTGTCGTCCTCGGCGGCGATCTGCTTGATCAGCACCGGCTGGACGCCGTCCGGCCAGCCATCCAGGCTGGTCGTGTCGATGTCGAACGTGGTGCCGACGAAGTTCTCGCGTCGCATTGTCCGCGATCCTAATCATTCGTCCGGATCATGACGCGCGGCCGCCCGCCCCGAGTTTCTCATCAGGACGGGCGGCGCTTATCCCCCAGTGAGGGAGTTATGGGGTGGTTTGGACGTTGTCGAGTTGTTCGGCGGCGGGGTGGATCGGGTAGAGGTCGCCGCCGGGTTCGATCTGCAGGTTGGGCAGGGCCGCCTTGGCCTGTTTGTCGCCCGCGTCGGCGGCGGCGTGCATGATGTCGACGGCGGCGAACTGGTGGAAGTCGAGTTCGGGGAACGTCCACACCGACTGGCCCTTGGTCGCGGCCGGGATCAGGTAGTTGACCGCGGTGGTGAGGCTGCCGCCGTCCGGTGCGGTGTACTTCCACAGGTTGACGCCGACGTGCTGACCGATGTCGGCGAGCCGGGTCAGCGCGATCAGGTTGAAGGTGGAGTAGTGCCAGCTGCGGGTCCTGCTCAACTCGAGCGGCTGTTCGCCGTTGGACTTGATCTGCACGGCGATCCGCTTGGTTTCGGCGTGCTGCACGAGGCTCTTGGCCACCGACGTCTGACCGGCGAACAGCGCGGTCGCCGCGGTGAGCATGTCGTAGAAGCTGCCGTGGTTGTTGGTGGCGGCCGCCTCGTCCGAGCCGTTCTTGCTGGTGCGCAACCAGGTCAGGAACTGGCCTGCCCACGAGGTCATGCCCGAGGAGTCCGAGGAGGCCCAGCCGGGCGCGCCGTCGTTGAGCAGGTCGACCGCGTCCAGTACTTCGGTGAAGGTGTAGGAGAAGTCGATGATGCCGATCCCGCGCCCGTCGACCTGGCAGGGAATGCCCTGGGCGAAGTTCAGGTTCGGGTTCATCTTGGTTGCCGCGTCGAGGAACCAGGTGCGCAGGTCGAGTTCGGCACGCTGCGCGTAGCCGGGGTCACCGGTGTAGTACCAGGCGAGGCTGAGTTGGTAGATCGCGTTGTAGGCCTGGATCCACTCCGGCTTGTCGGGAATGCTCTTGGAGATCGGCGAAACCTGGCCGTCCTTGTTGACATACGGGCAGCCCCACGGGTTGCTCGGGGTCTGCGGCTGGGTCGGCCAGTAGTACGGCGCCAGGCTCATGTAGTCGTGTTTGTCCCCGCTCGGCGGCACCAGGTTCTTGTCCATCACCGTCCACGGGCCCTGGGTGAGTTCGGGCTTGGCCTGCGCGAGCAGATCGCTGAGCGAGGCGCGCAGGGTGGGATCGCCCGCGAGCAGCTTGAGCCGGTTGGCCACCAGCGTTTGTCCGTTCAGCACAACGGTGTTCGGCGCGCACAGCAGATTGAAGCCGGGCAGGCCGCAGAAAGGCCCATTGCTCGCATTGGCCGGCACCGCGGTCAGGCAGACAACGGTGGCACTGGCGACGACGGCAGCGAGCAGACCGGCCAGCCGGGATCGGCGGCCCGATCGACGAGGACGTAACACCGCAGCTCCCATTCATGTATGTGAACAGTAACATGATGCTGAACAGATGTTACGTAACTGAATGGATGATGGGCAACAGCGAGTACTACATGTTCAGCCTCGTTCGCTCGCGAGTACGCGGAGTTGGGCGAGCAGATCGCTGCGGCTGGTCGCGCCGAGCCGTTGGCGCATCCGGGCGACGTGGTGTTCGACCGTCTTGGCCGAGATGAACAGCCGGTCGCCGATCTGCTTGTAAGTCAGGCCGGCCAGCACGAGATCGGCGACCTCCCACTCGCGTTCGCTGAGTTTGCCCGCAGCGATCACCTCGGCCGCCGCCGCCGTGCTCGACCCGGTGTTCTGGTTGGTCGTCACGGTTCTTGCGTTCGCCGGCTTGGTCTGGGTCTTGCCCTGCAACAGCCGCGCGCATTCGAGCAGTCGAACCATGGCCTTGCGATCCGCGGTGCGGATGGCGGCCTGGCCGGCCAGTCGGGCGCCGTCCCAGGACAAACCGACCTCGTCGAGTTGCCGCGCGGCTGCCTCGACCGAGGGCGGGTGCACGTTGCCGGTCACCACCGCGAGCCAACTGCGCGCCGCCGAATAGAGCACCGCGCCGTAGCGGCTGTGGCCAGCGCCCTCGGCCAACGCGTGCACGTGCTGCTCGGCCGCGGCCGGTTCCTCACCGATGATCGCCGCGTGCAGGCCGCTCCAGTGCACCGCCGTCGTCCACAGTGGAGGTTGACGGAGCTGCTCGGCCAGCAGCGTCGCCTCCTGCACGTGCGGCGCCAATCGGTCCTGGTCGCGCAGTCGTGCCGCGGCGATGGTGAACTCGCCGAGCGGGAGGAACGTGTACAGGTCGATCGGGTGGCGCATGACCGCGTCGCCCGCCTGCGACCAGATCCGGCGCAACGCGGCCAGATCACTGCTGCGGCGCGCGAGGCCGACCTCGATACCGACCGCGTAGAGCCAGTCCCTCGGTTGGTAGGCCGAGGATGCCTTGTTGGCCATGGCCAGGAATTCCTGCGCGGCCGTGAACGCGCCGCGCATCATGCAGATCCAGCCCTGCAACAACCGGTGCCGGGCCAACATCAGCGTGCCGCCGACGTTGGCCGCGACCGCGCGGTCCAACACCGACTCGGCGATGCTCAGCTCGCCGCAGTGCAGCGCGACCAGCGCGGCGAGCGCGGCGGGGCTGTCCGGCAGCAGTACCGACTTGCCGGCCGGTTCGAGCAACGCCGCCGCGCGAACCAGGGTGGCCAGCGCGGCTCTCGGCGAACCGGTGACCGATTCCAGGATGCCCTTGGCCATCAGCGCGGCCGCGCTGGTCAACAGGGTCGGCGGACCGTCCTGGCCGGCGGCGGCGAGCAGTTCGGTTGCTTCGTCGAGCGCGCCGGTGCCGAGCATGCTGATCGCGGCGAACGCCATCGCCGAACCCGAACCGGACCACCGGTAGAGCTCGGCGGCGCTGCCCAACTGCCCGAGATGCACGAGCGCGGTCGCGGCGACCCTGGCGCCCTCGGCCTGGTCGGGGCTTGGCGGGCCGGCGATCACCTGGTCGGTCAGGCGCAGCGCGGCCGGCAGATCGCCGGCCAGCGCGGCTGCTGTTGCCCAGCGCACCGCGACCGACGCCAGCGGCGCTCCCGAGGACGCCGCGGCCCCGAACAGTTCCGCCGCGAGCGCCGGCTCGGTCGAAAGGGCTTCGTCGGCGGCGGCCTCGTAGGCCGCGGCCATGCCCGCGCCGCCGACCCCGCTGCGCGGCAGCGGCCGGACCAGGTCGAGCACGGAACCGCCACGAGCCAGCTGCGACTGGGCGAGCCGGGCGCGGACGGCCAGCGCACCCTCGGCCGGGTTCAGGGTGGCGAGCGCGGCGGCGGCGATCGGCAGCAGCGTGCCGTCGGCGGCGAGCAGCCCGCTGGCCTTGGCCGACTCCACGGTGGCCGCGACACCGTCGGCGTCGCGGCCGATGAGTTCGCCGATCAGGTCGGCGTGCTGGCCGACACCGGTGAGCTGGGCCAACAGAAACCGCAGCACGTCGGGTTCGAGCCGTTCGAAGTCGTAGCCGAACGGGGCGAGCGCGGTGGCCGGGATCTCCGGCGCGGCAGCATCGGGCCGGGCCGGGTCCAGCGCGGCGGCCACCCGGTCGACGAAGCCGGGCACCCCGCCGGTGAGCCGGTGCACGCGGTCGACCAGAGCCGCCGGGGCGGGCCTGCCCAGCGCCGAGGTGAGCGCGGTGGCGGTCTGACCCTGGTCGAACGGGGAGAGCAGCAGCGGGCCTCGGCGCCGGGTGAGCCGTTCGATCAGGCCGGTCAGTTCGGCCGGGCGCGGCCAGGGCCGGCAGGTGATGACCGCTCTTGGCAGCGCGCCGTCGACAAGGGCGCTGAGCTCGTCGAGGTGGGCGGGGACGAGTTGGTGCGCGTCATCGACGAGGAGCACGGCGTTCGACTCGACCGGACCGGTTGTCGCGTCTCTCGGGCCGAGCACGGTCAGGCCGGCCGCCCGGTAGATGTGCTCAAGTTCGGTGAGCAGTGCGGTCTTGCCGTGACCGCCGGGCGCGATGATGACCAGCTGATTCGCGGCCATCGGGTCGTGCGCGATCTCGGCGAGCACGGCTCGCGTCGGCTCGTCGATGATCAACTCCGCGGTGGTCGCGGTGGCAGTGGTCGCAACGGTGCTCGTCATGGATGGGATCAATTGCCGCCGCCTTGGCTGGACGTGGAGGTGACGTTGTTCTGGTAGCCGGCGGTCGCCGCGTTGGGTGTCGAGTGGGCGGCGGGTGGCGCGCCGGCACCCGAGTTGTTCAGCGGCGACCCGGGTTTGCTCGCCCCGCCGCCCTCGAACATGAAGGTGAGCACGATCCCGACGACCGCGACCACCGCCACGATCACGCCGAGCACGCCGGGGCTCACCCCGGGCACCAGGTCGCTGACCGTTCTCGGTTCGGGCAGGTCGAGCGGCGGGATGTCGACCTCGGGTCGGGGCGGGGGTTCACCGAACTCGTCCGACTCGCCCCGGCCGGGCGGCAGTTGGATGGGCGAGTCATCCTTCCCGCTGACCACCAGCGAACCCGCGGCGTTCTTTTCTGAGGTCGAGGTCGCCAGCGGGGTGGGTTGGCCGGTGGCCAGGCGGCGCGCTGCGAGCGCGGCACCCTTGGCCGGGGTCAGTTCGGGGGCGTCGTCCTGGACGATGACGGTGTCCTTGCTGGCCAGGCCGGCGGCGACGAGTTCGCCGATCAGCGGCACCCGGCTGGAACCGCCGACCAACAGCACCGCGTCGATCTGCGCGGGAGCCAGCGCCGCGGCGCGGATCGTGCGCAGCAGCAGGTCGACGGTGCAGGTCACGGTGGTACGGATCAGTTCGTCGAACGAACCGCGGGTCACCCGCACCTGCTGCGTCATCCCCGGCAGCGCGACCGGCACGACTACCTCGGGCGCGGCGGAAAGCTGCTCCTTGGCCTGCGCGCACACCTGCCGCAACCGGTACAGCGCGACCCTGGCCTGCGGATCGTCCAGGTCCAGCTCGGGCATTGGCTGGCCGAGTGAGCCTCGGACCTGACCGAGCAGCAGATCGGTGAACCGGGCGCCGCCAAGCACCTCGGTGCCCTCGGTACGGGTGAGCAGCAGGAACGCGCCGGTGGCGACGCGTCGAATCACCGAGGCGCCGAACACGCCGTCGCCGAGGGAGTACACCGCGAGGGTGGCACCCGCTTCGATGTCGACCTCGGTGGCCCGCTGCTCGCCGACCGCGATGGGCTCGGGCAGCAGGGTCACCTCGCCGACGCCCTGCACCCGCAGTTCCTGGTGCAGCAGGCCGCGCCGGTAGCCGCCCCAGCCGGCCGGATGCGTCAGCACGATGTGTTCAGGCGGCTCGCCCTCCTGCGCGACGACGCGGTCCACCACCCATCTGACCAGCATCGCGGTCAGTTCCTGGGCGGCGTACTGCGCACCGGCCACCAGCAGCGGGACGTCGTCGCCGATCCGGCGGACGAAGCCGCGCGCGATCCGCTCCGGTTGGCCGGCCGCCCACTGCTCGGCAGCGTCGCCCACCGCGATCGAACCGTCCTCGGCCAGGTGCAGCACCGAGGACAGCGCGCGGGAGCGACTCAGCCGGACGATCTCGACCGCATCCGCGGCCGGGTCGTCAAGACGGCTGATCGCAGCCGTGGTGTGGTTCGTGCCAACGTCAATCCCGAGGACGTATGGCATGCAGGTTTGCGCCCTTCGCACTCAAACGGCTAGCCGTTACTCACCCGACGGACATTTCACCCTATGGGGTGAGGCCCACTGTGGCCCACTCGTTCCTACCCGTAGCAAGCGGGTATCGAAACACCTAGACCAAACGTCGGTAAATCCCCTAACCCCCTAACCGGCGATCCCATTTCACCCAATTAGGGGACGGGGAAGGACTGGGAGTGATCCCCGATGGCCCGATGATCACCGACCCGTAGCGTCACCGACCACACCCGGACAGCAACTCGGTCTGGGCGCCCTTTAGGTCCCCCAACTTGACGAGGAAATGTCACCGACCATGGAACCCGTCTCCACGCTGCACGACTTCGTGCTCAACCTGCTGAGCAACCCGACCTCGCTGACCGCGTTCGCCGCGGACCCGCAGGCCCTGCTGTCCTCCGCCGGTCTGTCTGACATCTCCCCGGCCGACGTGAACGCCGCGATGCCGATGGTCATCGACTACGCCCCGGCGCACCTGGTCCCGTCCCTGGAAGCCGCGCAGAGCCTGCTGCCGGTCGACGGCCTTTCCAACGGCCCGGACGCCGCCATCGCGCACCTGACCGCGCTGGCCTCCAGCGTCACTGCCACCACCGCGTGGGTGTCCGTCGACGGCTCGCAGGGCATGCTCAACGGCGGCATCGCCAACCCGGACCTGGGCCTCGGCACCTCCGCCACCGTCACGGGCGACCTGCAGAGCGGCCTCACCGGCGCGTTCGGCTTCGCCTCCGACGCAGGCCACGCCAACTGGGAGGGCCAGCTCTCCGGCCTTGCCGGCGGCCTCACCGACCTGCAGGCCTACAACGGCCTCTCCGGCGGGCTTGACGGCGACGTCATCAACAAGGTCACCGGCGGCGAGCTCAACGCCAACGCCCTCAACGGTGCCACCGCGTTCGCGACCAACCTGGTCGCCAACCCGACCGACATCCTGTCGCACCCGACCGACATCACCAACGCGCTGACCGGCACCATCGGCGGCAACGCGCTGCCGACCAGCCTGTCGTCCGACCCGACCGCGGTGGTCACCGACACCCTGCACAACGTGCTCGGCAACCTGCCGACCCCGGGTGCCATCGGCGGCCTCACCGGTCTCGGCGGCCTGACCAACGTGACCAGCGGCCTGACCAACGCCTCCGGTCTCACGAGCCACGACCCGCTGAGCGCGGTCACCTCGCACCTGCCGGCCGGCGTCACCGACCTGGTCAGCGGCGCGATCTCCAACGTCACCTCGCAGCTGCCGGCCGCGGACGCGCTGCACAGCGCCACCTCCGCCCTGCACGGCGTTGTCGGCGAGGCGACCGGCGCAGCGACCTCCGCCAGCCCGCTGAACGGCGTGAGCGCCAGCGCCATCGGCGACACCGCCCACAACGTGACGGGTGAGGTCACCGGCGCCCTGCACAGCGTCCTGCCGGACCTGGGCGGCGACC
This sequence comes from Pseudonocardiaceae bacterium, assembly GCA_036500685.1. Taxonomy (GTDB): domain Bacteria; phylum Actinomycetota; class Actinomycetes; order Mycobacteriales; family Pseudonocardiaceae; genus CAJCJE01. Next base: position 8,401 of record DASYBO010000595.1, on the reverse strand, counting down.
ACGGTCTGCTCGGCCTCTGAGTCGGACTCGATTCGACCGCTGCTCCAGTCCCCGGCGGCGGTAGTAGTTGAAGTAGTAGGGCCCCGTTCGATTACTCGAACGGGGCCCTACTATGTGGTGCCCTATTTACTGAGGGCAACAAGATTGATGACTCACGGTGGCAGAAGTACCGTCCCGGTGAGGGCCTGTACCGCTGCTCGGGTAAACACGGCACACTATTCGGGTGATCGCCCCGCCCTGGCTCAGCTTGTTGGACGAAACCATCGGTATCTGCCTTGCCCATGAACGCGCGGACCTGGCCGAACGGCTGCGTTACCGAAGAGGACGTCTGCTCACGCCCAAACTGCACGTGCTTGTGGTCGGGGCGGCCAAGCAGGGCAAATCCCAACTGGTGAACGCGTTGGTCAACGCGTCGGTCTGCGCGGTCGGCGACGACCTGACCACGATGGCTCCCACGATCATCCAGCACGCCGAGGAACCCTCCGCCGTACTCGTCACCGACCGCCGGCAGGCTGGCCCGCCCGCGCTGCCGGCTGGGCCGGGGGCCGCGTTGATGCCCTCGCTGCCGGACCGGATCGCGGTGCCGATCGAGGAGGTGGCCCGGCAGACCAGCGGACGGGCCGACCCCGCACTGCGCGGTTCGGTGCTCACCGCCGAGGTGGGCATTCCCCGGCAACTGCTCGCGGCCGGCATGGTGCTGATCGACACGCCGGCGACCGAGATCGCCGTGCACAGCAGGCCGGGTGCCTCCGTCGCCGACCTCGACCAGGCCGACACCGTCGTGCTGGTCTCCGACGCAACCTGCGAACTGTCGTCGAACGAACTGGAACTGCTGGTCAGCGCGACGAAATCCGCGCCGAGCGTGCTGATCGCGCTGACCAAGATCGACCTGTCGCCGCGCTGGCGCACCATTGCCGAGCGCAACCGCAGCAGGCTTTCGGAAATCGGGTTGCAGGCCAGGATGGTGCCGGTGTCCGCGACGCTGCGGCTGCTTGCCGCGCAGACCGGCGACAAGGCCATGAACGAGGAGTCCGGGTTCGCCGAACTGGTCACCTGCCTGCAGCGCGACGTGCTGGCCAAGCCGGACACGCTGTCCCGGCGCGGGGTCGCCATGGTGGCCGGCAGCGCGATCGTCGAAGTGGTCGGCCCGCTACGGGCCGGCATCACCGAACCGGACCCGAACCGCTCGGCCGATGCGGTGGCCAAGCTGCGCGCGGCGCAGCAGACCATCGAGGACCTGCGCCGGCACGCCAGCCGCTGGCAGACCGTGCTGTCCGACGAAACCTCGGACCTGGTCACCGACATCGACTACGACCTGCGTGAACGCACCCGCAAAATCCTGCGCGAAGCGGACCGCGCGTTCGAGACGGCCGATCCGCAGGTCACCTGGAACCAGTTCGAGGACTGGCTGATGGAGTCGCTGACCGAGACCGCGGACGTCAACTTCGGCTGGCTGCTCGAGCGGTTTCACTGGCTGGCCGAGAAGGTCGCGCATTCGGTGCCGATGCCGCGCGGCGAGTCCATGCCCGAGGACATCGCGGAACTGCCAGGAGACCGGCTCGGCGTCGACGAGCCGGAGGCGCCTCGACTGGAACCGTTCACCTGGGGGCAGAAGGCGTTCACCGCGCTGCGCAGCTCCTACGGTGGCGTGCTCATGTTCGGCCTCGCCACCAGCCTGGCCGGGTTGCAGCTGATCAACCAGATCTCGCTGGGTGCCGGTGTGGCCTTCGGCGGCAAGGGCATCCGGGACGAGAGCGAGAGCAGGCTCAAGCGGCGCCAGGCGGCCGCGCGCGTCGCCGCCCAGCGGCACATCGACGACTTCTATCTCGCGTTCAGCAAGGACTGCAAGGACCTGTTGCGCCAAGCGCAACGGCGACTGCGGGACCACTTCCTCGCGGTCACCGAGGCGATCCAGGACGAAGCGCTGGCCATCGCCGAGACGGCGCGGCAGAGCATCCAGGCCGACGCGGTGCAGGCCGACGCGCGCAACCGGCAGATCCAGCGCGACATGGAGAAGCTGGTCAACCTCTACCAGCGGGTGCAGGCTCTGGTGACGGTCGCGGTGCCTGCGGCGCGCGGGGCCGGGCTGGAGATCAGCGCGTGAGGCCAACCGCCGACCTTGGCGAACTGGTGTGGGGCATGCTCAACGAGGCGTTGGACAGCTACGCCGACTCGCCGCGCGCCTCGGACTGGCTGCGCTACCACATGGATCGCTACCGCGAGCCGCTGCGCATCGCACTGGCCGGACCGCCAGAGTGCGGAAAGTCCACTTTGGTCAATGCGATGGTCGGTGAGCGGATCGCGCCGATCGGCTCGCAGGCCGGGGTCGTGGTGTCGACGTGGTTTCAGGACGGGCCCGCGCCGCGAGTGACCGTCTACTCGGCCCAGGGGCCCGCGCACGAACTCGCGGTTTCCCGTGGCGACAACGGTTTGCAGGTCGACACCAGGGGCTGGCAGCCGCACCACCAGGACCGGGTCGTCGTCGACTGGCCGACCAGGACACTGCGCGATGCGACCCTGATCGACACGCCCGCGATCGGGTCGGCGACCGGCGAGGAGGCCGGCACCACCACGCTGGCCCAGATCGCCGGCGAGGCCGACGGCCTGCTCTACCTGACCCGCCAGCCGCGCGGCGCGGAACTGCAGGCGTTGCAGGCCGCGCCGGGCAACCCGGTGGCCGAGGCGGCGCCGATCAACACGATCCTGGTGCTGGCCAAGGCGGACGAGCTCGGCGCGGGCCGGATCGACGCGCTGTCCTCGGCCCAGCAGGTCGCCCGGCGCTATCGGTCAGACGACCGGGTGGCCTCGACCTGCCAGAGCGTCGTGCCAGTGGCCGGCATGCTCGGTTTGGCCGGGAAGACGTTGCGGGACAACGAGTTCGCCTGGTTGCAGCGGCTGTCGACGGTGCCGAGGCAGACGGCGGACACGTTCCTGATCTCGGCCGACCGGTTCCTCGCCGACTCGCCGCACCAGCCGTTGCCGCCCGCGGCGCGGGTGAGCCTGCTTGAGCGGTTCGGCTTGTTCGGGATCCGGCTGGCCAGCCTGTTGGCCCGGCGCGGTTTCGACACACCGGCCAAGCTGTCCGCGGAACTGGTGCAGCGCAGCGGGTTGGGCGAACTGCGCGAGGCGATCAGCCTGTTCTTCACCGATCGGCGCGAGGTGCTCAAGGCGCGCTCCGCGTTGCTCGCGCTGGACGGATTGACCCGCACGGAGCCGAGGCCCAGCGCGCGGCGGCTGGTCGGGCAGCTGGAGCGGTTGCTGGCCACGGCGCACGACTTCCGGGAGATGCGGCTGCTGGCCGCGTTGCAGGCGAACAGGACCGGGCTGCCGCCCGAGCTGAGCACCGAGGCGAACCGGCTGATCGGCGGGCAGGGCGTCGAAGCGATGATGCGGCTGGGCATCGACTACGAGGCCACCGAGGGCGAAGTTCAGGAGGCCATCGCGCAGACCGTGCACCGCTGGCGCGACATCGCCGAGAACCCGATGCTGGACGCATCGGCGCGGCAAGCCGCGCAGGTGGTTCTGCGCAGCTGCGAGGGTCTGCTCGGGGCGTTCCTGGCGCCGGTGCAGTGACCGGCGCCAGGAATCACGTCCCTCAGCCCTGGAAGGGCGCGATCATCTTGCTGAACTGGTAGGGCGTCTGGGCGATGTTGGTGCAGCTGGACAGCGATCCGGTGCACGCGTTGCCGTCCCGCGTGACGTCCCAGAAACCCAACTCGCCGAGATGCTGGCTCTGCGCGAAAGTGAGCAGCTGGGTCTCGTCGGACTGGGTGAAGACCTCGTCGGACTGGTCGTTCACGCCGAGCATCGGGGTCACGCCGACCATGTTCCACAGCTGGGCCGCGGTCATGCTCGGGTACCAGCCCGCCAACTGCTGCTCGAGGCTCTGCGCCGCGTCGATCGCGTAGGTGCCCATCTTGCCCGCCGGGTTGGGGGCCTCGCTGTCGCCGTAGTCCATCGCCATCACGTTCACCGTGCTGATGGTGACGCTGTGGTTCACCGCCGACTGGACGACGTACTGGCCGTTGGCGTCCAAACCGGACGGAAGCACCGGCAGGGTCAGCGTGATGGACAGCGACTTGCCGGCCGCCTTGGCCGCGGATTCCAGCGCGGCCATGGCTGCCGAGCGGCGGTCGATCGAGGCGTGGTCGGCGACGGCGGCACCCTCGATGTCGAAGTCGATCTGGGTCAGGCCGTACTCGTCGATCACCGACTGGTAGGCCGCCGTGAGCGAGTTGACGTCGGTGCAGGCCTGGGCGAGTTCGGTGCCGGCCTCGCCGCCGAAGGACGGTTTGACGTCACCGCCGATGGAACGCAGCGAGGTGATGTCGGAAAGCTCGAAGCCGGAACTCATCGAGTAGGCGTTGAACCAGCTCGCCGTGCAGTTGGTGCTGCCGTTGGTGATGAACCCCAGGCTGAACGCGCGCAGGCCGGTGTTCTCCGCGATCGTGGTGAGGCTCGGGGTCGGCCAGGCGCCCATGTCGATGAAGGGCGCCGCGATGCCGGGCAGGTGGTTGGGGTTGCCGCCCGCGGTGGTGGTCGCGCTGATGGTGTTGCTCGACCCGGACAGGTTGCCGGCCTCGTCGTAGGCGCGGACGTAGAAGGAATACGTGGTGGACGGGCTCAGGCCGGTGACGCTGCCGACCGGGCCTGGCGACGAGCCGACCTTCGCGCTGCCGCTGTAGATGTTGTAGCCGGCGACCTGGATGTTGTCGGTGGACGCGGTCCAGTTCAGCGAGACGCTGGTGCCGTTGGTGGACAGCACGGCCAGGTTGGTCGGGGTGCTCGGCGCGATCGGGTCGGCGCTGCCGTCGCACGGGTCGCCGTTGAGGGTGCAGCCGCTCGGGGTCGGCGACGCGCCCGAGTAGCTGACGTTGAAGCCGAAGCTGACCGAGGTGCCGGCCGCGACCGGCGCGTTGTAGTTGGCGTTGGTGACCGTGTAGGTGTTGCCGCTTGTGGTGAGTTGGCCGTCCCAGACGCTGGTGACCTTGTCGCCCGCCGGGAGGGTGAAGCTGATCGTCCAGGTGGACAGCGGAATGCTCATCGGGTTGGCGATCGTGTACGCGGCACCGTAGCCGGTGCCCCAGTCGGAGCTGACCGCGAAGCTCGCGGTGGGCAGGACGAGGGCGGCGGGGGCGGCGGTCGCGATACCGCCGACGAGGCCGGCGCCGAGCAGCGCGGCCGATAAGCAGGTGAGGATTCGTCTGCCGAGGATCGGGATGCGCACGATGTTCCTCCGGGGTTGAGGAATGCTTATGGACTAGACCAATACGCGCGGTGCGAGGTCCAGACCAGCGTTGCCAGTTGACACTCAGCAGGGCGCAAGATTCGCTTTCCGGCGAATCACCACAACCGCGCGCACTCGACCGGACACGCGCGGGAGTACAGCTGGATATCAACTTCATTGCGGCGCTCTTACGGCAGCCACACGCCTGCCAGGAGGCTGTCACCAGGCGCACAATGGTGATCTCCGCGTTTCGACAAATGCGGGCTGGGCGTGAGCGCTAGATTGTGGCTCGCAGCGAGGCGAGAGGGAGGGCGGTTGGTGAGCGGCGATGCGTCACCACTCGGCCGAATCGGTGTTCTGGTCTTCGGCACCCGTGGCCAGAAAGGCCCCGGTGAGGTGTTGCTGCGGATCGGTGGCGGCACGGAAACGTATCTGGCCTGGTCGACCGAGCCCCTTGCCAAGGGCGTCTCGGTGATGGTGGTCGAGACCCGAGGCGCGCGCACCGTCGACGTCGTGCCATGGACGGACGGCGCCGGCCTCGGTTCAGGCTTTTAGCTTTCCACAACGAGGAGAAAGAAAACACGATGTTCGGTTACCGCGTCCCAGCGCCTGATGAAGCGATGCTGATCTCCGGGGGAAGGAATCGGGGCGCCGATACACCCTTTCGGGTGGTTACCGGCCATGGCACGTTCGTCATGCCGGTCTTCCGAAAGGTTCGGTTCCTCACTCTGGCCATGGCCGAGGCCGAGGTTCAGGAAGCATGTGTCACCCGCCAGGCGATCGAGCTGAACGTGAAGGCGGTGATCGCGTTCAAGGTCGGCAACGACTACGAGAGCATCGTCAACGCGGCTCGCCGCTTCCTGTCCGATCAGGGCCAGATGTCCATGCTGGTCGGCCAGATCTTCGCCGGTCACCTCCGTTCGATCGTTGGCTCGATGACGGTCGAGGAGATCGTGACCGAGCGGCAGAAGCTGGCCACCGAGGTGCTGGACGGCTCCAAGGAGGAGATGGCCAAGATCGGCCTGACCATCGATTCCCTGCAGATCCAGTCGATCGACGACAAGGGTCTTGGCTACATCAAGGCGATGGCGGCGCCGCACAACGCCACGATCCAGCAGCAGGCGCAGATCGCCGAGGCCGCGGCGGCCCAGGCGGCGGCCGAGGCGCAGCAGGAGTCCCAGCGCAAGCAGGCCGAATTCAGCCGCCAGACGCAGGTCGTGCAGGCGCAGTACAAGGCCGAAGTGGACAGCGCACAGGCCAAGGCTTCACAGGCAGGCCCGCTGGCCCAGGCCGAGGCGCAGCGCGAGGTCATCGCCATGCAGACGGAGCTGGCCCAGCGGGGCGCGGCCCTGCGCCAGCAGCAGCTGGTGGCCGAGGTCGTCCGGCCTGCCGAGGCGGAGGCCGAGCGGGTGCGCATCCTGGCCCTCGCGGATGCCGAGAAGATGAAGATCCAGGCCGAAGCGGCCGCATCGCACAACCGCGTGGCGCTGGACCGGATGCTCATCGACCAGTTGCCGCAGATCGTCCGCGAGGCCGCGGGCGGGCTTGCCGGCGCGAACGTGAACATCCTCAACGGCGCCGACGGCCTTGGTGAGATGGCGGCCGGCCTTGTGGGTCAGGGTATGGCCATCCTGGACTCGGTGAAGCGGGGCCTCAACGGCACCGGCGTCGACAAGCCCGCCGACACCGGCTCGGAGGACGGCCCGCGCGAGCTGACCAAGTAACCCCTCTCGACCGGACAGCCCCGTGCCACCGGCGCGGGGCTGTCTCGGGTCACCAGGGCGTGGTGATCAGATGGTCGACCAGCAGGGTGAACACGACCTGCCCGGCCAGCCACCACCGGCTCTGTTTCGGGTTCAGCAGTGCGCAGGGCAGCACGAGCCAGACCGCGAACGGCAGCCAGATCCGTTCCACCTCGGCCTTGCTCATGCCGGAGAGATCGGCGGCGAGCACCGCGATCACGGCCGCCGCGACCAGCAGGGTCATCGCAACGGGCGGCTTGCGCACGGCAACGGCGAGTCGGCGCAGGCCGGCGAGCACGGCGGGGCCGATGGTGAACGCGAACGCGGCAAGGTCGGCGAACACGAAGTACGCGTAGGGGCGGTGTTTGGCGATGCTCTGGGCGTAGAGGATCGAGGTCAGTTTGAATCCGGTCAGCCACCAGAACCCGCTCGCCGCGAACGCGATCACGACAATGGCGAGACCGAGCACGGCCAGCAGGGTCGGGCGCAGGCGCCGAGTGAGCGCGATGACGACCACCGGCAGCAGACCGGCGACGATCAAACCGTAGGAAAGGTAAAGGGTGTAGCCCAGTAGCAGACCCGCGCCGAGCGAACTCGCGTCGGCGAGCAGGCCCCGGCGCGTCGCGCCGATGGCGAGCAGGGCGACGCCCCAGGCGAGCACGCCGGCGAACATGCCGTCCGCGGAAACACCGATCCACACGACGCCGGGAATCAGCGCGCCGAAAGGCAAGGCCGAACGGGCGATGTTCTCCGCGCCCAACGCGCGCAAGGTGACCGCGACCGCGACACACGCGGAAGCCCCCACCAGAATGCAGAAAATCCCAGCCGCTCCCCCACCACCGAGACCGATCCGGTTGAGCACAAGGAAAACGAGGAACGCGCCAGGCGGATGCGCGCCGACATGCGTCGTCCACTGGTCGGCTTTGCCGTCCACGATTCGCGAGGTGAATTCGTGCAGCATGGCGGCGATGCCGGACACCCGGGGAATGTCGTGCAGGTATTCGTCGGTGCTGGTCAGTTTGCTGGCCACACCGGTGGAAAAACCTTCGGCCATGGCCAGGAACAGCGTCCAGGCGACCGAGGTGACCCACGCGGTGAGCAGCATCGGCCGCCAGTTCATCCGCGCGGCCAGCTGCGGCCCGTAGACCACGGCGAGCGCGCCGACCGCGATCGCGGGCACGGTGCCGACCCCGACGTGCGGCTTCCACCAGGCCAGCAGCGGCGGCCAGAACAGGAACAGGTCGTCGCCCTTGTCCAGCAGGTGCCAGCCCTGCACGGCGAGGATCGCGACGAACACCACCACCGCGGCGACCACCAGCAGATCCGCACGCAGACCTCTCGCCACTGCCCGCACCCGGTTGGTCGGTGGGCTCTTGTCGATCACGCTCACCCGCAACACGCTAACGCCGAAGCGGACGAATCCCCTGCTCAG
>DASYBO010000594.1:0-13965 GCA_036500685.1 Pseudonocardiaceae bacterium | reverse complement strand
GCTGGTCATCTGCGCGATCGCGGCCCTGGCCCTGGTGCTGCCGGTGTGGTTGGCCGCCCTGTTGGTCGGCGTCGGCGTGCTGCTCGGTTCGGGCCTGGTCGCGTTGATCGGGCGCTTCGCCCTGCGGCGCGCCCTGCCGCTGTTCCCGACCTGGGCCATGACCAGTGCCCGCGAGGACGTCCAGACGATCGCCAGGGGAGCGCACCAATGAGCCAATCCCACCACGACCTGGCCCCGGACGCTAGCATCGGCGAAGTCCGGGCGGAGATCGACGACGCCCGGCATGACGCGGCCCACACCGTGGCGGTGTTGGTCGATCGGTTCTCGGTCGGCGAACAGGCCAAGCGACGAGTACGTGTGGCCGCCGACAAGGCGCTACCGCCCGGGGTGGCCGAGCCCGCGCGGAAAGCGGCGGCGTTCGTCGGCCGATTGCCGTTGTGGGTGAAGGTCGGCGTACCGACGCTGATCCTGCTCAGGATCATGTTCCGGCATCGGCGGCGGTGATCGGCGGTGATCGAGGCCGATCAACGGCGGGTCTGGTAAGGGCCCGCCATTTCGGTGTCCAGGGTGAGGCCGTGGCCGGGCCGGGAACGATCCGGGGTGACCGAGCCGCCTGCCGGGTCGAGGGCGCCGGTGAACAGGGTGGACTCGATGCGCACGTGGTCGTGGAACCATTCCAAGTGGCGCAGATTCGGGGTCGCGGCAGCGACCGGGGCGTGCAGGTTGGGCGCACAGTGGCCGGACACGGTCAGCCCGAAGGACGCGGCGATCGCTGCGGCCCGCAGCCATTCGGTGTAGCCACCGCAGCGGGTGGCGTCGATCTGTAAGCAGTCGACCGCGTTCGCGGCGCACATGCGTTGGAAATACCCGATGTCGGTGCCGTATTCGCCCGCGGTGACGTCGGCGTCGACTTGGTCGCGGATCTCCCTGAGCCCGTCGAGGTCGTCGGAGCTGACCGGTTCCTCGAACCAGCGGACATCGAACTCGGCCATGGCCTTGGCCAGGCGGAGGGCCTGTTTGCGTTGGTAGGCCCCGTTGGCGTCGACGTAGAGTTCGACCGCTGGCCCGACGACCTCGCGCGCCTCGGCGATGCGAGCTAGGTCCCGGCGTTCCTCGGTCCCCCAGGACTCCCCGATCTTGATCTTTACCCGGTTCAGGTGTTGGGCCATTACCCAGTCGCCGAGTTGTTCGGCCAGACGCTGGGCCGAGTAGGTGGTGAACCCGCCGCTGCCGTAGACCGGCACGGCATCGTGCACCCGGCCGAACAGGTCGGCCAACGGGAGGCCGAGCAGCCGGGCCTTGAGGTCCCACAGCGCGACATCCACGGCGGAGATCGCATAGCCGATGGCACCGGCCCTGGTGGCGTTGCGCGCGGCCCGCACCATCGCGGCCCAACTGCCGGGTACGCCCAGCGCGTCCCGGCCCAGTACGGCGTCGGCCAGTTGTTCGCGGACGAACTCGGCGCAGGCGGCCGGGCCGTAGGTCCAGCCGGTGCCGACGACGCCCTCGGATCGCGCCTGCACCACGACCAGTGTGGTCGCGTCCCAGGCCAGGGTGCCGTCGGCCTCGGGCTGGTCGGTCGGGATGGTGTAGGCCGACGCGGCCAGCGATTCGACGACGGCCTCCGTCCCTCCATTGAGGATGGTCATCGGCGGATCGCCAGGGCAACCAGCCCCGCCGCGGCGAGCGCGCCGGCCACCCCGAGCACGCCATGGTGTTGGCTGGCCCACAGTTGCGGACTGCGGCGACTGGCCCGCTGATCGAACCGGCCGTGCGCACCGAAATCGTGGCCCTGCTCGCCGTCGACCGGTTTCCACAGGTTCGCGGGCTGGTCGGGATCGCGCGGCTCGTCGGTCTGCTGGCCGGAAAAGCCGGTCCGGGCCAGGTATCGGTCGAGAAGGCCGGGGGCGATCGCGTTGGCCAGCAGCGTGCCGACGGTGCTGCCGCCGACCCAGTACTCGCGCCGGTTCGGGTGCGCGGCCGCGTACAGGACGGCGTCGGCGGCGATCTCGGGCTGGTAGATCGGCGGCACCGGCTGGGCTTTGCGCGGCAGGCGGGACAGGCCCCAGCTGAACTGCGGGGTGTTGACCGCCGGCATCTGCACCATGGTCACCCGGACCGCGCTGCCCGCGTGCAGCAGTTCGCAGCGCAACGACTCGTGGAAACCCTGGATTGCGTGCTTGGCCCCGCAGTACGCGCTCTGCAACGGGATCCCGCGATAGGCCAGGGCCGAACCGACGTGCACGATCGTGCCGTGATCACGCGGTTTCATCCGGGCCAGCGCGGCCATGGTGCCGTAGACGTAGCCGAGGTAGGTGACCTCGGTAACCCGGCGGAACTCGGCCGGCCGGATCTCGGTGAACGGGGCGAACACCGCGGCGAAGGCGACATTGACCCATACGTCGATCGGGCCGAGCTCGCGCTCGACCCGATCGGCGGCGGCCTCGACCTGCTCGCTGTCGGCCACGTCCAGCGAGATCGGCAGCGCCACACCGCCTGCTCGCCGGACCTCGTCGGCCGCCGCGTCCAAACCGGACTCGCCCCGGGCCAGCAGGGCGACCTGCGCGCCCTGCCGGCCGAAGGCGACCGCGCTGGCCCGGCCGATGCCGCCGCTGGCCCCGGTCACCACGACGACCGGTTTCTCAGTCGCCACAACAGCTCACCACCGGTACCAACGCGCCCGGCTGCCGCCCGCGCCCTCGGCCGAACGGACGACGAAACCCAGCAGCCACAGGACGAGGACGATGCCGGCCACGATCCACAACGCGTGCACCACGAACCCGACACCACCGAGCACGAGAGCCAGTAACAGCACCAACAGAATAACCAACATCGTCTGCCATCCTTCGCTTGCCACTCAACGGGAATTGCTCATCAGTTGAATGCCCCGCGAATTGATCGGCAAACATCAGGAACGACAGAAAAACGACGTATGGCTGAATGAAGTAAGGGGTATCCCCGAGACAGTCGGGTTCCGTCCCTACCTGTCCCGCTCCGACACCCAGCGGCCGGAACCCGACTGACTTGGCGCTCCTGCGCCGGTGCGGCGCGCCCGCATCAACACAGCGCGTGCCTGGACGCCGTGAGCCGAGAAGTTATTGTGTTGGCAGCTCTTACTGGGCGACGGGCTCGCTCACCTTCGGCGGATCCGGCACGTCGTCGACGACGGAGGAGCGTAGGATCGCCAGACTCTGCGCCAGCAAACGGGAAACGTGAACCTGAGAAATCCCCATTCGCTGGGCGATCTGACTCTGGGTCAGTTCCTCGAAGAATCGCAACCGGATGATCTCGGCTTCCCGGCGCGGCAATCGCGCCATGGCCTCGTCCAGGGTCTCCCGGTTCTCGACGTGTTCGAAACGATTGTCGAAATCACCGAGCTGGGCCGGCTGCGAGTCCGAACCGTCGTCACGTTGGGTCGGCAGGTCCAGGCTGTCCGGGTGGTAGGCCATGCCGGCCTGCAGGCCCTGGTAGACGTCCTCGATCGGCAGACCGAGATAGGCGGCGATCTGCGCGGGCCGAGGCGAGGTGCCGTGCTCCAGCACCAGCTCGCTCACCGCGCCGGCGATCTTGCGGTTGAGTTCCTTGAGCCTGCGCGGGACCGAGACCGTCCAGGTGAAGTCGCGGAAGTACCGGCGCACCTCGCCCATGATGGTCGGCACCGCGTAGGCGACGAAGTCACCGCGCTCGGGGTCGAAGCGGTCGACCGCGTAGATCAGCCCCAGCCGGGCCACCTGGCGCAGGTCGTCGATGGGTTGGCCGCGGTCGCGATAGCGCTGGGCGATGTGCTCGGCCAGCGGCAGGTGCCCGGTGAGCAGGGCCGCCCTCAGTTCCTCGCGCTCCGCGCTGGTTGTCGCCGGGTCCGCCAACCGGCGGAACAACGGCAGAAAATGGTCGTATTCGTTGTCACGACCGCGTTCCGAAACTGGCATGGGTTCATCCGGCTCTGGGGAAGCGCGGCGCCGCGCTGTTCCTGGCCCGGCGAGACGGCCTCGAACCGGCGGCGCTACGGACTCAAATGCTCCCGAAACGGCTGGCTGATCAACCGTAGAACTCACCCTACGTGCCGACCAGCGCGTGTACAACCGCGTGGCCGGTGTGACCTGGAAGGTCGCGTCAACAGGGCCTCGTTCATGGCACACGCCTCCCCGCTCGGCGCCCTCGGCCGAGCATGTCTTACCAACGGGATTGACCACCCGGGCCGGTTTCATACCTCTGGGGGACGGGGCGGCGGGACTCTGGGCGCTGAATGCCGGACAACGTCGGCAGCTGGCGGCACCGGCAGGTCCTCACTGAGCAGCACCGGGCCGTCGCCGCGATGACCGTGCGACCGGCCCGGCCGACCGCGGGGGCGTTCGAGCACGGCCTGCCGGGTCGCCTCGACGGTGGCCGGGTCGGCGCCCTGGTCCGCCAGTCGCGTTTCGGTGGCCCGCCAACGGAGTTCGCTCTGGGTGGTCGCGTCTTCGGTGTCGTGGGTCGCGCAGCTGTTCGGTTCGCATCCGTGCCCTCCTCGGCTCGGCCCCGTACCGGCCGCCTAACCCGGCTGAGCTCGCCCGTACCCACGGCGGACAGGATCAGCTCGACCCTTGCCGCCTCAGCTGGCCGTCGGCAGGGTGGCGTCGTCGCGGTGCAGGCGCCGCAACAGCGCGGCGACCCCGCCCTCGGCGCGGCCGTGTTGGCGGGCGCTGGTGCGCACCACCGGCTCGGTGGCGTAGGTCAGCCGAAATCCGGCGGCGCCAAGGCGCCGCCACAGGTCCTGGTCCTCGCCGCTGGCCAGCGGTCCGAACCCGCCGACGGCGGTGTAGGCATCGGCGCGAACACCGAGGTTCGCGCCGTAGACGTTGCCGTGTCCCCGCCCGGTGCGGGCTCGGCCGCGCACAGCGGCATAGCGCGCCGCGACTCCGGGCGGCAACGGTTGCGCCAGTTCGACGACGCCGGCCACGCCGTGCCAACCGCGTTCGGCCAACCGCAGGTGGGCTCGGGCCCAGTCCGGTTCGACCGCACTGTCCGCGTCCGAGGACAGCAGCAGGGTCCGTGCCGGGTCGTGGCCGGCCAACATCGCGGTGACCTGGTGGACACCCCGGGCCCGGATTTCGCCGATGGCGGACATGCGGTCGTTGGCGAGGACCAGGGCGTTCGGCCAACCCGCGAACTCGGCGCGCGCCAGCTCAGCGGTGTCATCGACGCAGCGGTCGGCCACGACGCACACCGCTCGCTCGATCCGGCCCGGCAACCGGGTCAGGGCCAGCCGCAGGTGGCGCAGGCTGTGTCTGATCAGTTCGGCCTCGTCCCGAGCCGGGACCAGCACACCGACGGCCCGGATCATCGCAGGCCCAACACATGCAGCAGGAACCGCTCGTCCCGGTGTTCGACCAGCACGCGCAAACCGGGATGGGCCAACAGGATCTCGTGCGCTCGCTCGCCGTCCCTCGGCGCCTCGGGCGCCCACGGCCGCCAATGCACGGCCAGCAGGTGGCCCTCCGGCCGCAGGGCCGCGACCGCGCGGTCGATCGTGGCCCGCAGTTGCTCGTCACTCAGGTAGTACAGGATTTCGCTGAACACCAGCAGGTCCACCGGTCCTGGCGGTAGGTCCTGTGGCAACGCGCCGTTCTGGACCCAGACGTTGGCCCGGTCACGAGTCCGTTCCCGCGCCCGGCGCACCGCGTTGGGGGCCGGATCGAACGCGACCACCCGATCGCACCGCGCGGCCAACGCGCCGGTGAGGACGCCGATGCCGCAGGCCGGTTCGACGGCCAGGTCGTAGTGTTCGCGGGGCAGGCAGGCCAGCACCATGGCGCGCTTGCGCCGCTCGTACCACTTGTCCGACACCTGCCATGGGTCGTCGGCCGATTCGTAGAGTTCGACGAACCGGCTGATCGGCGCGCCCGCGCTGGGCGGCTGGCGGAACAGCACCTCGACCTCGCGGTCGAAGTGGCCCAGCATCTCGGCGCTCAGGATCGGTTCCTCGCCCCGAGGGCCCGGTTTCAGCTGCGAGGCGAACGCGGCGATCCCGGCGGCCTTGCGTCGCCGTTGGTCGGCGCGCAGCCGGTAGGTCACCGCGTGCCGGCCCGGAAGGTCGCGGTCAGCAGGCCCGCGCCAGTGCCAGGTCCAGACCGCGTACGCGAAGCGGTGCGCGGCAACCGGTGCGACGCGCAACGCGGTCTCCCCCACCGCCTGGTGGTCGGGATGCGGATCACCGGGCCAGGGCAGTACGCACAGGTCGGCGCCGTCGAGGTGTTCGGCCAGCTCGGCGGCCAAGCGTTCCCGCTGCTCGGTCAGGCCGGAGTCGGGCAGGCCGAGCCAGCGCACGGCGACAGCGCCAAGTCCTTGCGCGTGCAGGGATTCGTAGAGTTCGCAGCGGCGGCGCAGGCCCAGCTCGGCTCGTTCCTCGTCAGGGGCGTCGGGAAAGGCGGCCTCGCCGTCGGTGGCGATCACCAGCGTCACCGGGTTGTCGCGTTCGTGCAGGTGCTGCACCAGTCCGCTCGCGCCCAGCGTCTCGTCGTCGGGGTGGGCCGCCACCACGACCACCTTGCGGAAGTGCTGGTCCGGAAACGGTTCGGCCGACGCCGCGACCAACCAGTCCCGCCAGGACGGCTCCGGCGTGATCGGCCGCCCGCTCATCGGCCCTCCCCGCGTTCGAACAGGTGCCGACCGAGTCTGGCCAGGTCACGCTCGGCGTGGTGCTGACGGATGTACAGCGCGAGGTCGGCCAGGTGGTGGGCGAAGGCCGGATCCCAGCACAGCGGACCGGGCCCGGTGATCCTCGGCGCGATGTCGACGATCTCCCGGCTGACCCGCTCGGCGGCGGCCTTGCCCAACGCGATGGTCGCGGTCAGGTCGAGGTCCGGATCGGCGTCGACGGCCTGCGCGGTGCTGGCCAGCAGCACGTCGACCGAATGCAACGCGGTGGCCAGCTCGCCGAGGTGAGCCAACTGGTGTTCGTCGGGCGCTCCCCGTTCGCGCAGCAGCGCGATCACCCGGTCGTAGCCGCCCTTGGCGCCACCGAGCCAGACCGCGGCCACTCCCCCGCTGCCAAGCCGGAATCCGCGCCTGCGCAGGTACCAGTCGTCGGTACCGACGATCATGTCATCGGTGATCGTCACCTCGCGCAACCGCACGTCAAGGCTGTTCGAGGCGTCCATGCCCAGGGCGGGCCAGCTGTCCGGGTCGGGTTGCACGCCGGTCGCGGCCAGCTCGATCTCGACCAGCCAACCGGTGCCCGACTCATCCGGCGCGGCCGCCGCGACCAGGGCCCGGTCGAGGATGCTCGCCCCGGAGCAGAACCGGATGGTGCCGGTCAGCCGAGGACCGTCGGGCCCGTATTCGACGGCGGCGCCGGTGCCGCCTGCCTTGGCCGCCCACACGCCGTAGAGCGCGTCCGCGGCCGGCTCCCGGCCCGCTTCGGCCAGGATGGCCAGCGCGTCGACGTGTCCTTCGGCCAGCCGGGCCAGGGCCAGGTCGGTCCGGCCCAGCGCGGCCAACGCCGACCAGCGTTGCGGGGTCTGGCCGCGTCCCGGTTCGGGCAGGGTGAGTTCGCCCTCGACCGCGCGCCTGCGCAGTTCGGCGGCCACCGTGGCCACCGAACGGGGCAGGGCCAACGGCTTGGGCGGCAACGGGTTCAGCAGTGTATGCACGCGACACTCCACTGGGGATGGTGCGGGGCCACCGGGACCGCAGTGGCTGGATTCGGCATACCCGAGCCGGATCCACGGCATACCAGGGGAGTCGGTGATCAGGCTCGCGCGTTTCGGCCCCGCGCAACAGCCCGCATCGCCTCCCGGCTCAGTCCGCTGCCGCGCGCAGGGCCGGCAGCAGATCGGCCTGGGCGAAGTCGAAGAACTCGCGTTGGTGTTCGCCGCCGATCTGGACGAGCGCGATGTCGGTGAAGCCGGCCTCCCAGAACGCCGAGACCGATTCGACGATCCGTTTGACGTCCGGTCCGCAGGGAATCGACTCGGCCACGTCCTCGGGCCGGACGAACTGGGTGGCGCCTGCGAAGCCGGCCGGTCCTGGCAGTTCGGCGTTGACCTTCCAGCCGCCGCCGAACCAGCGGAACTGCTCGTGCGCCCGCTCGATCGCCGCCTGCTCGTCGGCGTCGAAACAGATCGGGATCTGGCCGATGATGCGCTCGCCGTCCGGGGCGTGGCGCCGCCACTGTTGGCACAGTTCGGCATCGGGTTGCACCGCGATCATGGCGTCGGCCGACGGCGCGAACAGTTCGATCGACTGCTGGCCGGACACGGCGACGGCGATCGGCACCCGCCGTTCGGGCAGGTCCCACAGTTTGGCCGAATCGACCCGGAAGTGCCGGCCCGAGAAGTTCACATAGCCGCCGCTGAACAACCGGCCGATGATTCCGACCGCCTCGCCCAGCATCTCGTGGCGCACGTTGGCCGATGGCCAGCCTGCCCCGACCACGTGCTCGTTGAGGTTCTCCCCCGCGCCGAGCCCGAGCGTGAATCGTCCGCCGGACAGCTCCTGCACGGTCGCGGCCTTCTGCGCCACCACGGCCGGGTGATAGCGCATGGTCGGACAGGTCACGTAGGTCATGAGGTCGACCCGGTCGGTCGCCTGGGCCACCGCGCCGAGCACGGTCCACGCATACGGTGCGTGCCCCTGCTCGTCGAGCCAGGGCGAGTAGTGATCGCTCATCACCTCGAAGTCGAACCCGGCCCGTTCTGCCGCGATCGCGTGTTCGACCAGTGCCCGGGGGCCTGCTTGTTCGGTCATCAGGGTGTAGCCAAAGCGCACCATGCTCAGCGGATACCACGATCCATTCCGAACCAACCCTGGGTTTGTCCCGGGCCGAACGGGGTATGCGAAAGCGGCTGGAAGGAGCACGGATGCGCAGGCGCGGCGAGATCGTCATCTGGTGGGTCGTGCTGCTGGGCGTGTGGCTGGCCTCGCTGAACGCCTTCTCCTACGCGGAGTTGGCCACGGCCGCCGCGCTGGCCCTGCCGTGCGCGTTCGCGGCGCGAGCGGCCCGGATCGCGGCGCGCGGGCAGTGGCGGTTGGCGGTGCGGGGGCGGTCGGCGGTGCACGGACTGCGGTTCCTGCCAATGGCGATCCTGCACGACACGGTGTCGGTACTGCGGTTGGCCCTCGGCCGCGACCGGCCGGAGGACGATTCGTTCGACGAGGTCGAGCTCCGGGGCGAGCAAGCTCTGGCCACGATCATGGTGTCGACCGCGCCGGGTTCGGTCGTGATCGACGCGGGCGCCGATCATCTGCTGGTGCACCGGCTGCCGATCGGGGAGACCCGACTGACCGAGGCGGTGCGGAAGTGATCATGTGGGTGATCGCGGCGGCCGCGCTGATGATCGGCGGGTTCGGGCCGGCGATGGTGCTGGCCGGCCGGGGTCCGGCCGCGCACCGGTTGCTCGGCCTGGAACTGGCCGGCGCGGTCGGCGTCATCGTGTTGATGGTGTTGTGCCAGGCCATGAAGCAGCCCAGCTACCTGATCGTCCCTTTGGTACTGGTGCTGCTGTCCTTCGCCGGTACGCTGGTCTTCACCCGGCTGCTCGGCGACGACAATGGCTGACCTGCGCGACGTGGTGGCCGATGTGCTGCTCGGTCTCGGCGCCCTGCTGGCCGTTCTCGCCTGTCTGGCCGCGCTGCGGTCGCGGTCGGTGTTGCGCAGGCTGCACTACCTGACCGTGCTCACCTCGGTGGCCGGTCCGCTGGTCGGGCTGGCCATGATCGTCGCCGACGGACCCGGTCTGACCGGCGCCGCCGTCCTGTTGACCACCGTCCTGCTCGCGGTCACCGGACCGGTGTTGAGCGCGGCCACCGGACGCCGCAACGCGCAGCGCGCCGGAGTGATCGAGGCGGAGGGCCCACCGTGATCGCGTTGGTGCTGGTGATGTTGGGCCTGGTCGCGGTGGGCGGCACGGTGGTGGTGTTCACCGCGGCCCCGGCCCGGCAGGCGATCACCTATTCGGTGTACGGAGTGCTGTTGAGCGTGCTGTTCCTGGTACTGGCCGCGCCGGACGTGGCGCTGTCCCAGGTGGCGATCGGCAGCGCGGTGGTGCCGTTGATGGTGCTGCTGGCCCTGCGGACCGTGCGCAAGACCCGGGACAAGAAAGCCGAACGGTCATGAACCGGACCGCGCGGTGGATCGTGTTCGGCCTCGGCGCGGCCGGACTGGTCGTGCTGTTCGGGTTCGCGCTGGTGCGGATGCCAGTGTTCGGCGGCAGCGTGCACACCTACCGCGACGCCACCGTGGTGGCCTCGCTGGCTCAGCGTTCGCCCAACGTGGTGTCCTCCATCAACTTCGACCAACGCGGCCTGGACACCTTCGGCGAGGAGACCATCCTGCTGGCCTCGGTGCTGGGCGCGGTGACGCTGCTGCGACCGGGAAACGACGAACGGCGCGGACGGGCGCCGTCCGAGGGACGGGTGCTCAGCGCGACCAGACTGGCCGGCTACGTGCTGCTGCCGGTCACGCTGATCATCGGCGCCGACGTCGTGGTGCACGGCCACCTCACGCCGGGCGGCGGGTTCCAGGGCGGGGTCGTGCTGGCCACCGGACTGCACCTGCTCTACGTGAGCGGCAGTTACCCGGCGCTGCGCAGGCTGCGCCCGTTGCGGTGGTACGAGTACGGCGAGGCGGCGGGCATGGGCGCGGTCGTCGCGCTCGGCGTCGCCGGGCTGTTCACCAGTTCCGGGTTTCTGGCCAACGTGTTGCCCAAGGGCGTGTTCGACACGTTGTTCTCGGCCGGGACGGTGCCGGTGTTCAGCGTGGCGATCGGGGTCGAGGTGGCCTGCGCGGTGGTCGTGCTGTTGGCCGGGTTCCTCGAACAGGACCTGGTGACCCGATGACGATCTTCGCCTACGGGGTGGCGGCCTGGCTGGTGCTGATCGGCATCTTCGGCGTCGTGCGCAGCCGCAACCTGATCCACACCGTCCTGTGCGTGGCCATCGCCCAGTCCGGCACGTACGTGCTGCTGCTGACCATCGGCTACCAGCGCGGGGCGGCCGCGCCGATCTTCGGATCGAGCACGCCGAAGGGCTCACCGGTGGTCGATCCGGTGGTGCAGGCCATGACCCTGACCGACATCGTGGTCTCGGCCACCGTGACCGCGCTGCTGCTGGCCTTGGTCGTGCAGGTCGGCAAGCGCCACGGCACCATCGTGCCGGACGAGCTGCACGCGTTGCGCGGCTGAGCATGACCGGGATCTCCTCGGCCCAGGCCCTGCCCACCTTGCTGCTGGCGGTCCCGGTCGCCGGGGCCAGCCTGCTGTTGGCCACCGGCCGGTTCCTGCCGCGCCGGTTGGTCGACGTCGGCGCCGTGGCGGTCATGCTGGTCAACCTGGTGCTGGCCGCGTTGCTGCTGGCCGCGACCGGACATGGACGCGTGGTGACCTGGGCCGGTGGCTGGCAGCCGAAGCCGCACCTGGTGGTCGGCATCGTGTTGGTGGTCGATCGCGCCGGCGCCGGTCTCGCCCTGCTCATCGCCGCGCTGGCCACGTGCGCGCTGCTGTTCTCCTTTCGCTACTTCCAGAGCGTGCACGCGCACTACCACGCGTTGATCCTGTTGTTCAGCACCGGCATGACCGGTTTCGTGCTCACCGGCGACCTGTTCGACATGGTGGTGTTCTTCGAGCTGATGGGCGCGGCCGCGTACGCGTTGACCGCGTTCAAGATCGAGGAGGCCGAGTCCGTCCAAGGTGGACTGAACTTCGGGGTGCTCAACTCGCTCGGCGCGTACCTGTGCCTCAGCGGTGTCGGCCTGCTCTACGCCCGGACCGGCGCACTGGGTCTGCCCCAGTTGGGCGCCGCGCTGGCCGGGCGCGGTGCGGATCCGTTGGTGCTGGCCGCGTTCGTGCTGATCTGCACCGGTTGGCTGGTCAAGGCGGCGGCGGTGCCGTTGCACTTCTGGCTGGCCGACGCGCACGCGGTCGCGCCCGCTCCGGTGTGCGTGCTGTTCTCCGGGGTGATGGCGCCGTTGGGCGTCTACGGCGTGGCCAGGGTGTACTGGGTGGTGTTCCACGGCGTACTGCCCGATGCCGCCGTCCAGCGCGCGCTGCTGGTGTTCGGCGTGGTGACGGCCGGGCTGGGCGCAATGATGTGCCTGACCCAGCGGCACATCAAGCGACTGCTGGCCTATTCGACCATCGCCCACATCGGACTGTTCCTGCTCGGGCTGGCCGCGTTGAACGCGCTGGGCATCGCCGGCACCGGCATCTATCTGGTCGGTCACGCGGCGGTGAAGGGCGCACTGTTCCTGTTGACCGGTCTGCTGCTCAGCCGCTACGCCAGTGTGGACGAGTTGGGCCTGTACGGCCGGGCGCGCGGGCATCCGGTCACCGGGTGCGCGTTCGTGCTGGGGGCGCTGGCCCTGGCCGGGCTGCCACCCTTCGGCACCGGGCTTGGCAAGAGCCTGGTCGAGGACGCGGGCGGCTCGGTCGCGCTGATCGGTCTGACCGTCGTGGTCTCGGCCCTGACCGGCGGGGCCGCGTTGCGCGTGGCCTTGCGTGTCTACTTCGGACTCGGCCGTCGGCCCCATCCCGATGCGACCTCGCCGGACGAAGTCACCGGCCAGGGCGAGCAGCCGGACGCGCGCCCGCCGCACGGCCGAACCCCGATCAGCATGGTCGCGGCCATCGCGATCCTGCTGGCCGGTGGCCTTGCGGTCGGCGTGGTGCCGGCCTTCGCCGAGGGGGTCGGTCACGCGGCAGCGGCCTTCGTCGATCAGCACGGCTATGTGAGCCAAGCCCGGTCGGTCACGGGCGCGGTGCCGCCGACCGCCTGGACCAGCAGCGGAGTGCTGTTGGGGTTGCTGGCCGTCGCGCTGGCCGTTGCGGTCGCCGTGGCCGGGTTGTACGGCCGGGCGCCTGCTTGGCTGGGCCGGGCGGTCCGGCCCGCCGTGCACGGTCTGCATCAGCTGCATTCCGGGCATGTCGGCGACTACGCGGCCTGGCTGGTGTTCGGTTCGGCCGCCCTGGCCGGTCTGCTGATCGTCTGATCAGTCGCGCAGGCCGCGATGGTCGAGTTCGTTGACGAAGGACTCCAGCGCGTCGGCGACCTTGTCCCGGACCACATGCAACGCCTGGCCGGCCTGACCGGTCGGCTCGGACAAGCCCGCGTTGGCGCAGACGGCCACCTCCAGCGGCCCTTCCCGCACCTCGGCCCGTAGTTGCTCGGTCTCCGTTGTCGGCTTCATCTGGTTGGGATGCCGGCCCGGTCTCGGTGGTATGCGGTGTGGAGGAGCCGTTTCGACGAGCGGAGGGATCATGGCGACGACCGCGGTGACGGTGCTGGGTACCGGGCTGATGGGCGCGGGCGTGGCGCGCGGTCTGGCCAGGGCCGGGCATGACGTCACGGTGTGGAACCGCACGCCGGACAAGGCCCGACCGCTCGCGGGCGAGGACGGCATCAAGGTCGTCGAGAACCTGCACGAGGCACTTGGCGACGCCGATTTCGTGCTGAGCATGCTGTTCGACGCGGACGCGGTCACCGGGGTGATGCGCGACGCGCTGCCCAACACGCCCAAGCACACGGTCTGGGTGCAGCCCAGCACGGTCGGCATCACCGGGGCCACCCGGCTGGCCGAACTGGCCGACCAGCACGATGTCGCCCTCGTCGACGCCCCGGTGCTCGGTACCCGTCAGCCGGCCGAACAGGGCAACCTGGTCGTACTGGCGGCAGGCGATTCGGACCTGCGCGACCGAGTGGCGCCGGTGTTCGACGCGATCGGCTCACGCACCATCTGGGTGGGCGAACAACCCGGTGACGGCCACCGGCTGAAGCTGGTGGCCAACTCGTGGGTGTTGTCGGTGACCGGCGCGACCGCGCAGAGCGTCGGGTTCGCCCAGCGCCTCGGCATCGACCCGCAACTGTTCCTGGACGCGATCGCCGGTGGCCCGCTGGCCTGCGGCCACGCGCAGGTCAAGGCGAAGGCCACGCTCGAAGGGGATCTCGCCCCGTCCTTCGGCCTGGCCGGCATGGGCGAGAGCGGCACCGACC
>DASYBO010000593.1:0-3352 GCA_036500685.1 Pseudonocardiaceae bacterium | reverse complement strand
GTCGGCGATGTCGCTGCCGTAGCGCCAGAGGTTCCCGTTCTGCGCGATCCAGCTCATGATGTTGGTGAAGTCGGCGCCGGAACAGCAGTAGTAGGCGGGCGCGGACTCCGAGAAGATCATCGGGCGCTTGGTGTTCAGCAGGGCCTGCGACGCGTCGTGGTAGACGATCTGCGCGACCTGGCCGGGGGTTTTGCCCGGATACTTGTCCAGCGGCTGGTAGCAGTAGTCCAGCTTGAGGTAGTCGACACCCCAGGACGCGTACTGGTTCGCGTCGGTCTGGAAGTTGCCGTAGCTACCGGCGGCGCCCTGGCAGGTGTTGTACCCGGCGTCCTCGTAGATGCCGAACTTCAGGCCCTTGTTGTGCAGGTAGTCGCCGAGCCACTTCATGCCCTTCGGGAACAGGTCGGTGTTGACCTGGAGGTTTCCGTTGGCATCGCGGGTCTTTTGCATCCAGCAGTCGTCGATGTTGACGTAGTTGTAGCCGAGCTCGTTCAGGCCCAGCTTCACCATGTCGTCCGCGGTGTTCGTGAACAGCTGCTGGTTGATGTCGCATTCGAAGCCGGCCCAGTCGTTGAAGCCCATCGGCGGGGTCTTGGCCAGGCCGTTGTAGTCGCCGACGTGTGCGGGAGGCGGTGGGAGCGAAGTGTCCGCGGTGGCCGGGACCTGGCCGATGCCGAGGGTGGCGACGGCGAGGGCCGCGGCGAACGCGGTGGTCAAGGTGGTGCGTAACAGGTGCGGCACGAGCACTCCTGGCAGGCGGTGGACGGGAGCGAACCTGATCGATCTTGCGAACTTGTGCATGAAGATGCTTACTTTGAGGCAAGTTAGAACGTTAATGCGCGTTGGTCAAGGGGTCCGGAAATTCAGGCGATCGGGACAAGGCAACGGTGGCAACCTCATCGCCATGGACGAGTACCTCACCCTGAACAAGGCGAACTGGGACGAACGCGCACCGGCCCATGTGGCATCACCCGGCTACGAGGTCGAGCGGTTCGTGACCGACCCGACCTTTCTGTCCAAAGTGGTCCAATTCGACGTGCCGAGGCTCGGCGACCTCACCGGCCTGCGCGGCGTGCACCTGCAATGTCACATCGGCACCGACACGTTGTCGCTGGCCAGACTGGGCGCGCGGATGAGCGGCCTCGACTTCTCGGCCGCCTCGATCGCCGAAGCGCGCAAGCTCGCCGAGCGAACCAACACCCCGATCGACTACCACGTGGCACCCGTCTACGACGCGGTGGACGTACTCGGCGGGCAAGCCTACGACCTGGTCTTCACCGGGATCGGCGCGATCGGCTGGCTGCCGGACATCCGGCGCTGGGCCGACGTGGTCGCGGGACTGCTGCGGCCCGGTGGCCGGCTGTTCATCCGCGAGGGGCACCCGATGCTGTGGACCTTCGACGAGACCGTCGATCCGATCGCGCTGCGCTACTCCTACTTCGAGCACATCGAACCGGTCGTCATGGACGAGTCCGGCACGTACGTGGCGAGCGACGTGCAGCTGACCGCGACCGTCACGCACAGCTGGAATCACGGCATGGCCGAGATCATCACCGCCCTGATGGACGCGGGAATGACGTTGACCCAGTTCGTCGAGCACAACAGCGTGCCGTGGAACGCGCTGCCCGGTCAGATGACCCAGACCGACGACGACCTCAAGGAATGGCGGCTGACCACCGATCCCAACCGACTCGCGGCCAGCTACACCATCCAGGCCGTCAAGGCGTGATCCGTGCGCAATACTTGCGGGCAACGTGCACCATGACTGAGCGGAGCGAGCAGTGGACCGGTATGAACGACTCAGCACCCTGCTGGAACTGCTCGGCCAGCGCGGCAAGGTCGACGTTGACGACCTCGCCGAGGAGATGACGGTCTCGGCCGCGACCATCCGGCGCGACCTCGATCACCTTGCCGCGCAACAGTTGCTCACCAGGACCAGGGGCGGCGCGGTCGCGCACAACGTCACCTACGACCTGCCGCTGCGGTACAAGACGGTGCGCAGGGCACCGGAGAAGGAGCGGATCGCGCGCGCCGCGGCCGGCCTCGCCGCGCGCGGTGCCGTGATCGGCCTCAACGGCGGCACCACCACGACCGAAGTGGCGCGCAGCCTGGTGGTCCGGCCGGACCTCAACTCCACCGGCGACGAACCCGGCCTGACCATCGTTACCAACGCGCTCAACATCGCCAACGAACTCGTGGTGCGGCCCACGGTCAAGGTGGTCGTCACCGGCGGCGTGGCCCGGCCGCAGTCCTTCGAGCTGACCGGTCCGCTCGGCACCAGGATCCTGGAGGAGATCATCCTCGACATCGTGTTCCTCGGCGCCGACGCCATCGACCCGGTGCAGGGGGCCTTCGCGCACAACGAGGGCGAGGCGAGCATCAACCGGCTGATGGCGGCCAGGGCCCGGCAGGTGGTCGTGGTCGCCGACTCGACGAAGCTCGGTCGGCACGCCTTCGCCCAGATCTGCCCGACCTCGACCATCGACGTGCTGGTCACCGACTCGGACGCGCCGCAGGATGTGGTGCGGGTGCTGGAAAGCGAGGGCGTGACGGTCAAAACGGTCTGACTCGGCCTGGCTGCCGGCCGCCGGGTTGACGTACCCGTTGGCCGGGGAGGGGGTGCAGCATGGGCCGATCGCGCTTGTCCGTCAGAGCACGCTGGTCAGAACTCGGTGGCGCTTGCCGAACCGCTTGACACGATGTACGCCATTGCCAGCACTCCCTTTCCTCCGTTTTGCCCGACCGGACGCGGGTATGCGCCGGTTCAACCAGGGCAAGAGGGACTGTGCCGTAGGTCGATTAATTTTCGTTCAACGCCGAGTCAGAGCGCTCAGGTCAGGATCACGGACCGGGTCAGGTTGCGCGGCTGGTCGGGGTCGTTGCCCTTGGCGGTGGCGATGGCGACCGCGAGGCGCTGCGCGCGGATCAGGTCGGCCATCGGGTCAAGCGGCGAGGTGACCACGGTGCCACCGGTCGCGGCGACCTGCTCGGCCATGCCGGCGGGGAGTTCGCCGAACATCCAGGTCACCCGGCCCGGCCCGGTGATACTGATCGGCCCGTGCCGGTACTCCATGGCCGGGTAGGACTCGGTCCACGCGGTCGCCGCCTCGCGCATCTTCAACGCCGCCTCGGCGGCAAGGCCCACCGTCCAACCGCGACCGAGGAAGGTGAACTGCTCGGCATCGATGAGTTCGGCCGGCAGGCGTTCGGTGAGTGCGCGGCCCGCGTCGCTGATCGCGCCGCTCAGGTCCTGGCCGAGGTGGGTGCGCAGCAACGCCAGTTGGCTGGTGGCGAAGCGGGTCTGCACCACCGACTTCTCGTCGGCGAAGTCCAGCACGACCACGTCGTCGGC
>DASYBO010000592.1:0-5837 GCA_036500685.1 Pseudonocardiaceae bacterium | reverse complement strand
CCCTTCGGTCTGGAGGCGTTCGTTGAAGACGTCGATCGCAGCGGACTCGTCCGTGGTGGCACGGTCGTCCTTGTCGTGGATCACCGAAAGCAGGTACTGCATCTGAAGATCATCTCCTCCTACGTCGGTCAACTGTTCGCGCTCGGTGCATATCGCGGGCGCCCTGCCGGCCGGTAGACGTGGATCATGACGCCCTTCGAATCGACTCGCGACTCGGTGAGCTCAAGCCCGATGTCCGGCCCTGCCTCGGGAAACAGTCGCGTGCCTTGGCCGAGGATCACCGGCACGACCAGCAGAGTCATCTCGTCCACCAGGTCGTTTTCCAGCAGCCATCGGATCAGGGTGCCGCTGCCGTGCACCTGCAGTTCACCGCCCGGCTTGGCTTTCAGCTCACCGATGGCCGCCGCGAGGTCACCGGACAGGACGGTCGTGTCCGCCCAGCGCGCTTCGGTGAGCGCCCTCGACGCGACGTACTTGGGCGCCCCGTTCAACGCAACGCCGATCGGGTGGGCACGCATCTCGTCGATTGTTCCCCAGTAGCCGCTGAAGAGCTCGTAGGTCCGCCGGCCGAACAGGAACGCGTCGGCGCGCTGGTAGGTCTGGGTGATGGCCGCTCTGGTGTCGTCGTCGCCGGCCCCCAGCGCCCAGCCGCCGCGGTCGAATCCGTTCCTGCGGTCCTCGTCCGACGCGCCGCCGTTTCCCTGCACCACGCCATCGATGGTGATTTGGGTCATGGTCGTCAGCTTCATGATCGCCGTCCCTCCTGCTCGGGCAGCGCCCCTCGTAGGCGGCCTCACCCCTGCTACGAACACCGCTGCCCCGATCCGACACCGCCCCCGGAAATTTTTGAACGGCCACCGACACATGAACAAGTCTTCATATGTTCTGTTATGGTCGCTCGGTCGCTGTCGTTCGTGGAGGTCGTTCCGTGGTGCTCTCCCCCGCCGCTCCATCGGCGGCGCCGTCGCGCGGACTGGTGTCGGTGCGCCGGACCCGCGTGCTCGCCCTCGCCGAGGCCCGCTGGGCAGCTGCGGCACTGGTGCTGTTCCTGGCAGGGCTCGGGGCGCAGTTCGGCGGCGGTCCGTCCTGGTTGCGGTGGGCCTGTTTCCTGGCCTGTTACGCGGCTGGCGGCTGGGAACCGGGCTTGGCAGGGCTGCGGGCGTTGCGCGCGCGGACCCTGGACGTCGACCTGCTCATGATCGCCGCGGCGATCGGGGCCGCCGCGATCGGCCAGGTACTCGACGGTGGCCTGCTGATCGTCATTTTCGCCACCTCTGGTGCGCTTGAGGCACTGGCGACCGCGCGAACCGAGGACTCCGTGCGGGGCCTGCTCGATCTGGCGCCCGAAACCGCCAACCGGCTCGGCCCCGACGGGGAGGAACTGGTTCTCGTCGACACGCTGACCGTCGGCGACCTCGTGCTGGTTCGGCCTGGTGAGCGGATTCCGGCGGACGGGACCGTGCTGGACGGGGCGAGCGAGGTCGATCAGGCCACCATCACCGGCGAAGGACTGCCGGTCGACAAGCTCCCTGGCGATGAGGTGTTCGCCGGCACCATCAACGGAACCGGTGTCCTGCGGGTCCGAGTCGACCGCAGGGCCGGGGATTCGGTTGTCGCGCGGATCGCGTCGTTGGTCGAGCAGGCCGGCCGGACCAAGGCGGACACCCAGTTGTTCATCGAGAAGGTGGAACAGCGCTACTCGATCGGCATGGTCACCGCGACCCTGCTGCTGTTCGCGATTCCGTTGCTGTTCGGGCAATCCCTGACCGAGTCGCTGCTGCGCGCGATGACCTTCATGATCGTCGCCTCGCCGTGCGCGGTGGTGCTGGCCACCATGCCGCCGCTGCTCGCCGCGATCGCCAACGCGGGCCGGCACGGCGTGCTGGTCAAATCCGCGGTGGTCATGGAGGGCCTCGGCTCGACCACCGTCGTCGCTTTCGACAAGACCGGCACCCTCACCAGGGGCACCCCGACACTCGCGGAGATCCAACCGTTGCAGGACAACGGGTGTGACCGGGACGAGGCGCTGCGACTGGCCGCGGCGGCCGAGCGCGCCAGCGAACACCCGTTGGCGGCGGCGATCGTCAAGGCGGCGCGCGAGCGCGATCTCGACATCCCGGACGCGACCGATTTCCTCGCCCGGCCCGGCCGTGGCGTGGCCGCGCGGGTACGCGGCGAACTCATCGAAGTCACCTCGCCCGCCGCTGCTGGAGCCGCGAACACGCCACGATCCACCGGAACGGTCGTGGTGGTCTCCCGCGCCGGGACACCCCTCGCGGCGCTGTCCCTGACCGACGAGATCCGGCCGGAGGCCGCCGACGCGGTAGCCGCCCTCACCGAGATCACCGGCGCCACGCCCATCCTGTTGACCGGCGACAACCGTACCGCCGCCGAGGACGTCGCCCATCGGGCCGGCATCAGCGACGTGCGGGCGGAACTGCTGCCGGAGGACAAGGTCGCGGCCGTCGACGAACTCACCGCGACCGGGCAGCGGGTCGCGGTGGTGGGCGACGGGATCAACGACGCGCCCGCGCTGGCCGCCGCGCACACCGGGATCGCCATGGGCGGTCGCGGCGCCGACCTCACCCTGCACGCGGCCGACGCCGTGATCGTCCGCGACGATCTGACCACCGTCGCAGGCGCGATCGCGCTGTCCCGCCGGGCTCGCCGCGTGGTCACGGCGAACCTGGTCATCGCCGCGGTGTTCATCGCCGGCCTCGTCGCCTGGGACCTGGCCGGACAGCTGCCGCTGCCGCTCGGCGTGCTCGGCCACGAGGGATCCACGGTCATCGTCGGGCTCAACGGGCTGCGGCTGCTGCGCAACGCGACCTGGCGGCGCTGAATCAGGCAGCGGACGATAGCGCCATGACCAGAAGCCAGCGGGCCGCCATCACGCTGATCTGGGCGCTGGTCCAGGTGATCGTGTTCGCGCTGCTGTTCTTCTGGTGCGGGGTGGCCGGCGTCTACGTCAGTTGGGATCTGCTGCCCTACCTGTTCCACATCGGACCCGACCCGTACGGCGTGCTGATCGGCTTCGCGGTCGGCACCGTCGCCGGCATCTGGGTCTGCCACCGCGCGCGGATGTGGCTACTGCGCCTGCGGTTGCGTCGTTTGCGCCGGTCCGGCATCGAGGCCACCGCCACCGTGACCCGCCTTGCCAAGGACTACCAGGCGAATCCGCGCGGCCCCGGGGTCACGCGCTACACCGTGCACCTGCGCTGGCGCGACCCGCAGGATGGTGGCAGCCGCGAACAGGACCGGCGCTATCGGTTCTCCGGCCACGGTTCGCCGCGCTTCGAGAGCACCTGCGCCGAGCGCACGAAGGTCGTGGTGCGCTACGACCATCGACACCCGGACCGGTTCGTGCTGGACATCCCGTTCGCACCCCCCATGGCCGAGGTGCTCCGATAATCGGAGTCAGACACCGGCGTCGTGGGTGAGCAACGCGATCTGGGTTCGGTTGCCCAGCTCCAGTTTGCTGAGGATGCGGGTGATGTTCGCCTTGACGGTGGCCACGCTCAACCGCAGCTCGGTGGCGATCTCCGCGTTGGTCCTGCCCCGCCCGACCGCGACGGCGACATCGTGTTCACGTGGACTCAACCCGGCAAGAGCCGTGCGGGCACGGGTGTAGGCGCCTGCTTCGGTGGCGACGCGGTCCATCAGGCGCCGCGTGATGCGCGGAGACAGGATCGGGTCGCCTGCCGCGACCCGTCGGATCGCGTCGGCGATCTGGGTCGGTGGCGCGTCCTTGAGCAGGAACCCGCTGGCCCCGGCGCGCAGCGCGCGCAGGACGTGGTCGTCGGTGTCGAAAGTGGTCAGCACGATGACCTCGGGTGGCTGTGGCCGGGACCGGGTGCGGTGCGTGGCAACGACGCCGTTGACCCTGGGCATCCTGATGTCCATCAGCACGACGTCCACCGGGTGCGCGTCCAGCGCGGCGGGCACCTCCGCACCATCGCCGGCCTGCCCGACCACCGCGATACCGGCCGCCCCGTCCAGCATCAGGGTGAGTCCGGCGCGCACGAGCGCGTCGTCATCGACGATGAGCACCCGGACCTGTTCGCTCATCCGGCCGGCCAGGGCAGCCAGGCGTGCAGCCGGAACTCGCCCGCGGCGCGCTGGTGGTCCAATTGCCCGCCGACCAGCCGGACTCGTTCGGTCAGGCCGACCAGTCCGGTCGCGCTGCCCCGCGCCGCGACCGGAGCCTGCGCAAGCGGGTTGCGCACGGCGATGGCCAGTTGGGTGCCGGGGGTGCCGTCCAGTTCGATGCTGACCGGTTGGCCGGGGGCGTGTTTGCGGGCGTTGGTGAGCGCTTCCTGTAGGACGCGGTAGGCGGTGCGGCCGATGTTGCCCGGCAGGGAGGCCGGGTCGGTGACTGCCTCGCGCAGTTGCACCGGGGTGCCGACCGCGCGGGATTCGGCGAGCAGGTCGGGCAGGTCGGCCAGCGCGGGTAGCGGCCGGTCACCTTCGGCGTCGGTGTCCTCGCGCAGCAGGGCGATCACATCGCGCAGTTCGTCGAGGGCCTGGTGCACGCCGGTGCGGATCACCCCGGCGGCTTCGGCGAGGCGTTGCGGTGGCGCGTCGGGCCGGTATTCGAGGGCGCCGGCATAGGTGGCCAGGAGGGACAGCCGGTGCGCCAGCACGTCGTGCATTTCCCTGGCGATCGCGGTGCGTTCCGCGGCGCGCGCTTCGGCCACCCTGCGGCCCTGTTCGGCTTCCGCGCGTTCCGCGCGCTCACGCAGCGAGCTGATCAGCGCGTACCGGGACCTGGCCAGCGAACCCCAGCCGATCAGGGCGACGTGCCCGACCAGGACCAACACCAACCACCAGAACAGTGACAGACCAGGGATCGGCCGCAACAGCCCGTGCAGCAGATAGCCGGCGACGCTGGCCAGCGTGACCGGCACCGCGACCGCGAAGCGCCGCTCCCGCGCCACGATGAGTACTGCCGCGCTGGCCGCCGGGGTGACGATCACCGACAGCGGGATCAGGGCTGCCAGCAGCAGCGCGACCGCGATCGGCCACCGGTAACTCCGGGAGAGAGCCAGACAGGCGAACACCCCCGCCGCGATGTCCACGGCGAGTTGCCGGCCCCCGGTGCCCGAGGCGTATTCGCCCCACGCGGCGCCCGCGCTGCACACGCCGAGGACGACCGAGGCCATCGCCGCCTGGCGTCTACAGGACGTCTCGCTATACACGCGATCGAGCGTACGGGCAGGTGGGCGGCGCGCACAGCGACCAAAGTCGACATTGCCGACGACTGGGGTCGCGGTCGGTCGACCCGATCGGCCGTCGCGCCGGAGCTGTCCGCACCGTGAGGGTAGGGCCATGACAGTGAGTCTGGCCGGCACCGATGTGGTGGGGCGGTTGCGCGCCTTGCGCGGCAGCGTGCTGGAGCTGGGGCCTGGTCGCGGCGCCAACCTCGGCTACTACGACCCAAGGGTGCGGTGGATCGGCGTGGAGCCCGACGCGCGCCACCGGGAAGCCGTCCGCCGCGCGGCTGACCGGCCGATCACGCTGCTGGCGCGACGGGCCGAACGGCTGGAACTGCCCGACTGCTCCGTGGACGCCGCGGTGGCCACCTTCGTGCTCTGTTCGGTACGCGACCCGGCCGCGGTGCTGGCCGAACTGTTCCGAGTGGTGCGGCCGGGCGGACAGTACGTGTTCGCCGAACACGTTGCCGCGCCTCCGGGCAGTTGGCTGCGCCGCGCCCAACACGCCTACACGGTGGCCACCGCCGGCTTCGGCGCGCGCTGCCCAGCGAACCGGGACAGCGAGCGGGCCATCCGCCGCGCCGGGTTGACCGTCATGTCGGTGCGCCGCTACACCCTGCCCGG
>DASYBO010000591.1:0-11644 GCA_036500685.1 Pseudonocardiaceae bacterium | reverse complement strand
GTCTGCCGCAGCGCGCGCATGGTCGCGGGAATGGTCATACCAGGTAGATCCCGGCCAGCACCAAAAGGAATCGGCGGCCTAGATCCGGGCGCGGTCGAGGACCTCCTCCAGGCGCAGTGGGCTCGGCGGGTGGTAGCTCAGGCACATGGGCGAGGCGATCTTGTGGAAGCCGAATGCCTCGCCCGCCACGTAGAACTGGCCGCGTTCCAGGCGGGAGATGTCGGGCACCGCGCTCGCCTTCGCGCTGGCCATTTCCTTGGCGGCGTCGATCTGCGCGTTGCTGTTGAGCCTGCCGAAGAACTGGGTCATGGCGTTGCCGACGACCTGGTTGTGCAGCCCCTTCGGTGCCTGGGTGGCGAAGATCAGGCCCAGCCCGTACTTGCGCGCCTGCGAGGCGAGCACGATCGTGCTGCGGGTGCTCGCGGTGAGCGTGCCGGACGCGGCCAGGGTCTGCGCCTCGTCCATCACAAGGAGCCCGCCGAGCGGCCGGTCACCGGCGGGGTTGCGTTTGATCCACGCGAACAGCTCCATCTGCAACTGGTTGACGAAGTTCTGCCGCTGCTCCTCGCCGGGCAGCCCGACGAAACTGATCACCGACACCCGCGCCCGCTTGCCGGCGCTCGGGGTCAGCAGCACACCGGGATCGACGGTGGTGACGTCGCCGGCCAGCAGCGGGTCGTTGATCATCGCGGCCTTGAGCACCTCGGCGAGTTCGGCCGCGATGCGGTGGCCGTCGTTGAGCGTGCTCACGTTCTCCGGCAGGTCGGCCAGCACCGCGATCAACCCGGGCAGGCTGCGCGATCCGCTGCGCGCGTGGTGCACGACGGCCTGGCGCAGCACGGCGAGCCCGATGTTGGCCTTGACCGTGCTGCCGGTCAGCCTGGCCTGCGGCGCGAGCGACGCGACCGCGACATCGACGGCGGCCCCGAACTCGTCCTCGTCGTCGAGTACGCCGGCGAAGTCGGGCAGCGCCTGGAACGCGAGCGGTCGGCCTGCGGCGCGGCCGGGCGTCCAGATCACCACATCGGTGTCGGCAAGGTAGCGGCGCGCCAGTTCGGCGTCGCCGGGCTGCCAGCCATCGGGTGGTTGCGGCCAGGCGTCGCCCAGGCGGGCCAGGTCGTTGTTGGGGTCGAGCACGATCGTGGACACCCCGCGCAGCGCGCATTCCTCGATGACGCGCCGGATCAGCACGGTCTTCCCCGACCCTGATCCGGCGAACACAGCGGCGTGCTTGCGCAGCGCGGCCAACTCGATGGTGACCGGTTCCCCGGTGGCGACATCCGTGCCGAGCGTCAAGTCCTCGGTACGAGGCGGCGGCCTGCTGGCGTTCGGGCTCTGCGGCAGCACCGAGGACAACAGTTCGGACCGGCTGGCATGGCGCCGTTCGACCAGCCACTCCAGCAGTTCGGTCCCGCCGGTGCCGAGCATCTCGTGCAGCGCCCAGAACGTTCGAACGTCCTTTTCGGACATACTCAGCCACTTGCCGCCCGCTTTTGCCAGCTGGCCAAGCGCCTCCTGGGTCTTGTCTCCCTTGGCCCAGTCGGTGTTGCGAATGAGGATCAGATGCCGGTTCTCGGCACCCTGCCGGACCCCGGCGGCGGTCAGCGCCTTGCGCAGC
Organism: Pseudonocardiaceae bacterium; assembly: GCA_036500685.1. GTDB lineage: Bacteria > Actinomycetota > Actinomycetes > Mycobacteriales > Pseudonocardiaceae > CAJCJE01. Next base: position 10,026 of record DASYBO010000591.1, on the reverse strand, counting down.
CGGTGCAGCACCGCGACGTGGTGCGGGGCGAAGATCGTCCGGAACGCCCACCGTTCCTGCAGATCGGAGACTTCATCGACGGTGTGGGTCAGCCAGGCGTGCAGCTCGCTGTTGCCGCTGTCCGGTCGCTCGGGCGCCCATTCCATGTTGTCGTCGCCGACCTCGTTGATCCAGGACCGCAACGCGGCCATGAGCAACTCGGGCATGACATCGTCCTCGTCGCCCGCGGACAGCAACTTGGCGACATCGGCCTTCGCGCAGAGTTCGGTGAAGCGGGCATCGAGGTCGGCGAAGCGGTCCGCCGGGGCCGGCAGCTGCGTCGTCAGGTCGGGCAACTGCTCGTCCTCGAACGTGGTCAGCTCGCGGACCTGGCCGTTGCGCACGCACCACTCGATGTGCCCACCGATGCGTTTCCACAGATCGCGCGGGCTCCGTTCTTCCCAGGATTCCTCGACAGCGGCGGGTGCAACCGGCCAGGTGGCGTAAGGCGGAACGAACTTCATGGCGTGGTAGTCGACACCGAGCCGCTTCTCGACCAGCCTCCCGGCCAGGCCGCCATCGGTGATCCGGCCGAGCGTCTTCGACTCGCGGAACCGGTCGGGCACGGTGTCCGAGGCGGTCCGCTTGATCCGCATCCAGGTGTTGGGCAGGCAGGCGAGGACGGTCATCGTCCTGCGGGTGACCTCGCGCAGCTCCATCAGCCCGTCCGCGACCTGCGCGACGAGGAAATCCTCCTGCCCGGAATCGCCGGTTTCCTCGGTGCGCCGGGTGGATCGGGCGACGAGGGTGTCGAGCTGGTCGACGGCGATCACGGTCGGCCCGGTCAGCGCGAGCAGCCGGGTGACATCGCGGACCAGCGACAACGCGGACCGATCCCGAGGGCCGATCCCCCACTTGCGCCGCTCGCCGCGCTTGTTCTCCTCATAGCGGCCGAGATAGGACTCGCCCGCGTCGCGCGCGCCGGAATCGTCGCTGGCATAGAGCACAAGGGCCCGCGCGACGTCGGCGCATTCCAGGGCGACCTGCCGATCCAGGTCCCGCAGGCCAACCAGGAACGCGTCGACGTGCTTTTTGGCCAACCCCGAGCCGCCGACGATCTGGTTGGTCTCCGTCCCGATCCCTGCCTGTTGGCAGGCTCGGCGCAGGAAACTGGTCAGCTGCGTGTCGCCTGAGTCGTCCACTCTGGACAGACCGCTGCGCAGCGCCTCGACGGTGTTGTCCCAGAACGCCTCGCCCGCCGTCAGGTTGTCGAGGAAGAAGTAGCCGCCCATCCGGTGCGTCTGCCGGCGAACCAGCCCGAGCAGGTGGGTCTTGCCGATGCCCTTCTGGCCCTGCAACACCAGGCCGATCGGGCTCGGTCCGTCGCTGGCCGCGGCCTCCCGAATGCCTCGGTCGAGCATGGCGAGCGCGTCGGTGTGCAGGCCGTCGACGTGGTACGGGGAGTCGCGCCAGACGTGATCCGGCGTGTCGGCCCAGTTGAAGTGCAATGAGGTCAGCGCGGTCAGCTGATCCATCATGACGCCTCGATCGAGATCAGATGGTTGTCCTCACCGCCGATGCGGATCGCCGCCTCGTGGTCGGCCGCGGTCAGCGCCTTGCGGTTGGATTCCGGCACCAGCGACACCCGACCGGTCCGGCTCAGCTCCCTGAGCACCGCGTCGACATCCTTGGTGGCGGCCCCACCGAGCAGCGGGCGCAGATCGACGAGGCCGACCCAGTCCCGCGACGATCCGGCCAGCTTGCGGTACGCGGCCTCGATCCGCTGCTCGATCTCCGTACCGGTCAGCTCGACGCGCTGCTCGGTCTTCGTACCGGTCGGCTCGACGCGCTGCGCGAACACTTCCGCCAGGCTCAACTTCTCCCGCACCAGGTATCCGTCCAGAGCCGCGAACAGCACATACATGGCCGGCACCAGCAGACTGCGCGCCTTCGGCAGCGGCGGCGTGCCATGACTGAGTTCGCCGCGGCACCAGTTCACCCCCTTCTCCGTGATCTTGTGGGCGAAGGCCCGCGTCGGCTTGCGCGTCGCGACCAACCCGAGCGCCTTCAGTCCGGCGAGGTCCTTGCCGTCGAGGGTGAAGCCGACGATCTCCCTGAGTTCGGGGTTGGACACCTCCCGCCCCAACACCAGCAGCGTGAACATCGCCGCGGTTTGCTTGTGTCCCAATCGATTGCTCATCCGAGGCTCCTCTGCAAAACCTGGTTGATCGACTTCAGCACGCCTGTGGGTGCGGGTACCTGCCCGTCCTGGTACGGATCGCGACGTCGCAGCACCACGGCGACGTCGTCGGCGAGTTCGCGCAGCCACTGCCGGTTGGCCGCGCTCGTCGCGGTGTGGACGTCCCGAAGGATCTCCTCCACCAACTGCCACATCAGCGGGCGCAGTCGCGCCTCGGCGATCTCGGTCAGTACCTGCCGCAGGTCGGTCTCGTCCGGATCGGCCAGCCCGTCGAGCTGCTTGGCCAGTTCGCGAGCGACCTCATCGGCGCCGGTCGCCGAACCGAGACGCAGATAGCGCAGGTTGCGCACGGACCCGGACAGCGCCTTGGCCCGCGTGTTCTCGGTGAGCACCGGGATCACCCTGCGGTCCTGGCCGAGCGAGCGGCGCAGGAACTGCTCGATCTCCGCCGACTGCCAGCGGCTCACCTCGCCGTCCACGATCAGGCACAGGTTCCTGGCGTCGTCGTCGGACCGGGTCAGCAGCGAGCGGTCACCGGAGAGCGAACGTTTGGCCCGGATGCCGCGTTCGGCCAGTTCGCCGACGAGCAGGTTGGCGAAGTCGGACCGGGAACGCGGGGTGCTGACCCGCAGGTCGTAGCGGAACTCCTGGCTGCGGGCCCGGACCTCGGCCACGTAGGCGTCGCGGTTCTCGGCCAGCAGGTCGGTGCGGTCGAAGTCGTGCGCGATCACCGCGGCAACGGTCTCCAGCGCGTAACTGATCTGATCGGCGCCCGGACTGGCTTCGGCGCGCACCGACAACTGCTCGCCGAAACTCCAGTAGGACACGTAGGGCACGGTCAGGTGCCGCGACATCAGCTCGACCGGCACGGTGTAGTCGAGCCAGTTGGCGTAGAGCTCCTTGGACTCGACGACGCACAGGCGCCGCCAGTTCTCGGAAAGGGCGTACTCGTCGCGGGTGTCGAAGCGCGACAGCACCGGCAGCACGGTCAGCTGCGGCCGGTCGAAGGGCAGCTTGTCGCGGGCCACGTTGGCCCGCCGGGCGATGTCCACCGCGCCGCGCACGCTCTGGTAGTTGGCGGTGAACAGCACGACCAGCCGGTCGGGCAGGTGCGCGGTGCAGATACCGCCGATGTCCGACGCGCCGGTGCGGCTGTCCAGCAGCACGAAGTCGTAGTCGCTGGTCCACTGCGCGCGGCAGTCCTCGAGGTAGTCGCCGAACCCGTCGTCGTAGAGCCGATCCCAGTCGATCCCCTGCAGCTTGGCGACATAGCCCTCGTCGGGCCTGCCCGCCGGGATCAGCGCGATCGGATCGCCACCGATCAGCCGGATCGGGTAGTCGGCAGGGCGGAGCCGGCCGGCCCGGAAGTCGTCGACGAGATCCACCACCCCGAGCTCGATCGGCACCCCCACCATGGGCTGGAAGTAGTGGTGCAGGCCGGGCGCCTCAAGGTCCCAGTCGACGCACAGCACCCGGTATCCCCAGCGCGCCAACACAACCGCGATGTTGGCCAGCGCGAAGCTGCGCCCGACACCACCCTTGTAGGAGTAGAAGGTGACCACCGTGCCCGGTTTCGGTGTCATAGTCGCGGCAGCCGGGGGCGACGGGGCGGTTCGGGTTTCGGCATGGTCACCGGCCAGTCGGAGCACCAGTCCGGCGCCTGCTCGATGATCTGGACCAGATCTTCCGCCACCCGGTCCATCGCCCGGTGGAAGTCCAGGTAGGCCGGGCTGGCCTGGAAGTGCGGGTAGGGCTGGTTCAGGCCTCTGAAGCTGCGCATCCGCCGCTCCCTCGCATATCCAGGAAAATTCTCCGAGTCCGAGAAGATCACCGGATAGATCAGGCTTTCCGGATTCTCCGCAGAAGACATACCGAGGATTTCCTCCCGCTTCGCCATGGAATGCCATTCGGCAAGGCACCACTCGTCCTGGAAATACTTCGGCGAGCACACCGGCAGCAGAATCCGGGTTCGCCGAAGCGCACCCTCCAATTTCGCCGGCCAGGTGACGCCGACCGGAACCTGCTCGTCGTAGAAGATCTTGACGTCGAAGTCGGCATTGTCGTCGAGCAGTTCGGAAAGTCGCGGATAAAAATGGTGCCTGATCCACAGCGGCACCGTCGAACTGGTGCGCTGGTAGCTGATGAACACGTCGTACTGGTACAAGCGCGTCATCGGTCCTTCCAACTCGGTCCCGGGTGCGCGTTCGATCGTACGGGGGCGCGGAACAGCAGGGACAGGCGTAAAACCGGCCAGAACCTGGCCAATAACTGGCCAGCGGACACCGCGAGGGCGCACATCGCGTTTATCTGGACAGCAAGAATTCGCCGAACTCGGGAGAGCCGATGTCGAAGCGCGCGGCGCCGATCGTGTTCATCAGCTACGCGCACGATTCAGCGGAACACAAAGACCTGGTGCGCACTTTCTCGACATTTCTCCGGGTTCGAATCGGCCTTGACACCAAGCTGGATCAGTGGGACGACAATGTGCGGCGGGACTGGTCGCTGTGGGCGACGCAGCTGTTCAAGATCGCGGATTACGTCGTCGTGGTCGCGTCGCCGAAATACCGGAAACGGTCCGAAGGCGAAGCCCTGCCGGATGAGGGGCGCGGGTCGCAGTTCGAGGCGGCGATGATCCGCGACGCGCTCACCAAAGATCTTGGCGCCGCGACGGCGCGGATCCTGCCCGTCGTGCTGCCCGGCGGATCGGTCGAGGACATCCCGATGTTCTTGAGCCCCTACTCGACGACGCGCTTCATGATCAGCGAGTTCACCAACGACGGCGTGGCCGAACTGATCGCGGCGATCACCGGGATCGGCAAGTATCCACTGCCGGAACTCGGCCAGTGGCTCGGCGGCGCTCAGCCGGAGCCGGTCCAGGCCGGCGACGGATCGCGTTGGCTGGCACACAGTCCAGGAGTGCGACTGGACACCGTGCGCATCGACGGCGTCCGATACGAGCGGAGCATCGTGCTGCGCTCCGCGCCGGACGATGCGCCGGCCTTCGTCGACATCGATCTCGGTGGTGTCTACCAGCGGTTCACGGCGGTGGTCGGAGTGCTCGACGATGCGCGCGAACGCTTCCAGGTAGGGCAGTTCCGGGTGTCGATGGACGGCAAGCCGCTGGCCGAGTGCTGGGCCGCGTTCGGCAAACCGCGCGGCGTCGACGTGCCCGTGTCGGGCGGGATGAAGTTGCGCCTTGAGATGTACCGGCCCAGCGGGTCAGCCGACCTGGCCTGGGGCGACCCGACCCTGAGCTGAAACATGCCGTGGCAACTCAGCCCTCGTAGAACACCCGCTCGACGACCCCGCGCGCCCGCCGCGTCGTACGGCGATACTCGTCAAGGAATTCGCCAGGATCCGCGCCGCGCCGGCCAGAAACAAGGCCGGCCACCGCGGCCAGTTCCCGGATCGCGCTCGGCAACTGGTCGGACGCCTTACCACGCACCAACATGACCGCATTGCGTGCCTTGGTCGCCAGCAGCCACGCGGCCAACAACTCCACCGCGTCCGGCTCGCTCAGCAGGCCCGCCTCTCGCGCGACGCGAATTCCGTCCACAGTGGACGTCGTCCGCAGCGCCGGAATGTCATGGCCTTGTCGCAGCTGGAACAGCTGCACCGTCCACTCGACGTCGGCGAGACCGCCGCGGCCCAGTTTGGTGTGCGTGCTCGGATCGGCGCCACGCGGCAGCCGTTCGCTCTCCACTCGTGCCTTGATCCGCCGGATCTCCCGCACCTGCGTCGCGTTGAGGCCCTGCGCCGGATAACGCACCGGGTCGATGGCCGCGATGAACCGCGCGCCGAGCTCGGCGTCGCCCGCGACGAACCGAGCCCGCAGCAACGCCTGCGACTCCCACACGTCCGACCACTTCGCGTAGTACGCCCGGTACGAGTCCAAGGTCCGCACCAGCGGCCCCTGCCGGCCCTCCGGGCGCAGATCCGCGTCCACCAGCAGCGGCGGATCTTGGCTCGGCGAGCCCAACGCGGTCCGAAACGCCTCCGCCACCGAACCCGCCCACCGCACGGCAACCGACTCGGCGACTCCCTCGTTCGGCTCGCACACGAACAACACATCCGCGTCCGACCCGTACCCGAGTTCCTGCCCGCCCAGCCGCCCCATCCCGATGACCGCCAGCCGGCCCGGTGCCGCGCCCTCAACGGCCTTCGCCCGCAACACCGCGGCCAACGCCGCCGACAACACCGAACCGGCCACACTCGTCAGCGCCGTGCACACGGTCGGCACATCCAGCATCCCCAGCACATCCGCACTGGCCACCCGCGACAACTCGTGCCGCCGCAACGACCGCGCAGCCGCGACCGCCCCGCGCACGTCAGGGTGTCGCCCGACCGTCGCCAGCAAGGTCTCGGCGGGCGCAGGCTCCTTGGCGCCCAACTCATCCGGCTTGGCCAGCAGTTGGAGAGTTTCCGGCGCCCGCACCATCAGATCCGGAATCAGCTTCGATGTCCCCAGCAGCTTCGCCAACCGCTCCACCACCGCACCCTCGTCCCGCAACAGCCGCAGGTACCAGGGAGTCGTCGCCAACGCCTCGGACAACCGCCGATACGCGAGCAGCCCGCCGTCCGGGTCAGGAGTGTCCGCGAGTAGACCGAGCAGCACCGGCAACAATGTCGTCTGGATCGCCGCGCGCCGCGACACCCCCTCGGTCAACGCCTCGATGTGCCGCAACGCACCGTCCGGCGCGGCATAGCCGAGCGCGGCCAACCGGGCGATCGCCTGCTTGGCGGTCAGCCGCAGCTCCTCGGTCGGCACCTTGGCCACGGCCTCCAACAGCGGCCGGTAGAACAACTTCTCGTGCAGCCTGCGGATCCGGGCCGCGTGCCGATGAAACTCGGTCAGCAGCACCTCACCAGCGGCCCGACCCCGATGCGGCGCGATGCCGGCGGCCCGCGCCAGCCAACGCAACTCCGGCTCGTCGTCGAACGCGGGGAACAGGTGCGTGCGGCGCAGCTTGCGCAGTTGCAGCCGGTGCTCGATATTGCGCAGAAACCGGTAGTCCTCACCCAGCCCCGCCGCATCTTCCCGGCCCACATAGCCGCCAGCACCCAACGCCGCCAATGCCTCGGTCGTCGACGGCGAACGCAGCGACTCGTCGCCACGCCCGTGCACGAGTTGCAGGAGTTGCACCGCGAACTCGACATCGCGCAGCCCACCCCGGCCCAGCTTCAACTCCCGGTCGAGCAGTTCGGTCGGCACATGATCCTCGACCCGCCGCCGCATCGCCTGCACATCCGCGACGAACCCGTCCCGATCGCCCGCCGTCCACACCAGCGGGCGCACCACGTCCAGATAGTCCTGACCCAGTTCGGGATCACCGGCGACCGGCCGCGCCTTCAGCAATGCCTGGAACTCCCAGGTCCGCGCCCAACGCTCGTAGTAGCTGGCATGCCCGTCGAGGGTGCGGACCAACTTGCCGCTCTTGCCCTCCGGCCGCAGCGCCGCGTCGACCTCGAACGCCGCCTCGGTCGCCACCCGCATCATCGCCGCGGCGAGCCTCGTCGCCCTCGGCAGATCGCCCTCCGCGACGAACACCACGTCCACGTCGCTGACATAGTTCAGTTCGCGCCCGCCGCACTTGCCCATCGCGATCACCGCCAGCCGGCACGGCAACGGCTCATCGGCAGGACACGTTTCGGCAACAGCCACCGCGAGCGCCGCCCGCAACGCCGCCTCGGCCAAGGTCGTCAGCTCGGCCGCCACCCGGCTGTAGCCGGGTTTGGCCAGCACCGGCTCGACCAAATGACCCAGATCAGTGGCCGCGACCTGCAACAACAACCCGCGATAGGCCAGCCGCAGTGCCCGAACCGCGTCGTTCCCGCGCAATGCCGCCCTGGTCTCGGCAGCACCATCGAGCCGATCGGCGCCGACCGCCCGCAACAGCACCTCGGTGAACCGCTCCGGGGGTACCGAGGAAATCGGCATCGCCCCAGCCAGATCCATGGCTGAACCGGCACTGATCCCGGATTCGTCCTCTTCTGCCGGCTTGATCTCCGCCAACCGCCGCCACTGCTCAGGATGAGCGGCCAGATAGTCGGCAAGAGCGGTCGAGGCACCGAGAACGCTGATCAGCCTGCCGCGGAAACCCGGATCGGCTTGCAGCTCCTCATCGATCTCGGCCCACTTCGAGCCCGCGGACTCACGCAGCCGGTCCAGGCTGCGCAGCGCGAGGTCGGGGTCGGGGCTACGGGACAGCGCGACAAGCACCGACTCACCCTCTTCCGTCGGACCGGCCGCACCCCACCAGCCGGCCGCGCGCAGGTCATCACCTGCGTGCGGGTCGGTGAGGCCGAACCGGGCCAGCGAGGGCGCGGAGCGGGAGCGGTCGGTCGATGACGCCATCAAGGTCACGGTAGCCGGTTGAACCGCTCCTTGACGCGCGCGGCAACTCGGTCAGGAAGCGGATTCGACGAACGAGACCTCGATGGTGTCCATGACTGGTCGGTAGCCAATCCGCTGGTAGATCGAGTTGGAGATCGGATTGGCCAGGTCGGTGAACAGTACGACGTCGGATGCGCCCTGGTCGATAGCCCACTGGCTCACCCCGGCAGTCACTGCCGAACCGTAACCGTGTCCGCGCTCGTCCGGCGGTGTATAAACCGCGGCAACCCGGGACATCCCCTCCATCGGCTTGCTCGCGACCGCCATCGACACCGCTCGGCCGTCGACCCGCCACAGCGCCTGCCCGCCGCCGGACTCGAACGACGCCCGCACCCCACGCTCGGCGTTGTCCAGCTCGGCCCGGTGCTGGGTCTCGATCGCGAACTCCCGCCGGAACCGGACCATCACGTCAATGTCGTCTTCACCGGCAATGGTCAGCTCACCGGGCACAGTGGTCGGCGGCGCGAACTCGGCCTCGACCAGCCGGTACAACCGCTGATCCATGCCCACGTTGTGGGCGATACCGGTCAGCTCCTGCCACACCGTGGCGAACGCCTCAACCACCGCAGGCTCGCCGAACGCCGAATTCGGCCGAAGCCCCTCGGCAGCCGCGAACTCGGCAACGGGCCGGGCGGCCGCGATCGGCATCGCACTCAACCCGAACGGGAACGGCGGCGTGCAGAACACCGCGCCGACCAGATCGCCCCCATCCTCGATGGTGAGCATGATCGGCTCCTGGTCGCTGAAGCCAAGTCCCTCGCGCACCCGCTTGAGCACGGTCAACGCGACTGTGTGCCGGATCGGGTCCGCGGTGTACAGCGGGGCGACCTGGCGCCAGAACTCGCGCACGTCACGCAACCTGGTGATGTCCATGACAGCCATGATGACCAGGCCGCAGGCGCCGGTCGACCGGTTATCGGCCGTGCGCGGGCAATAAAAAAGCCGAGGGCCTTGGGAGACTTGCGTCTCTACCAAGGCCCTCGGCCTAAATTAAGTCCGGCGGCGTCCTACTCTCCCACACCCTCACAAGTGCAGTACCATCGGCGCTGGGAGGCTTAGCTTCCGGGTTCGGAATGGGACCGGGCGTTTCCCTCCCGCCATGACCGCCGTAACGCTATGAACATATCCACCCACAGACCCCTGGTCACAGAGTCCGGACCGGTGGTTGGTTCAGAATCACACAGTGGATGCGCAGCCTCTTTGTAAACAAGTCCTCGGCCTATTAGTACCAGTCAACTCCACCCCTCACAGGGCTTCCATCTCTGGCCTATCAACCCAGTGGTCTAGCTGGGGGCCTTAACTCACAAAGAGAGGGAGATCTCATCTAGGAACAGGCTTCCCGCTTAGATGCTTTCAGCGGTTATCCCTTCCGAACGTAGCCAACCAGCCATGCCCTTGGCAGAACAACTGGCACACCAGAGGTTCGTCCGTCCCGGTCCTCTCGTACTAGGGA
>DASYBO010000590.1:0-4656 GCA_036500685.1 Pseudonocardiaceae bacterium | reverse complement strand
CCGAGGAACTGGGCTCGGAACTGGGCAAAGCGGTCGGCTACAAGGTCCGGTTCACCGACCAGGTCGGCACGGACACGCTGGTCAAGCTGATGACCGACGGCATCCTGCTGGCCGAGATCCAGCACGACCGGATGCTCTCGCAGTACGACACACTGATCATCGACGAAGCCCACGAGCGCAGCCTCAACATCGACTTCATCCTCGGCTACCTCAAGCAGCTGCTGCCGCGCCGGCCGGACCTGAAGGTGATCATCACCTCGGCGACGATCGACCCGGAGCGGTTCTCCCGGCATTTCGAGGACGCCCCGATCATCGAGGTGTCCGGCCGCACCTACCCGGTCGAGCTGCGCTACCGCCCGCTGGTCGACGACGACGTCGAGCTGGAGGACGACGAGCTCGACGAGCGCCCGACCAACCGTGACCGCGACCATACCCAGGGCATCTGCGACGCGGTCTAGGAACTGGCCGCCGAAAGGCGCGGTGACATCCTGGTGTTCCTCTCCGGCGAGCGTGAGATCCGGGACACGGCCGACGCTCTGGAGAAGATGGGGCTGCGCAACACGGAGATTCTGCCGCTGTACGCGCGGCTGTCCTTCGCCGAGCAGCATCGGGTGTTCCAGTCGCATCCGGGACGGCGAATCGTGTTGTCCACCAACGTGGCCGAGACCTCGTTGACGGTGCCCGGCATCAAATATGTGATCGACCCCGGCTATGCCCGGATTTCCCGCTACGGGTTCCGCACCAAGGTGCAGCGGCTGCCCATAGAACCGGTATCGCAGGCGTCGGCGAATCAGCGCAAAGGCCGCTGTGGCCGCGTTTCGGAGGGCGTCTGCATCCGGCTCTACTCCGAACCGGACTTCCTGGCCAGACCGGAGTTCACCGATCCGGAGATCCTGCGCACCAACCTGGCCTCGGTCATTCTGCAGATGACCGCGATCGGCCTCGGCGACATCGCCGCCTTCCCGTTCATCGACCCGCCGGATCGCCGCAACATCACCGACGGCGTGGTACTGCTCCAGGAGTTGGGCGCGTTCGAGCCGGTCCCAGCTGGTAACGAGAACAAGCTGACCGCGCTGGGCCGCCAACTGGCCCAGTTGCCGGTCGACCCCCGGCTGGGCCGGATGGTGTTGGAGGCCGACCGCAACGGGTGCCTGCGCGAGGTCATCGTCATCGCATCTGCACTGTCCATTCAGGACCCACGCGAGCGACCGGCCGACCACAAACAGGCCGCCGACGAGAAACACGCCCGCTTCGCCGACCCGGATTCGGACTTCCTTGCCTACCTGAACCTGTGGAACTACCTGCGCGAGCAGCAGCGCGAGCTGTCCACCAACCGGTTCCGCCGCCTGTGCCGCAACGAGTTCCTGAACTTCCTGCGGGTGCGTGAATGGCAGGACATCTACAGCCAGTTGAAGCAGGTCGTCGGCCAGCTCGGGATGACGCTGAACACCGAGCCCGGCAGCGGGCAGAACGTGCACATCTCGCTGCTGTCCGGATTGCTGTCGCACCTTGGCATCAAGGACGGTGCGAAGCAGGAGTACTTCGGCGCGCGCAGCGCGAAGTTCGCGATCTTCCCCGGTTCGGCGCTGTTCAAGAAGCAGCCGCGCTGGGTGATGTCGGCCGAACTCGTAGAGACGTCCCGGCTGTGGGGCAGGATCGTGGCGCGGATCGAACCGGAATGGGCCGAGAAACTGGCTCCGCATCTGGTGAAGCGCGACTACAGCGAGCCGCACTGGGAGCTGAACAAGGCGGCCGTGATCGCCTCGGAGAAGGTGACCCTGTTCGGTCTGCCCATCGTGAACGCGCGACCGGTCAACTTCGGCCGGATCGACCCGGAACTGTGCCGCGACCTGTTCATCCGGCACGCGCTGATCAACGGCGAATGGCGCACCCAGCACAAGTTCCTTGCCGCGAACCGCGCTCTGCTCGACGAGGTCGCCGAATTGGAGAATCGCGCCCGGCGGCGCGACATCCTCGTCGACGACCAGGTGCTGTTCGAGTTCTACGACCAGCGGATCGGCCGCGAGGTCACCTCGGGCCGGCATTTCGACTCGTGGTGGAAGAAGACCCGCGCCGACGACCCGAAGCTGCTCACGTTCACCAAGGAGATGCTGGTCAACGCGAACGCATCGGCAGCCGCCGATGTGCAGGCGTTCCCGGACGACTGGCAGCAGGGCGGGCTCAGCCTGCCGCTGTCCTATGAGTTCGAACCGGGGACCAGCACCGACGGCGTGACCGTGCGGATTCCGCTGCCGGTGCTCAACCAGGTCCGCAGCGGGTTCGACTGGCACATTCCCGGTCTGCGCGAGGAACTCGTGATCGCGCTGATCAAGTCGCTGCCCAAGCAGCTGCGCCGCAACTTCGTGCCGGTACCGGACTTCGCCCGCGCCGCGCTGGACGCGATGAGCGGGTACGACGAGACCGAGGAACCGCTGCTGGACGCGCTGGAACGCGAACTGTTCACGCTCGGCGGCGTGCGGGTGCCGCGCGACGCGTGGGAGCCCGACAAACTGCCGGAGCACCTGAAGATCACCTTCGAGGTGGTGGACGAGCAGGACAAGGTGATCGCGGTCGGCAAGAACCTGGATACGTTGCGCCAGCAGCTCAAACCGACCATGCGCGCCACGCTGTCCGCCGCCGCCGAGGACATCGAGAAGCGCGGCCTGCGCACCTGGGACTTCGGCAGCCTGCCGGCCAGCTACCAGCAGGAGAAGTTCGGCTACCTGGTCACCGGCTATCCCGCGCTTGTCGACGACGGCGAGAGCGTGTCGATCCGGATGTTCGAGACGGCAGGCGAGGCCGAGCTGTCCATGTGGCGCGGCGCGCGCCGGTTGCTGGTGCTCAACGTGTCCTCGCCGGTCAAGTACATCACCCGGCAACTGGACAACCCGACCAAACTGGTGCTCAGCCGCAACCCGCATCGCGGCGTCGCCGACCTGCTCGACGACTGCATCACGGGCGCGGTCGACAAGCTGATCGCGGACGCGGGCGGGCCGCCGCGCGAGGAGGCCGGTTTCACCGCGCTGCTTGAGGAGACCCGGCGCCGGCTGCCGGCGGTCGTGTTGGACATCGTGCGCGAGGTGGCCAAGATCCTCACCGTGGTGCAGGAGGTCGACCTCGCGGTGACCAACGCGAAATACGCGCCGCGTCCGGCGATCGCGGACATCACAGGGCAGCGCGAGGGCCTTGTGCATCGCGGGTTCGTCACCGAGACCGGCGCGGACCGCCTGCCCGACGTGCTGCGCTATCTGCGCGGAATCCTGCAACGCATCGAGAAGCTCGCCACCAACCCGAGTCGCGACGCGGCCTGGCAGCGTCAGGTCGAGGACGTGCGCGCGGCCTATGACGAGGTCGTCGCCAACAACAAGCCGAGCCGGGAACTCTCGGACGTGCGCTGGATGGTCGAGGAACTGCGGGTCAGCTACTTCGCGCAGACGCTGGGCACCGCGTATCCCGTGTCCGACAAGCGGATCTACCGCGCGCTGGACGCCTTGGACCGGCCGTCGGTGTCGCTCGCGCGCTGAATCGGACGCCGCAGGCGGCCGTGCGCGGCGAGTACGCCGAGAATGACCAGGACCGCGCCGGCCGGCTCGTTCCAGCGCAGCGGTTCGTGCAGCACCGCGATGCCGAGCACGACGCCGACGATCGGGGTCAGGTAGGTGACGGCGGCGCCGTTGACCGCGCCCCAGGCCGCGACGATCTCGGTGTTCCACACATAGGCGATGCCGGTGCCGGCGGCGCCGAGCACCACCATGGACAGCACGATCGAGACGCTCAGGTGCGGCGCGGGTAGCCGGATCCAGGGCAGGGCCAACGCCATCAGCACCGTGCCGATCAGCACCTGGCCGAAGCCGACGGTCGCGGCGGGCAGCCCGCGCGGGGTGATGAACCGGCGCAGGTAGACAAAACCGATGCCGTAGCAGAGGGTGGCGCCGAGGCAGGCGAGTTCGGCCGGCAGCGAGCCGCCCGCACCGCCCTGCCACGGCCCGGTCAACGTGACCACGCCGAGGAACCCGAGCAGCAGGCCGAAAACCCGCCCGGTGTTCAGCTTTTCCGAGGGCAGCGCGAGGACGGTGACCAGCATCGTCATCAGCGGCGTCGTCGCGTTCAGGATGCTGGCCAGACCGGAGGACACGTACTGCTCGGCCAGCGCGAACAGCAGGAACGGGACGACGCACAGGGTGACGGCGAGCACCGCGAGATGGCCCCACACTCTCGCCTCGCGCGGCAGCGGCGAGCGGGTGACCGCGAGCACGATGCCAAGGGCGAGCGCGCCGAACCCGAGCCGCGCGAACACCACCTGGGCGGGGGACAGGCCGCCGTCGCCGACCTTGATCAACAGGAAGCTCGCGCCCCAGACCAGCGCGAGCAGCACGAACCTTGCCACGATCTGGCCGTTCCTCACCGGGGTCACGCGCAGAGCAAACCCCGTCGGGCCCGCCCGCCGCCACCGGATTTCGCCGTGTCCACTGTGGACATCAAGCCCGATCACCTGCTGTTACCATGCTGAGCGTGGGTCATGGGGTCAAAGGTCGGGACACGCCGCCCGCGTCGTTGGACGCGGCCAGTGCGGCGACCGTGGCGACCACCCTGCAGGCCCTGGCCACGCCGAGCAGGCTGCTCATGCTCACCCGCCTGCGGCAGGGGCCGTGCACG
>DASYBO010000589.1:0-11257 GCA_036500685.1 Pseudonocardiaceae bacterium | reverse complement strand
CGTCCCCGACAACCCGCGCTTCTATTTCGACTACACGGGCACGGGAAACACGCTCAACGTCCGTCACCCGCAGGTACTGCGGCTGATCATGGACTCGATCCGTTACTGGGTCACCGAGATGCACGTCGACGGGTTCCGCTTCGACCTCGCCTCCGCGCTGGCCCGTGTCTTCTACGACGTCGACCGGCTCAGCGCCTTCTTCGACATCGTCCAGCAGGATCCGGTGATCTCGCAGGTCAAGCTGATCGCCGAGCCATGGGACGTCGGCCCCGGCGGCTATCAGGTGGGCAACTTCCCTCCATTGTGGACGGAATGGAACGGCCGCTACCGGGACACCGTGCGCGACTTCTGGCGCGGCGAACCCGGCACCCTCGGCGAGTTCGCGTCCCGCTTCACCGGATCCAGCGACCTCTACCAGGACGACGGCAGGCGCCCGTTCGCGTCGATCAACTTCGTCACCGCGCACGACGGCTTCACCCTGCATGACCTGGTCAGCTACGACAAGAAGCACAACGAGGCCAACGGCGAGGGGAACCGGGACGGCTCCGACGACAACCGGTCCTGGAACCACGGCGTAGAAGGACCGACCGACGACGCGAACGTGCTCGACCTGCGCGCCCGCCAGTCACGCAACCTGCTGGCCACCCTGATGCTGTCCCAGGGCGTACCCATGATGCTGCACGGCGACGAGATCAGCCGTACCCAGCAGGGCAACAACAACGCCTATTGCCAGGACAACGACATCGCCTGGATGGACTGGAAGGACGCGGAGAAACACACCGAACTGCTCACTTTCGCGAGTGAGCTGATCGAGTTCCGCCGCGCTCACCCGGCGTTTCGCCGCAAGCGGTTCTTCGACGGCCGACCAACCCACCGTGGCGCGGGGCCCGAGGACATCGCCTGGTTCACACCTGACGGCGCGCACATGTCCGAAGAGGACTGGGAAGCGAAATTCGGCAGAGCCATCACCGTCTATCTCAACGGCGACGGAATTCACGATCACGACCCGCGCGGCGAGTGGGTGCGGGATGATTCCTTCGTGCTGTTCTTCAACGCGCATTACGAGGACATCGAATTCACCGTGCCCGGCAAGGAATACGGCGGCCAATGGCAGGTCGTCGTCAACACCGACACCGGCGAGGTCGACAACCACACGTCGATCGGGTTCGGCATCGAGGCCGCCGGCACCGAGGTCGGCGACGTCGCCGCGGCCGACAAGATCACCGTGACCGCCCGCTCCCTGCTCGTCCTGCAGCGGTGCGCCTGATGGGGGCGCCGAGCTCCACCTACCGCCTGCAACTCCGTCCCGAATTCGGCTTCGCCGACGCCGCTGAGGTCGCCACGTACCTGGCCGAACTCGGCGTCGGCGCCATGTACGCGTCGCCGATGCTCCAGGCGTCGCACGGCTCGACGCACGGCTACGACGTGGTCGACCCGACCAAGGCGTCCGAAGATCTCGGCGGCGAGGAAGCCCGGCTCGCCCTGGTGCACCGACTCCGCCAACTCGGCTTGCGCCTGGTGGTGGACACGGTCCCCAACCACATGGACGTGTCCGATCCATCAGCCAACCGCTACTGGTGGGACGTGCTCGCCAACGGCAAGGAGTCGAAGTACGCGCACTTCTTCGACATCGACTGGAGCCGAGCGCCGATCCTGATCCCCACCCTTGCCGATGACGGCGACGGCGGCGAGGCCGCCTTGAAGGATCTGCGAGTCGAGGACGGCGAACTTCGGTACTTCGAGCACCGCTTCCCCCTGGCCGAGGGCACCGACGACGGCACCGCGCCGGAAGTGCACGACCGTCAGCACTATCGTCTGATCTCCTGGCGCCGCGCCTCCGCCGAGCTGAACTACCGCCGCTTCTTCGACGTCACCACACTGGCCGGAGTCCGCGTCGAGGACGAGGACGTCTTCAACACCACACACGGCGAAATCCTGCGCTGGGTGGGCAACGGCGAGGTCGACGGCCTGCGCATCGACCACGTCGACGGCCTCGTCGACCCCGGCGGCTACCTGCGCAGGCTCCGCTCTCGGATCGGCGACACCTGGCTGGTCGTCGAGAAGATCCTCGGCGTCGGTGAACCCCTCCCTTCGGACTGGCCGATAGCGGGAACCAGCGGTTACGACGCCCTCGGCGAGATCTGTGGCGTGTTCATCGACCCCACCGGCGAAGCCCCACTCAGCGAACTCGCCGCGCGGTTCGACGCCCCATCGGACTATCCGGCGCTCACCCTCGAATCTCGCAGGCTGATCACCAGCACCACGCTGCGCGCCGAAGTCCTGCGCATCGCCCGGCTGATCCCGAAGTTCCCGGTCGAACGCGCCGAAGCCGCAGTCGCCGAACTGCTGTGCTCGTTCGACGTCTATCGCAGCTACCTGCCGGACGGCCTGAACCGGCTGCGCGCCGCCGTCGCCGCCGCCATCCGCACCCGGCCCGACCTGGCCGAACCGCTGTCCAACATCGCCTTCCACGCGGTCAACGAACCCGATGGCGAGATCGCCGTCCGGTTGCAGCAGACCTCGGCGATGGTGATGGCCAAGGGCATCGAGGACACCGCGTCCTACCGGTTCCCGCGCCTGGTGGCATTGAACGAGGTCGGCGGCGAGCCGGACCGCTTCGGCGTCAGCGTCAACCAGCTGCACACCTCGTTCCAGCAACGCGAAGCCGGCTGGCCGACCGCGATGACCGCGCTGGCCACGCACGACACCAAGCGCGGCGAGGACGTCCGCGCCCGGCTCGCCGTGCTGGCCGAGATCCCGGCCGAGTTCGCCGCGCTCGTCGAGCAACTGCACGAGCTGCACTCGTTGCCCGAGCCGACCCTGGAACTGCTCGCCTGGCAGACCCTGGTCGGCGCCTGGCCCGCCGACGAACAGCGCATCACCGACTACCTCTTCAAAGCGGCCAGGGAAGCCAAACTCGCCACCTCCTGGACCGAACACAACGAGGAGTTCGAAACCGCCCTACGCGACTGGGTACTCGCGGTTTACAGCGACCCGGCCGCTGTGAACCTGCTGAACACATTCAGCGACCGGATCACCCCGGCAGGCTGGTCCAACTGCCTGGGCCAGAAGCTCCTGCAACTCGCCGGCCCCGGCATCCCCGACGTCTACCAGGGCACCGAGAAGTGGGACGACTCCCTCGTCGACCCGGACAACCGCAGGCTGGTCGACTACTCCGCGCGGCGCGAACTGCTGACCCAGATCCGCTCCGGTTGGCGCCCGCCGGTCGACGACACCGGTGCCATCAAGATCGCCCTGGTGCACCACGTGCTCCGGCTGCGCCGCGACGAACCCGAGCTGTTCACCGGTTACCGCGCGCTCACCCCGGACGGTCCCGCGTCAACCAACGCGATCGCGTTCGCGCGCGGGTGTGAACGTCGGGTTGTCGCCATCGCCACCCGGTTGCCCCTGCGGCTGCGCTCCTCCGGCGGCTGGCGTGACACCGCCGTCACCCTGCCCGCCGACACGACCTGGACCGACGCCCTCACCGGCACCGCGTACGAAGGACATCGCGTCTTCCTCGGCGCGGTGCTGGAGCAGTACCCGGTCGCCCTCCTCGTCGAGAACACCTAAGGAGCCCCCGATGCCCCCCCTCGCGGTATGGACACCGACGGTCTGGGCACCGCAGCTCAAACAGGTCCGCGTGCGAGTGGACGGCGCGGACCACGACATGACCCGCGCCGACACCGGCTGGTGGTCAGCCGACGTCGCCGCGTCCCAACAATGCGACTACGCCTTCCTTCTCGACGACGACCCCACCCCCCTGCCAGACCCACGCTCGCGCTGGCAGCCGAACGGCGTGCACGCCGCATCCCGCCGCTACCTCCCGACCGAACAGGACTGGCCCACCTCCGGCTGGACCGGCCGCCAGTTGGCCGGGGGAGTGGTCTACGAACTGCACATCGGCACGTTCACCGAGGAAGGCACCCTCGCCGCCGCCATCGGCAAACTCGATCACCTAGTCGAACTCGGCATCGACTTCGTCGAACTCATGCCGGTCAACGCGTTCGACGGCATCGAGGGCTGGGGTTACGACGGCGTCGCCTGGTACGCGGTGCACGAACCGTACGGTGGCCCGGCCGGGTTGCGGCACTTCGTGGCTGCCTGCCACGACAAGGGCCTCGGTGTGATCCTCGACGTCGTCTACAACCACCTCGGTCCGTCCGGCGCCTACCTCGACCGGTTCGGCCCGTACTTCGCCGGCAGCAACCAGTGGGGCCGCTCGCTCAACCTCGACGGCCCCGACTCCGACGAAGTCCGCCGCTACGTGATCGACAACGCGCTCGGCTGGCTCCGCGACTTCCACCTCGACGGCCTGCGCCTCGACGCCGTGCACGCGTTGCACGACTCCACCGCAACCCACCTGCTCGAACAGTTGGCCGTCGAAGTTGACGCCCTGTCAACGCATCTCGGCCGCCCGTTGACGCTGATCGCCGAATCAGACCTCAACGACGCCAAGCTGGTCACCGCGCGGGAGGCCGGCGGCTATGGACTCACCGCGCAATGGGACGACGACCTGCACCATGTGCTGCACACCGCGCTCACCGGTGAACGCCAGGGCTACTACGTCGACTTCGGCTCGCTCGAATCGTTGGCGAAAACCTGGCAGCAGGTGTTCTTCCATGCCGGCACGTACTCCTCGTTCCGGCAGCGCACCCACGGCCGCCCTGTCGACAACCAACGGTTGTCGGCCCACCGGTTCCTGTGCTACATCCAGGACCACGACCAGATCGGCAACCGGGCCACCGGCGACCGCATCTCGGCCACCCTCTCGCCCGGTCTGCTCGGCGTCGCCGCCGCCATGGTGCTCTGCTCGCCGTACACGCCCATGCTCTTCATGGGCGAGGAGTGGGGATCGAAGGCGCCGTGGCAGTTCTTCGCCTCCTTCCCCGACCCCGAACTGGCCAACGCTGTCCGCAACGGGCGCCGCGCGGAATTCGCCGACCATGGCTGGGCCACCGAGGATGTTCCCGACCCGATGGACCCGGCCACGGTCGAACGCTCCCGCCTTCGTTGGTCCGAATTGGACGATCCGGCCCACCAGCAACTGCTCAGCATCTACCGTCGCCTGATCGCGGCACGCAAGACGTATCCGGAGTTGAGCGATCCCCGGCTACCGCTGCTCAAGGTCGACTTCGACGAGGCCCAGCGCTGGCTGGTGGTGCACCGTGGCTCGTTCCGGCTGGCCTGCAACCTCGCCACGGAACAGCGCGTGTCCGCCAACCTCGACGGCGTCCGGGACATAGTCCTGGCCAACGGCGCCGTCGAGGTGACAACATCCACGATCAAGCTGAGTCCCGAGTCGTTCGCGCTACTGCGTATCCGCGACTGACCTGGTCAGGCCGGGGTCAGCGAACCGAGCACCGACGGGTCGATCTTGCCGATCCGTTCCCGTTGCGGGAAGGTGCCGACCGGTACCCTGGCCACCTCCTTCGCGGTGGCGTAGTCGACGACCGACACCGCATTGACCTGACTGAGCGACACGAAACAGTACTGACCGTCCGTACTGGACTGAGCCCAGTAGGGCAGGGCGCCTGCCGGGTAGGTGACCGTGCCGCTGGTGCTGAGATCGTTCGTCGACACGATGGCCGTGTAGTCGTCGATCGTGCCGGCATCGCAGAGTTTGCTGCCGTCACCGGACAAGGCGATACCGTGATGCGCCGAGTTCTTCGGGTAGCTGTCCGGTTTCAGGCTGACGCCGCCACTGGCGAAGGGCATCTGCACGGTGTTCTCGATCTTGCCTGTGTTCAGGTCGTACTTCACGAAGCCGTTGAGATAGGAGAGATCGGTGTAGAAGGTGTGGCCGTCCGGCGCGATAACGTTGGGCCGGATGCCGTGCTGGAAGGTCCAGGTCTGCACGACTTTCAGCGTCGAAGCGTCCACTTTGGTCAGTAGGAAGCTGCCTTTGGCCCATTCCAGCGCCTGCGGCAGCGTAGTGACACCGATGCTGGAGTTGTAGATGTACTTGCCATCCGCCGAGTAGTCGTTCTGGTGGGGGTAGGTGCCGGTCGGGAACGTGCCGACGACCTTCCCGGTCGCCGTGTCGAACATGTCCGCCGTCTGCGCGGTGGTGTCCGAGACGACGTAGCGGGTGCCGTCGGGCGAGAGCGCGGCGTGGTCGGCGTGGAAGCCGGACAGCCTGGTGTGCCACAGTTCGGCGTGCGTCCCGATGTCGAACGCGGCGACGTCGTCGAGATTGCCGCGCGAGACGTACAGTGTCCGCCCGTCGGGCGAGATGGTGGCGTCGTCGACGAACCGGTCGCCGCCCTCGATACTCTTCACGGCCTCGTATCCGGCCAGCCACACCGGGTTCACGTAGATCTCGTTGAGCCGGCTCTGCAGATCCGGCGTCACATTGAGCGAGCCGAGGTTGGCGAAGGTGTTCTGGTCGATGAAGCTCACGGTGCCGTCCTGGCTGTTGCCGACGACGAGCACGTCACGCAGATCATTGGCCGAGGTCGGGACTCCCGCGGCCGCAGGAATGCTGATGGTCGCAAGTGATAGCAGTACGCCCGATATCAGGGCGGTCGTGCGGCGAAGACGTCGTGTGGTGGGCATGCATCCTCCTCGGGCGACGTAACCCTAGGATGTGAAGATAATTTACGTTCCGCGTCGAGGGCAATATCGGACCAGCAGATTGACCTGTTCGGTGCAACAGCCCCCCGCACTTGTCCACAACCATCCGAGTCATCCACAACCGGCCGGTATCAATTTGTCCACCACCCATTCCGCCGACTAGGCTTGAAGCAAAGGGGCTGCCACCCCCTCTGGGAGGGCGGGGTTTAGGCTTATGCAGGGCGGAAATTCGCTTGATTCGCGTTGAGGGCTTGTAGTGTTTCGATTGGTACGTGGGGGATGGCCGTGCACGGGTCGACGCCGGCGAAGGCCAGGGCGATCGTGAAGCCGGCTACTTCTTCCAGTTGACGGGCACGGTCTAGGCCGCCGAGCAGGGCGGGTTCGGCGCCCGCGTCGCGGACCAGCATTCGGGTGATGTCGAGTGCGTGCGGGTCGTCGCCGCAGATCGCGACCGTCTCCGGCGGGGCGGCCGGGTTGCTCCATTGGTCGGACGGGAACAGGTGGAACGCCTTGACCACGTGCGAGCCGGGGGCGAGCGCGGCGATGCGCTGGGCGCCGGATTCGCCGGAGGCGGTGTGCAGGACGCCGACGCCGTGCTCTACGGCGTTCGTCGGGTCGATCAGCACGGTGCCGGCTGGCGGGCCGGCCTCGCGCAGGATATCGGCGACGCCCTCCCAGGCGACGGCGAGCAGGACCGCGTCCGCGTCGACTACCGCCTCGCGGATGGTGGCCGCGCGGGCGGACAGTCGGGCGGCGAGGTCGGTTGCCTTGGCCGCGGTCCGTCCGGCGACGGTGAGGTGGTGGCCCGCGCGTGACCAGCGGCCGCCGAGGGCGGACGCGATCGCGCCGGTGCCGAGAATTCCGATACGCATGTCGTTCTCCTTCCCGCGGCTACGGTAGGAGGATCGATACGAACCGAATGGTGCGCCACCGATGGGTGATCATCGGGTCATGAGCGAATGTCAGGACCTGGTCGCGGACTGTCGGGTGCGGGCGGCCACGGATCTGTTCGCGCGCACCTGGGATCCGGTGGTGCTGGCAGCACTGCGGACCGGGCCACGGCGGCGACGCGAACTGCGACTGGTCATCGGGGGCCTGAGCGACAAGGCCCTCACCGAGGCATTGGGCAGGCTGCTCCGCAACGGCCTCGTCGAGCGCAGCCGGTTCGCTGAGGCACCGCCGCGGGTCGAGTACGGGCTGACGCGGCTGGGGGCCAGTCTGGTCGACGGGCCCATGGCCGCGCTGGGCGACTGGATTCGCGAGCACGGCGAGGAACTGCTGGCGGCGCAGGACACTGGATGACGCGCTGACGGGCGTGACTCGCTCGCCGCGGATCCGCTGCGGGGTGCTGCTCCGGCGGGATGATCCAGTGCCGGCGGGATGAGCCTGCGGGATGGACCGGTGCCAGCCGAATGAGCCGGGGCGGGATGTTGCCTTGCGCGGCGCTGCGGTGGGCCGCGCTCGGCTGGGTGTGCTGTGCCGGGTGTTTCCCGGCTACCGTGATCACGCGGGCATGATCACGGGCAGGGACCTATTCCCATCATGTGGGAGGCGTGCGCCGCGCGTCGGTGTTGGCGGACATCGTCGTGCGGTTGAGCAAGGGAACTCGGCTGTTACTCGAGGCCGCGCAGGATGTGGCCGTCGGCGGCCTCCGACTCCAGTCGGGGTGAACGGCCCCAGATCTCGAAGCTGGTGTGCGGGTGCGGGATCTCCACCGAGAGGAGGTCGGCATTCATCGTCGATGCCGGCCAGGCATCGTCGAGGGGTTGTTGGTCTCGTTCCGGCAGGGTGTCCATGGTGGCCTCCTCAGTGGTGGCGGTTACCGCGTTGGTGCGATCAACCAGTGAACCTCATGGACATCAAGCTTTGCTTGTGCCGGACTGGTGTTTCCCTCCCCAGCACGCTCGACGGCCTACGTTGTCCGCTGATCGGACAATCATGAAGCGTCGGCGGCTTTTTCGCCACCTCATTATTGCGCCGTCCCGCCCACTTGGATGGGCCTAAAATTGTGCTGTGACCTGCGTGGATGTGGCTGGGACGGGGCTCATTCCCCAGTTGGGTTGTCGAGTGTCGCCAAGGTAGGAGGTCATTGTTTGTCAAGTGTGGCCAATTGGCCTTCGACCTGATCAGCCATTGAGTATCGATAATGTGATCGATACAGCCGCAGCGCTTCCCGCCACTGCTCGCGTGCCCTTTCCGGCTCGCCGAGACCCAGATACGCGGCGCCGAGATGGTCCAGGATGTCCTCGATCCGGTAGTTGGCGCCGAGGTCCGCGCTGACCGCGAGCGCCTCCTGGAAGCGCGTCAGCGCGGTGCGGTGATCGCCCGTCGCGGCGGCGATGGTGCCGAGACTGTCCAGTGTGGCCGCTTCGTTTTCGCGGTCGCCGTGCTCTCTGGTGATGGCCAGGGCTTCGGTGCACGCGGCAAGGGCTTCGTCGGGTCGGCCGAGCAGACTCGCGTGCCAGCCGACCGAATTGAGTTTGCGCGCCACCCACACCGGTTGTTCCAATATGCGGAACAGGCGCAGTGACTGCTGCGCGTAGTCGAGTCCGCGCGCAGTGTCGGCGGTTCGGGCGATCGCCATGTCCAGTGCGTTGAGGATGTGCGCCTGGCCTGCGATGTCCTCCTGCTCGACCGCGATGGCCAGCGCCTGATTGAGATGGTCGATGCCCTGTTCGGCCAGGCCGACCTGGCTCTCCGACGAGCCGACGCAGCGCAGGGCCAGGTGAGTCGTGGTCGGGTCGCCGATGGCTCGTGCCGCCGCGAGGCCGTCCCGTGCCGCTTGTAGCCGTTCCCAGACCAGTGCTCGCTGTCGGCGGAACACCATGGTGTTCCAGGCCAGGTGCCACACCTCGCGGTGCCAGCCGCGGCGTACGGCCAGTCGCTGCGCGGCCTGGAGGTTCGACTCCTCCGCGGTGAACCAGGCCATGGCCGCCGCGCTGTCGGCCAAGGGGATCGGATGACAGTGCGGGCCGGGTTCGTCCATCTCGACCGAGCCCCAGAACGGGTCGAGCAGGAGGTTGCCGATGGCCGCGGTGTGTCGGTGGAAGTCCAGGAAGCGGTGCAGCGCGGCGTCGGCGACCTCGGCCGGCACGTTGGCCAGCGCCTGGTCGGCGGCGTAGAGCCGGATCAGGTCGTGCATGCGGAACCGGCCGGGCACAGGCTGCTGGATCAGGGACACTCGCTCCAGCGCGGCCAGGATCTCGCCGGCTCGTTGTTCGTCGGTGTCGAAGAGGTCGGCGGCCGTGGCCAGGCTGATGTCGGGGCCGGGGGCGAGGCCTAGCAGTTCGAACGCGGTGGCTTCCGCTGATCGCAGGGCGGCGCGGGACCAGGACAGGACCGCGCGGACGCCGGTGGTGGGGTCCTCGTCCAGCAGGGTCAGGCGGGTGGTTTCGTCGCGAAGTTCGGCGGCGAGCACGGCGAGTTCGAATTCGGGGTTCTCCAGGGCTCGGCCTGCGACGATCGACAGGGCGAGGGGTAGGCCTGCGCAGCAGGCGAGGAGTTCGGCGGTCGCGTCGGGTTCGGCCGCGAGGCGGGCCTCGCCGACGCGGGCGGCGAGCAGGGCGCGCGCGGCGTCGGCGGGCAGCGTGTCGAGGTAGACCTGTTTGGTGTCGAGGTTGTCGAGTCGGCTGCGGCTGGTGATCAGTACGGTGCAGGTGGGGCTGCCTGGGAGGAGTGGTTCTACCTGGGTGGTGTCGGCGGCGTTGTCGAGTACTACGAGCATGTGGCGGTCGCGGACCAGTTCCCGGTAGAGCTCGAGGGCCGAGGATGTGGTGAGTGGGATTGAGCCTGCACCTACGCCGAGTGCGGTGAGGAAGGCGCGCACCGCGGTGTCTTGGGAGGTTGGCCTGCCGGAGGGGTCGTAGCCGCGCAGGTTGACGTAGAGCTGGCCGTCAGGGAAGCGGTGCAGGTTGGCATAGGCCCACTGCAGGGCCAGCCAGGTCTTGCCGATCCCGCCGCTGCCGCTCAGCGCCGAGATCAGCACGGCATCGCCGGGGCGCGCGGTGTCGTCGAGGATCGCGGACAGTTCGGCGAGTTCGCTGGCGCGGCCGATGAAGGAGCGGGGGCGGGCGGGCAGTTGCCTCGGTACGAATCGCGTGGCTACGCGGGCCGGGCCTGGTGTCTGGATGGCCGGGTTGCTGGTCAGGATGTGGTGGTGGAGTTCTTGCAGGGGGGTGGAGGGGTCGACGCCGAGTTCGCCCGCGAGTTGTTCGCGGGTGCGTTGGTAGTGGCGTAGGGCGTCGGCCTGTCGGCCGCTGCGGTAGAGGGCGGTCATGTACTGGCCGGCCAGTCGTTCGTCCAGCGGGTGTGCGGTGGTCTGCGCGGCCAGTGGTACGAGCGTGGCCGCGTGTCCGCCCAGTCGCAGTGCGATGTCGTTGTGGTCCAGTTGCGCGGCAAGCTGTTCGACTTGCAGCGCCGCGCGAACTCCGGCCAGCCACGGGGTGTTGAGTCCGGTGAACGGGGTGCCGCGCCACAGCGCGAGGGCCCGTTCGAGTAGGGCCGAGGCGACCTCGTCCGTACTGTTTCTGGCCTGTATCACCAGTTGGCGGAAGTGGTGGAGGTCGATGGTGGTGTGGGGGGTGGTGAGTTGGTAGCTGTTGCCGTGTCGGGTGATGGTGTTGGTGGGGAGGGTTTTGCGGAGTCGGGTGAGGTAGGTGTGGAGGGTGTCTTTGGGTCGGTG
>DASYBO010000588.1:0-14011 GCA_036500685.1 Pseudonocardiaceae bacterium | reverse complement strand
GCCTTGTGATGCCGAGCGCGGGCGAGGTGGAACTGCTCGGCCAACGGCTACCCGGCGGCGCGGCCAAGGCATTGCCGCAGGTGGGCGCCCTCGTCGAGGGCCCGGGATTCCACCCCTTCCTCTCCGGCCGGGACAACCTGCGCCGGTGCGCGGCAGCCGAGCCGCTGCTCGCCTCGCGGGACATCACCAAGGCCGTCGACGACGCCCTGGAACAGGTCGCGCTGACCGACGCGGCCAACCGTAAGTACCGCGGCTACTCGCTCGGCATGAAACAGCGCCTCGGCCTGGCCGCCGCGCTGCTGGTACCCCGTCGCCTCGTGGTGCTCGACGAACCCACCAACGGACTCGACCCCGGCGGCACCAGGGAGATCCGCAAGGTGATCGCCGACCTACACGCATCCGGCACCACGGTCGTCGTCTCCTCCCATCTGCTCTCCGAAGTACAGGCCACCTGCACGCACGTCGCCGTGCTGCACAAGGGAAACGTCGTAGCCCAAGGCGAACTCGCACCCCTCCTCGAGGCCGGTAACCCCACCCTGATGGTGCACACGCCGCAGGTCGAACAGGGCGTGCAGGCGTTGCGCGCCAACCGGATCGGCGCCCGCGCGGTCACCGAAGGTCTGCTCGTCGACCTCACAGGAACCTCCGCGCCCGCCGTGGTGGCAACCCTGGTCAAGGCGGAAGTGCCCGTGCACGAGGTAATCCGGCAACGCGCCGACCTCGAGGAACTGTTCGCCCGCCTGACCGATTCCGAGCCGAACGGCGCAGCCGTGGCCCCTGCCGAGGAGCAGATCCGATGACCACGATCGCCCTTGACCAGCGCCCCGCCGAACTCCGCGCCGACAAGGCACCGCTGGGCAGGCTCCTACGCTCCGAAGTGGTCTGGATATTCCGCCGGCCACGCACCTGGATCTCCCTGATCCTGCTTGCCCTGGTGCCGATCGTGATCGCCATCGGCATCCAGATCAGCGGCGGCCCACGCGGTCCGCGTGGCGCGTCCATCTACTCGGTGATCGCGGGCAACGGTTTCGTGCTCCCGGTCATCGCGCTCGCCGCCAACCTGACCCTGCTGCTGCCGCTGGTCACGGCGATGTGGTCGGCGGACGCGATCGCGGGCGAGGCATCCCATGGCACCCTGCGTGGCCTGCTCATCGCGCCGGTCAGCCGCGTTCGGCTGCTCGGCGTCAAGGCGTTCGGCGTCGCGGTCGCCGTAGTGGCCGCCTGCCTGCTGATCGTCGTGGTCGGCGCCATCACCGGCCTGATCCTCGTCGGCTCCCAAGGCATGCTCACGCTCTCCGGCACGACGCTGTCCTCCGGCGCGGCCATCGGTCGATTGGCGATCGCCGCCGGTTGGGTCTCGGTGCAGGTCTGGGCGGTCGGCGCGATCGCCCTCGCCATCTCCACCTGGACCGAACACCCGCTGGTCGTGCTGGCCGCGACGATAGCCGGCGCGATCGTGTTCGGCGTGCTCAGCACAATCCCCGCGCTGAGCTTCCTACAGCCCTACCTCTTGACGAACTCGTGGACCGCGCTCACCGACGTCCTGCGCGATCCGATGCCAACGGCCGGACTACTCAACGGCCTCGCCGAAGCCGGCTGCTACCTGGTGATCGGCTTGTCGGTCGCGTTGGCCCGAATGGTCACCAGGGACGGCTGAGCGCAGCAGAACCCCGATCACGATCAACGTGAGCATCCCGCACACCGGGTACACCCAGCCGAGCAGCGCGGCGTACCAGGGGTGCGGGATGGTCCAGATCGAGGGCTGGATGGCCAGCAGGATCGAGATCAGGTAGCTGCACACCGCGACCAGCCACACCGCCGCCGTCGCCAGCGCGGCCCGCTGCCCCGCGACGCGTCCGTAGAGCAGCCACAACAGCGTCGGCACCATCCACACCCAGTGGTGGCTCCACGAGATCGGCGAGACCAGCAGCGTGAAGAACTGCACGCACAACACCCCAGCGAGCACGTCATTCGCGCGCACCGCCGCCCGCAGCCCAAACACCAACAACCCCACCGCGACCGCCGCCCCGACCAACCACAGCGGCCCCAACCCCACGTCGTAGCCAACGGTCCGCGACAACGCGCCCCGCAACGACTGATTGATCGCCGACGCGATCGGCCCGATCCGCGTCGGATCATTGATCAAATGAAACCAGTACAAACTCGACTGACTTGGCGTGACCGCATAGGCAACGCCCACCGTCGCAGCAAAAGCAACAAACGACCACACCGCAGCCGCCCACCGCTTCGTGGCCAGAAAATAAATCCCCGACAAAGCAGGCGTCAACTTGATCCCCGCCGTAACCCCCACACTCAACCCCGACAACACCGGCCGCGCACTCACCATCCCCGCCAGCACCACGGCGGCCAACAGCAAATTGATCTGTCCGTAATTGACGGTCGTACGCACCGGCTCGAACCACAGCGCGATGCCGGTCCACAACATCGCCCGCCGCCGCCACACATCCTCATCGAACACAGCAGATCCGGCCCGATCCTTCGCGATCAACCGCAGCGAAAGCCGCACCAACCACCACAAACACACAACCGAGACGATCTGCCAGCCCCACTTGACCACGACCCACGGCACCCACGACAGCGGCAGGAACACCAGCGCCGCGAACGGCGGATACGTGAACGGCAGCGCGAACTGCGCGGAGAACTGGGTCTGCCGCCAGTCGTAGAGGCTGCCGTGCAACAGGAACGGCGACGCGTTGCGATAGACCATCAGGTCGATCATGGTCATCTTGGTGTTCGTCGCGATCAGCGCGAAGTGCACCAACACGGAGAGCCCCAGCAGCCAGGGCGCCAACGCCCTGCCCCTGGTCTCGATCACGCGCAACGTGGTCAACAAGACTTCATCCCCGCTTCGCTCATGGCACGCTCGCCAGTGCGTCCGCCCAACACGATCCCACTGACCAGCAACGCCGCCGCAAGCCACCACTGATTCACGAACGTCTGCTTGTTGACCAGATCGAACACCACGAACACCGTTCCCGCCGAGACCAGGAACCCGGCAGGCGTCTTCGGACAACGCCACACCGCGATGCCGAACGCCAGCACCAGCCCCACAATCAACACCGGCATCTGGATCGGCGCCGGCAGAACCCGCCAGATCGACAAGGCCTTGGCCGGCGCCTGCTCACCAAGAAAGAAATTCGCCGTGCACTGAGTAAACCGCGCCGGATTCACGACCACCCAAGGCAACGACACCGCAGCCGCAACCCCCACCGTGCCGAGCACCCGCCGCCACCCGAACTTCGGCCAGAACAACAACAACGGCAGCAGCAACACAAGATGCTGCTTGGTAGCCAACGCAAGCCCGAACGGCACCATCGCCCAATTCCAGCGTCCGCGCTCCATCAACACAGCCGAGGCGACCAACCCGATCAGCAGAATCGGCTCGTTCCAGGCCTGCTGCACCACCAACAACGACCCCGGCGCCAACGCCACCAGCACCGCCAACGCAACCTGCCCGCGCCCGCCACCCCGTCGAACGACCTGCCGGGTCAGGAGGGCCCCCGTGCCGAGCAGACACGCCGCCTCCACCCACCGCACGTCGCCAAAGAGCCATTTGCTGGGCGCGGTCACCAGGAACGTCACCGGCAGGTAGTTGAAGCAGTTACTGGTCTGGCCGGCCGGCACCCCCGTGAACGACATGTTGTACGGATTGAGCCCGTGCAGCAGACCGTCCGCCGACTGCTGAAAGATCACCCACACATCAATGTTCGGGACACCACCCACGATCACCCCGCCGAACGCCACCCCAGCCAACACCAGCGGCACAATCGCCAACCGCCCCGCGGGAAAGCGCCCCCAGAACACCACCAACGAACTCGCCGTAGCGACCCCGCCCACCACAGCCGCAGGCAACAACCAGCCATTCCCGGCCACATTGCTGAACGGCGGCGTCACGATCAACGTAGCGACCGCGCCAACCGCCAGCACGACAACGAGCACTGGAGGCGGGAAGGTCCGAAACACCC
Source organism: Pseudonocardiaceae bacterium (assembly GCA_036500685.1). Lineage (GTDB taxonomy): Bacteria > Actinomycetota > Actinomycetes > Mycobacteriales > Pseudonocardiaceae > CAJCJE01. The sequence continues at coordinate 10,025 of DASYBO010000588.1, read as the reverse complement.
CGAACCACATCGCGACCAGCACCGCGATCGCGACCACGGAAAGCATGACGACCCCGCGCACGCTGTAGATCGCATAGATCGCGGTACTCGCCGCCGCACCCCAGGCCGCGAGCACCAACAGCGACGAGCCCCAGTCGCGGGCGGGCCCGAGAAAGGACGACTCGGCCACGTCTGCGGACGTCTGGTGCGTGGCTGACACGAATCCGACTCTTCCACACCCACCGTCGCGTTACCGTAACCGGCCACCGTAAGAGGTGACCAGGGCCCCAGCCACGGCGACCGCGTCGGCCGGGGACACGGCCATGATCAATGGCTACTCAATAGTGATAGCGCGCCGCCGGGATGATGACCTCTCCGCGACCGGAACTCGTGCTTGCTGATCCCGTAGCAGTCGTCAGCCACCACCCTCATTGTGAGCGGTGCAGAACTCTCCGGTCTCGCGAAGAAAACGGTCACGTTCACCGAAGAGGAAAAATGCATGGCCCCCTGCGAAGGTCATGAGGGTCGAGCGCGGAATCCCCGCCTGCAGTTGCTCGGCGAGTTCCAGCGGCACAGTTCGGTCCTTGCGCCCGTGCATGATCAGCGTCGGCGCGGCTATCTCGCCAAGGCGGACCGAACAGTCGTAGGTGCGGCTGGCGGCCCGCTGACGCTCGAAGGCATAGTCCGGCTGCGGGTATTTGCCCTCAGCGATGGGCGGCAGTGCCCTACCCAGCAGGCGGATCAGGCGGAACGGCTTTGAGATCGTCATGTCCATCGACTTCTTCGCACTGGCGGACACGAGGACCAGGCTCGTCACTCGTTCGCCGTAGCCCAGAGCCATGGCGAGCGCGACGCTCGCACCCATGGAGATGCCGACCACGTGCGCCCGCTCGACGCCGACCGCGTCCATCAGTTCGATGGCGTCGGTCGCCATCATCTCAATGGAGTAGGGAATGTCCGGCTTGTCGGACCGACCCGCACCCCGATTGTCGAATGAAAGCACCGAGAAGCGCTCAGCAAGGTTCCTGGTGACCGGTCGAAGGAACGTGCTATCGGTGCCGAGGCCACCGATCAACACAACAGCCGCACCCTGGCCGGCAAGTTCGTAGTACAGCTCGATCCCGTTTGCTGTCGCCACCGGCATGGTCAGCTTCCCGCCATCTATAGCCCGGTCAGAAGTTGAAGCGGAACTCGACCGGATGCCGCGGCGGCGCAACATCTGGACGTACCCAGTCGGCCAGCCGCTCAGCGGCTCCGGCGTAGCCGACTGAGCCAGTCGTGACCGCGATCACCAAGTCGTAGGCGTCGTCCTCGGGCGCGTGCAGATCGAAGCCGTTCAGGCCGTAAAAGACGAAGACAGCCATCCAGCCAAGACGCTTGTTGCCGTCAACGAGCGGATCGTTCCGCACGACGGACTCCATCAGTACGGCGGCCTTCTCGTGCAGCGTCGGATACGCGTCCTGTCCCATGAGAGAGGACTTCGGCCGGTGCGCCGCCGAATCCAGCAACCCCAGATCACGCACCTTGCTGACGCCGAGATCGTTGGCAAGCGCCAAAAGGTCGTCGAGGGTGAGGTATTCGACCCTCACTGAGCGAGGCGGTCAAGTAGCGAGGCATATCGGCGACGCCCCTCATGTGACAACGCGGCGACCCGGTCGTCCCGTACCCGTCGCGCGGCGACCTCGGTAATCGCACGCACAGCCGCCTCGTGCTTGCTCACTCCGTCGGCCTCAGCGAGCATTGCGAGAGCTCGCTCCTGCTCCTCGGTCAGCCGCAGCGTCATCGCCATGCCATCATGCTACCACTTTGGTAGCATGATCAACTAGACGTTGAAGCGGAACTCGACGATGTCGCCGTCGGCCATCAGGTAGTCCTTGCCCTCCATGCGGACCTTGCCGGCCGAGCGGGCGGCCGCCATCGAGCCTGCTGCCATCAGGTCGTCGTAGGAGACCACCTCGGCCTTGATGAAGCCGCGTTCGAAGTCGGTGTGGATGACGCCGGCGGCCTGCGGGGCGGTGGCGCCCTGCGGAATGGTCCAGGCCCGCGATTCCTTGGGTCCCGCGGTCAGGTAGGTCTGCAGGCCGAGGGTGTGGAAGCCGGCGCGGGCCAGCGCGTCGAGGCCCGGTTCGGGCTGGCCGATGGATTCGAGCAGCTCCCGCCTTGACTCCTCGTCCAGTTCGAGCAGTTCGGCCTCGACCTTGGCGTCGAGGAACACCGCGTCCCCCGGGGCGACCAGGTCGGCGAGGACCTTGCGGCGGGCCTCGTCGACGAGCACGGCCTCGTCGGCGTTGAAGACGTACAGGAACGGCTTGGCGGTGAGCAGGCTCAGCTCGCGCAGCGCGTCGAGGTCCACTTCGGACTTCGCGGCGAACAGCGTGCGGCCCGCGTCCAGGATCTCCCGCGCCGCCTTGGTGTTCTCCAGGGCGGGCCGGGCTTCCTTGCGGGTCCTGGCTTCCTTCTCCAGCCGCGGCAGCGCTTTGTCCACGGTCTGCAGGTCCGCGAGGATCAGCTCGGTGTTGATCGTCTCGATGTCGCTGGCCGGGTCGATCGTGTCGTCGACGTGCAGCACGTCCGGGTCGTCGAAAACCCGGATGACCTGACAGATCGCGTTGGCTTCGCGGATGTTCGCCAGGAACTGGTTGCCCATGCCGGCGCCCTCGGACGCGCCCTTGACTATGCCGGCGATGTCCACGAACGACACGGTGGCCGGCACGATGCGCGCGGAGTCGAACATCTTCGCCAGCGCGTCCAGCCTGCTGTCGGGCAGCGGAACGACGCCGACGTTCGGTTCGATCGTGGCGAACGGGTAGTTCGCGGCGAGGACGTCGTTGTTGGTCAGGGCGTTGAACAAGGTCGACTTGCCGACGTTGGGCAGGCCGACGATGCCGAGGGTGAGGCTCACGACCGACCAGTCTAGAGCCCGCCGAACGGCAGCTCAGGCCGACCGGGTGCCCTGGACCCGAAGGGTCGATCCGGTGCGTGCTCCGCGCACCCGCAACCGGACCGGGATCCGTTGCCGCAGCTCCTCGACGTGCGACACCAACCCGACGACCCGGCCGCCCGCGCGCAGCTCGTCAAGGGTATCCATGACCAGGTCGAGGGTGTCCGCGTCGAGCGCGCCGAACCCCTCGTCGATGAACAGGGTGTCCAGCAGGGCCCCGCCGGTCTCGGCGGCGACCACGTCGGCCAGCCCGAGTGCCAGCGCCAGCGAAGCCAGGAACGACTCACCGCCGGAGAGCGTCTTCGCCGGCCGCACCCGACCCGAGTAGTCGTCGAGAACGTCAAGGCCCAACCCACCCCGGGTTCCGCGCGGGCCACCCGCGGAGGAGTGCACGAAGGAGAACCTGCCCTGGCTCATCCGGCGCAGGCGCCTGGTCGCCGAGTCCGCCACGTCGGCCAACCGAGCCGCCAGCACATAGGAGCGCAACGACATCTGGTGGGCGTTCTGGCCGCGTCCGTTCACCACGTCGGTCAACGCGGCCAGTTCGGCCTGGCTCGCCTCGGCCGGCGCCAGCCGTCGCCAGGCCTGGGTCAACCGGGCGGCGAGCTCGGTGACCTCGTCGACCCGGCGCTGCGCCTCCTGTAGGGCCGCGTTGGCGGTGTCCGCCCGTTCTCGCGCGGCCTCGACCAGCTGTTCCGCACCGACCAGGTCGACGGCGCTGTCGATGCGGATCCCGACCAGCTCCGGTTCGGCCAGCACGGCTCGCGCGGCCGCTTCCTGCCGATCCGCGGCGACCAGTCGCCGTTGCAGTTCGTCGATCATCTCGGCATCGCGCGCGGCAGCCGACGCCTGCACCTCGTCGACGAACTCGGCATCGATCGCGGCGGCGGACACCGCGGCTCGCGCGTCCTTGACGCGCTGTTCGGCCTGTTCCCGGGACGCTCGGGTCCTGGCCAGCTCGTCGAGCCCCTCGATCACGGTCAGCAGGTGTTCGCGCCGCGCCACGACATCCGCGAAATCGCCGCGCGCCACGTCCAACCGCTGTGCGCGTTCCTCGATCGCCTCGACCAGCCGAGCCGATTCCGCCGCCGTTGCCGCGCGGTCCCGGTCCGCCTCGGTCTGCTCCGCGCGCAGTCCGGTCGCCTCGGTCTCCAGCCGTGACACCAGCTCGGTACAAGCCGGCACGGTGGCCGCGCGTTCCTCGATGGCGGCGAGATCACGACCGGCCAGGTCGAGTTCATCCGCGAGCTCGGGCCCGGTCCGACCGGCCAGGTGTTCGACCAGCGTGTCCAGCCGATGTCGCGCGTGCGCCGCGGCAAGGCCGGCCCGGTCCCTATCCGCGTTGGCGGCCTGTTCGACCTCGGCGGCCACGGCCTCGTCGGCACGGCCGACCGACTGGGTCGACACAACCGCAGGGGCCGGATGATCTGCGGCGCCGCAGACCGGACAGGGCTGGTCCGGCACGAGCGCACCGGCCAACTCGGCGGCCATTCCGTCCAACCTCCGTTGCCGAGCGTCCAGCAACGCTTCCCTGGCTCGTTGATGCACGTCGATCGCGGCCGTCGCCTCGGCCCGGCTCGCGGCCTCGGCCTGCGCCACCGTCGCCAGTCGCATCGCGTCGGCGTGCAGGGCGCGCAGTTCGCCGACCCGTGCGCGCAGCCCGTCGAGCCGACCGGCCGCGCCCATCGCCGCATCGCGTTCGGCGTGCGCCGCCACCAGCCGCCGGGGCAGGTTGGCCAACTGCTCGGCCAGTTCCGCGAGCCGCACGTCCGTTCGCCGCTGCCGCGCCGTCAGCTCGACCAGACGGGCCTGATCGACGCGCTGCGCATCGGCCTGCGCGAGCAGTTGGCGCAGCCCGCCCGCTTCCTCCCGCAACGCCCCGGACAACCTGCGCAGCCCGTCGACATCACCGTCGGCCTCGGGTAGTTCGCCGAGCATGGCGATGGCCCGCCGTTCGGCCCGAGCCGCCACGGCCAGCTCGGCCTCGGCCCGTCGTGCGGTCGCCGCGGCGACCAGCACGGGCTGGCAGCGGTGCGCCGCGGACAACTCCTCGGCGATCGCGCGCCGAACCGCGGCACCGTTGTCCAACTCCGCCAACGTGGCCAGCGCCGCGGTCACCCGGCGGATCCGTTCGGCCAGGTCACGCCGGTGGGCCAGTTCCTGTTCGGCCCGGACCCGGTCCTCCCTGGCCAGCAGATCTTCCTTCTCGGCCGCAACGGCGACATCGTGCAGCCGCGTATGCAGCGCCGCAAGCCACTCGATGTCCGCCGGGCGCTCGCCGTCCGGTTCGACACCGGCCGCCTGCGCGACCCTGGCCAGCACTTCCCGCACGTCCTGCCGGATCTCCTCCACCGCGCGCCCGCGCTGCGCCCGTTCGGCGCGGAACCACTGTTCGACATCGGCGAAGCGCTGCGTGCCGAACAACTTCTCGAGCAACCGCTCCCGATCGGCCGTCTCGGCTCGGAGGAACCGCGCGAAATCGCCCTGCGGCAACAGCACGACTTGGAAGAACTGCTCCGCGGTCATGCCGAGCAATCGGCCAACGGTGCGGTTCACCTCGTCGATACGCGCCAACCCGTCCGGCGCGTGCCCGCCCGGCGCGGTGCCGACCCAGGTCAGCGATGCCTTCGCGCGCTGCGTCGTGGTGCCGCTGCCGTCCCGCTTCGCCCGCTCGTACTCGGGACCGCGCACGATCAGCAGTCGGTGGCCCTGCACGGTGAACTCGAGTCGGACCTCGGTCGCGACATCGGGTTCGGCATAGTCGCAGCGCAATCGCTTGGTCTCACCGCGGGCGCCGGGAACCGTGCCGAACAGCGCGAACGCGACCGCGTCGAGCAGCGTCGTCTTGCCGGCCCCGGTATCTCCGTGCAGCAGGAACAATCCGTCCGCACCGAGCGCGTCGAAATCAACGGATTCCGCTCGTGAATACGGCCCGAACGCCCGAACCTGGAGGTGATGCAGCCTCATTGCCTCGCCTCCAGTTGTCGTACCGCCTCGAATGCCTGGGAGAACAGCGCGCGTTCGGTGGCGCTGGGCGCACTGCCGCGACAATCCACCACGAATTCCTCGGCGAGGACCGCATCATCGCGACCATGCTCGGCGCCACGCGACGCCGGTCGTGCTTCGACCCCATCCGGTAGCCAGTCCAGCCGCACGGCGAACGGAAACCGCTCCCGCAGTCTGCGCATCGCGTCCAACGGCCGCACCGGATCGGTCAGCACCGCGTACAGGTAACGGTCGACGACGCTGCCGTTGGCCGGATCCGCCAGCAGGTCGGCCAATTCCCCGCGCACGGTGGCCAACCGCCTCGGCACCGGAAGCTCCTGCCGTCGCACCGCCGCCAGGCCGTCCGGCCCGAGATCGACCAGCCATACCGACTTGTGCTGGGTGGCCTCGGAAAACGAGTACGCGATCGGACTGCCCGCGTACCGCAGGTGCTCGGCCAGGGTCTGCGCGCCGTGCAGATGCCCCAGTGCCACATAGTCGACGCCGTCGAAAACCGAGGCCGGCACGTCCTCGATGCCGCCGACCGCGATGGTGCGTTCGGAATCCGACGCCGCCGCACCGGTGACGAACGCGTGCGCGAGCACGACCGACCGGACACCGGAACCGCGCGCCGCGAGATCCGTACGGATCCGGTTCATGGCCTCGCCGAGCACGCCCGCGTGCCCGCGCAACTCGGGCATGCCCAGCGCGTGCCTTGCCGGATCCGGTTCCAGATAAGGAATCCCGTAACAGGCGACCGGGCCGTGCTCGTCAGCCAACAGCACCGGCCGGTCCAGTTCGGCCACGCTGGTGCGCAGGTGCAACCCGCCCGCGGCGGCGAACTCGGCGAAGGCCCCGAGCCGTTGTGCTGAGTCGTGATTGCCCGCGATGATCACCAGTTCCGCGCCCGCACGGCGGATCCGGGACAATGCCCTTGTGCACGTGGCCACCGCTTCGGCGGAGGGCACGGCGCGGTCGTACAGATCACCGGACACCACAACGACATCCACCTGCTCGACCTCGACCGTCTCGGCAATGGCGCCGAGCACGATCTCCTGATCGGCAAGCAGATCTCGGCCGTGGAACGTACGTCCCACGTGCCAGTCGGAGGTGTGCAGCAATCGCATGAGGCCAAATTAGAGGCGTGCGCCGACTTTTCTTGGTAGCGACACCCTTTTCTCACTCGAACGTGTGTTCGAACGTGCTTTTCGTCGGTGATGCGAGTAAAGATCGAAGTAGTCAGCCAGCGACCCGACCAGATCGACCCAGGAGCCCGACATGACCGCAGTGACCGGCATCGCCGCCATCGTGCTGGCACTGCTGCTCGCCGGCGCGACCGTGCTGTTCTGGAAGCTGTACCAGGACAGCAATCGCCGGGCGGACGCGGCACTGCGGATGGTACAGGCCGAACGGGACCGCACCGATCAACAGCAAGCCGCGCTCAACCGGTACCAGGTCGCGTTCGCGTCGATCCGGGGCCGGGGCGAACTCGGTGAGCAGCTGCTCGTGGAAACCGCGCGCGCACTGGGGCTTCGCGAGGGGCTGCACTTCACCCTGCAGACCGATGTCGCGGGCGGCGGCGCGGTCCGGCCGGACATGGTGCTCGAGGTCGGCGGCGGTCGCCAGGTCCCCGTCGACGCCAAGATGAGCCTGGCCTGCTGGGCCGAGGCCATGGAAACCAGCGACCCGACCGAGCGGCTCGACGCCTTACGCGTGCACGTGCGCAACATCCGCTCCCGCGCGGCGGAACTGGCCGGCAAGGGTTACCAGCGTTGGGCGGACGCGATCTACGGCACGATCATGTTCGTCCCGTCGGACGCGGCCGTCGTGGTGGCCATGGACACCGACCCGGAACTGTTGCGCTGGCTGCTCGATCGCCGCGTCTTCCTCTGTGGACCGACCGGATTCGCGGTGATCGCGTCCTCGGCCATGTTCGCGGCCACCGAACGGGCCATCGCCGAGGACGTGGAACAGGTGCGCATGCAGGCGGCCGCCGCCCACAGGACGGCGGGCGGCGCGGTCGACGCGTTCAACCTGTCCAGCACTCATCTACAACGCTTCCTGGCCGCGCGCAGACGCGAACTGGATGCCTTGGAGAGCTTCCGAGGAGTGGTCGGGCCGCTGACCGAAGCGGCGGCCAGTCCGACACCGCTCGCATCGATCCGCCGATCGGAGGAGTTGACCAACGGCAGCCAACCGTCGCTCGGCGAATAGGCCGATCGGCCGCACGCACTGGTCGGACCCGACCGACCACACCGGACGGGCCACCGCGAGCGGCCCGCGCGGGCGACCGCCCATTGGCGACACCCTCGGGTGAAATCTCTGTACGAAACCGAACGGGCGTAGTTCGCCCCAACGCGTACGAAGCCCGGCTACCGCCGAAGGAAGGTGATCAACCGGCTACCCGTTTCGGGCCGAGTACAGCCCCGACTAGCTGGGTAAACGTCGAACCGGATGGCGCGACCGAGGGAAATCGCCAGCAAACAAACCGCTCGTTCGCACGCCAAGAAACCGACAAAGTTCCGGCCTTAACGTGTTAGGTACCGGACTGGACACCGGCGCGCTCACGAATTGGCTACGGTATGGATACGTGACCCGCGCTCGCCCACAATGCGAGCACAACAGAGTCGTCGGTCGAGGACCGTTAAGTGCCAGTGAGGTGAAGGCGTGACAACGACGCGCGATCGTGGACGCGAAGCAAGAGCAGCGTCGAGTGGCCCTCGTTGGGACGAGCGTTCCGCGTTCGGCACCAAAGGGTGGCCCTGGTGGGCGGCGGTCGTGTTGGCCCTCGGCCTGTCGATCATCGGTGCGGTGATCGACGAGAAGGCCAACGCGAACATCGCCACGATCTTCCGGACGGCGTACGTGATCGGCTGTGTCGTCGGCGTGTGCATGGTCCGGCGGCGCAATCTGTTCGGGCCGATGGTGCAGCCGCCGTTGATCCTGGTGGTCGTGGTGCCGCTGGTGGCCGCCGCGCTGGACAGCAAGCCCGGCAGCAAGGTTCTGGTCATCGGTCCGCAGCTGATCCAGAACTTCCCGGTGATGGCCATTACCACCGGCGTCACCGTGGTGCTCGGGGTGATCCGGTACCTGGTGCAGCGGCGACCGGTCGACGACGAGCTCGACCGGGACCGGCCGCGCCGCCCGGAGGCACGGGACCGCGATCGGGATCGAGACCGGGACCGCATGCCGTCCGGCCGGGACCGCGACCTCGACGACCGCCCGTCCAGCGGCAGCCGGGGGACCCGCCCGCCTGCCGGCCGAGGTAGCGCGGACCGGGTGCCGCCGCGCGAGCGTGGCAGGGTCGACCCGGACCGGAGTCGCGGCAGCAGCGACCGCGACCGGGCCGCCGACCGGGGTCGCCCCAGCCGCGACCCGCGCGACCGAGCCCGTGACCCACGCGACCGCGACCCCAGGGACCGCGATCCGCGTGGCGGCCAGCCACGTTCACGGGACGCGCGCGACCGGGACCCGCGTCGCGAACCGCGCCGCCGCGACGACGACTACTGACCCACGACCGACGACAGCCGCCCCGGACAGGATCCGGGGCGGCTGTCGTACGTGCGGGGTTCAGGAAGTGGCGCCGCCGAGGTCCTTGCGCAGCTCGCGAGGCAGGGCGAAGGCCAGCTTCTCGTTGGCCGTGGTGACTTCCTGGACATCCGACCAGCCGCGCTCGGCCAGGAACGCGAGCACCTGCTCGACCAGTACCTCCGGCACGGACGCGCCGCTGGTGACGCCGACGGTGCCGGCGCCGGTCAGCCAGGCCTCGTCGATCTCGGACGCGTAGTCGATCAGGTGGGAACCGCGGGCGCCGGCCTGCAGGGCGACCTCGACGAGTCGCTTGGAGTTGGACGAGTTCGTCGAGCCGACCACCAGGACCACGTCGCACTCGGGCGCCATCGCCTTCACCGCGACCTGGCGGTTCTGGGTGGCGTAGCAGATGTCGTCGCTGGGCGGATTCTGCAGGTCGGGGAAGCGTTCGCGCAGCGCGTCGACCCGTTCCATGGTCTCGTCGACCGACAGCGTCGTCTGCGACAACCAGACCACTTTGGACGGATCGCGGATTTCGACCGTGGTCACGTCGTCGGCCTTGTCGACGAGCTGGATGTTGGCCGGGGCC
>DASYBO010000587.1:0-2854 GCA_036500685.1 Pseudonocardiaceae bacterium | reverse complement strand
CCGTCTCGGCCGTCTGGGCTGTGACCGAAGGCCAGGACGGCGACGAGCTCGTCGAGCCCGTCTTCACCAGGACGCCGCCGGTCACCGAGGCACGCAAGGGAGCCAACTCATGAGCGTTACCCTCGCCCAGCTCCGGCCCGTTCGCGTGGTCGGCGTCGGCCTGCACCCCTACCAGCGGCCCACCGACACCCCCTACACCCAGCTCGGTGTGCACGCCGTCCGTGCCGCACTCACCGACGCCGGACTCCGCTGGAGCCAGGTGCAGACCGCCTACACCGGCAGCGCGACCACCAGCATGGCGTTGTCCCGCTTGATGTATCGGCACCTTGGCGCAACCGGTATTCCAATGGCCCAGGTTGAGAACGCCTCCGCGTCCGGTTCCACCGCGTTTCGCCAGGCCTGCATCGACATCGCGGCCGGACTGGCCGACGTCGCGATCGCCGTAGGCGTCGACAAGCCCCTGAACCTGTCCTCCCCGCAACGGGCCGCCGGGCTGCACGACCTGGTCGACGGCCGTGTCGTGCCCTTCACCCATTTCGCGTTGCTGGCCGCCCGGTACATGTACGAGCACGGCACCACCGCCGAGCAGATCGCGGCGGTCGCGGTGAAAAACAGCCGCAATGGCGCCCTCAACCCCCATGCCCAGCGCCGTAAGCCCCGCACGCTAGGCGAGGTGCTTGCCCCACCCCAGATCAGTGGCGTGCTGACCCGCCTGCAGTGCTGCCCGATCGGTGAAGGTGCCGCCGCCGTGATCGTCGCCTCGGACGACGCCATCGCCCAACTCGGCCTCGACCGCGACCGGGCGGTCACCGTCCTGTCCTCGGCCGCCCGTTCGGAGAAGGTCTACGACGGCGAGAACTTCGACGCCGCCCTCACCCGAGAAACCACCGCCCAGGCCCTGGCCGAGGCGGGCGTGTCAGCCTCCGACCTCGATCTGGTCGAACTCCACGACGCCTTCACCATCGAAGAACTGCTGTACGTCGAGGCCATGGGGCTGTGCAAACCCGGACAAGCCGCAACGGCCCTGCAGGCCGGCGAGTTCGACATCGGCGGCCGGGTGGCCGTCAACGCCTCCGGCGGCCTGCTGTCCATGGGACATCCCATCGGCCCAACCGGTGTCGGTCAGATCGCCGAAATAACCACCCAACTCCGCGGCGAAGCCTACGGCCGCCAACACCCCACCGCACGCACAGCCCTGGCCCACATGGTCGGCGTCGGAGCCGTCTGCGTCGTGCACGTCCTCCGCAAAGACTGACTACCAGGGGCCGTCTGCTCGTTGCTCTCAGCTCGCCGGGCGGTGAACCCGGCGCTCGAGGCGGCGCGGCAGAGGGAGTCCTGATGACATCCGGAACGGGAGACGGGCAACGCCCTAGGTAGTCATGGCGCGCGACGCCTTGCAGCTGACCGCGCGGGTCTGTCAACCTCGCGGGTGGGGTGTTCGGTGATGTCGGTGACCCACAGCTGGTTCGGGCCGTCACGGCGGAAGTCCCGCTTGACTAGTCGGTCACCGTCACCGCGGCGGGAACCCGCTTGGCCTTACGCCGCAACGGCAACCCGGCCAGGCCGGCACGGCGCATCAACAACGCCACTGCTGACCGGTCCCCGGACGGACTCCTACCCGGCGTGAGCTGACGGGAATTTCCGATGAGCCGCTGCGGGCTGCCTGCGGCTCCGGTAGTGCTGGACGGCGAGCGCGCTACCGGTGGCGAGCACGAGCAGCCCGAACGCGATGTTCACGACCATGAGGTTCGCGGCGGACGCGATGACGTCGCCGGTGACGCCGATCGCGAGCAGCAACCAGAGCAGCGGGCGCAGGAACTTGCCGGAGTCGGAGGACCTCGGCCGGGGAGTGGCGGTGGGAATTTCGCTGATTGACATGGTCACTACGGTACGAATTCCGCGTCGCCCTGACGATCCAGCGACATGGACAGTGCGGGTACAGCAGGCTGTACTCAGCTGCCGTCCTCCTGGTCGCCGGTCTTGCGATTGCACTACGGTTGCAGCCGCAGGAGGTGCGGATGTGTCCACCGAACAACCGTCGAGGCTCGCCCGGTTCTGGGACCTGAGTAGCCGCGGCCGGGCGGCCCTGGACGCGCTCGAACACCTCATCGGCGGGCTCGGCACGGCCGTGCTGGCGCTGTGCACATTCCTCTGGCTGCTGATCGTCGCCCTGCTCTGCCTGGTCGGTATCGGGATCGTCCTGGCGCCGTTGTCGTTGCGGATCTTGCGCGTGGTCGCGGACCGTGAACGTGCCCGACTGTCCAGGTGGGGCCCGGAGATGCTGGGTGCGCAGCCCGTGCCCGCACGGCTCGGCGCCGCGTTGCGGGACACGACGGTGCTGCGCGAAATGGCCTGGACGGCATGTCACACCGTGTTCGGCTTCTTCCTCGGCCTGGTCGCGATGACGCTGCCGATCGACGTGCTGCACGACGTGTCGTTCCCGATCTGGTGGCGGCTGGTCCCACCCGATGCGGCCACCGGCGTCCAGGGTTTCTTCACCGCGACCGACTGGCCGAGCGCCCTGCTGGTCTGCGTACTCGGCATGGTGGCGCTGGTGGTCACGGTGCTGCTGCTGCCGGCGCTGGCCTGGATCCAGGCGTGGCCGGGCCGGGAGCTGTTGGCGCCGGCTCACGGCACGGATCTCGCGCTGCGCGTGGCCGAACTGAAGGCGACCAGGGCGGCCGCCCTGGACGCGCACGCCGCCGAGTTGCGCCGCATCGAGCGGTCGCTGCACGACGGCACCCAGAATCGGCTGGTTGCGGTGAACGTGCTGATCGGCGCGGCAACCCGGGCGCTGGACCGAGACCCGGACAACGCGCGGGAGATCCTCGCCCGCGCGCAGGACGCGGCCGAG
>DASYBO010000586.1:0-1617 GCA_036500685.1 Pseudonocardiaceae bacterium | reverse complement strand
CGTGTACGGCGAGATGACGACCATCGGCAGCCGCTGGCTGTAGCCGCAGCGGCCGTTGGTGGTGCCGACCGTCACCGCGACCTCGGTGCAGAGCGCGGTGTCGACCTGGGCCGAGTTGGTCGAGCTGGTGTTGGCGTCGCTCGAGCCGTCGATGATCGTCGGCGCCTGGTGGTCGTACCAGCCGTCCGAGTCGTCGTAGGTGATGACGATCGCGGTCGACGACCAGTACTTGGACTTCTCGATCGAGTTGATGGTGTTGACCAGGAAGGTCTGCTCGTCGAGGGGGTCCGAGTAACCGGGGTGGCCGTCCTGGTAGGCCGGGGCCTTGACGTAGCTCACGGACGGCAGCTTGGCTCCGCCAGTGCCGGCCAGGGCGTCGGAGAAGTCCGAGGTGTCGTACTGGTGGTTGGCCTGGTCGGTGTAGCCGATGTCGGACAGCGACGCCGGCGGCAGGTGGGCGGGGTTCGCGGTCGACGCGTAGTACTGGAACGGCTCGTGGTGCGGCACGTAGTCAGCGGTCGAGGCGCCGCCGATGTTGGCGTGCGCGGAACCGCAGACCGGCAGCGCCTGAGTGGTGCCCGGCGCGTCGGACGTGCCGGTCGGCGCGAAGCCGCCCTCGAACCAGCCCCAGGAGACGTTCTTGGCGTTCAGCAGGTCGCCGATGTTCTGCCCGGTGAGCGCGGCCAGGGCGCCGTTCGTGGCGTGGTTGCCGTTCGAGCAGTCGTCGTAGTACGGGTCCTGGTCGCCGAAAAGCGTGCCGAGGCCGGTCTTCGCGCTCGTGTCGATGACGGAGCTCGATGTCGCCGGGGCGCCCGCGCCGGTGGTGTCCCAGGCCGGGTTGAGCGACTCCGCCCCGCTGGTGTTACCGGAGGTCACGTTGATGGCGCCGGGGCTGGACGGGCCGAAGCTGGTGTCCCAGTTGTTGTCGCTCATCGAGTAGTACTGGGCGTAGTTCCACAGCCCGGTCACGGTGTTGCCGTCGTAGTAGTCCATGACGATGCCGGGAGGGCAGTACTCGATGCCGCAGCCGCCGGTCGGAATCGTGGACTGGGTCTTCTGGACGAACATGTCCATCTTCCCGTTGTCCTCGGCCTGCTGCTCGGCGGTGTAGCCGTGGTTCTGGTCCGAGGTCAGCGCCTGGGAGGAGGTCAGCCGCTGCGGGTTGTACAGGTTCGGGTTGTCCGTCAGCAGCGGGCCGATCGGGCCGTCCTTCTTGGTGATCTTCGAGTACAGGCCGTTGACGGTCGGCGTGCCCTTCTTGGCGGTGAACGTGGTGCCGTCCGTGTTCGCCGCGTACGGGTAGGTGCCGAAGTAGTGGTCGAACGACACGTTCTCGTCGAAGATCACCACGACGTGCTTGATCGGGGTCGCGGTCTTGTTGCCGGCCTTCGTGTAAGACGCCGGCGACACCTTCGCGGGAACGTGGTACCCGGCGAAGGACACCTTCGCCGGGGACGTGCTCGCGCTCGCCGCGGTGGCGCCCGCCGCCGCGCCGGCGCCGAGGACTACCGCCGCTGCGACCGCGACGTACGGTCGCAGCCGCCGTCGCCTGCCACCGGCTACTGGGCTGATGCCCATTCCTAGCCTCCTGAGATTCTGCTTGACTTCATCGGCGGA
>DASYBO010000585.1:0-13312 GCA_036500685.1 Pseudonocardiaceae bacterium | reverse complement strand
CGCGTGCTCGCCGCGGCCGAGAAGCTGACCGCGGCCGGCGCGACGCTGCTGGTTACCGCCGAGGTGCTCGGCAAACCGGATCACCTGGTGATGGCCGATCCGGAGGGCAATGAGTTCTGTCTGGTGTAGCGGTTCGGGCCTAGCGGACGAGCATGCCGCCGTCGATGTTGAGGTCGTGCGCGTTCATGCCCGGCGTTGCGCAACAGGAACTCGGTGGCCTCGGCGCCACGGGGCCTGTTCACGCCACATCCGCGCATTCGCGTATCGGTAGCCGCCGACGAGACACAGCAGCGGGTCGCGCACGCGATCCTGGACGGCGAGCCAGCCGGAGTGTTGATCACCCGCGACCCGAAGGACCGGCCGTGGGTGGCGTGGCTCGGCGTCGCCAAGGCCACGCGGGGCAACGGGGTGGCCAAGCATCTGTTGCTCACCGCGTTCGACACCTTGCGGGCGCGCGGCCGGCATACGGTCGGCGTCGACACGGACACCCACAACGCGACCGACGCGGTGCGGGTCTACCAGCGGGCCGGCATGGTGTCGCAGGGCACCGCCGATGCCTGGGCCCCCGAACTTTAACAAGACCTCAGTTCTGTGAGTCACTCATGAGCGGGCTGAGGATCGACTAAAATCCATTGTAAAATCCACTGGGGACTGTGACTTCCGTTGCGCCGCAACGGATCAGTTTTAATCGCCTCTTACAGCGCTCTCATCGTACCCACATTGTCGCGGCGAAGACTCGACACCAGGTAACCACCTTGTGTTGGAGGATTCGATGGCCGCGTTGTCCCGACTGCTTGCGGTGCGCGCGAACGAGAGTCCGGAAACGGCCGCGTTCATCATCGGTGCGGACGGCGCCCGCCTTTCCTGGCGCGGCCTCGCCGAACAAACCGAAGCGCTGAACGCGCTGAGCCTGACGCGCGCGCTGCCTGCGCGCAGCAGGCTGGGCATCGCGGTCGCGGACCCGTTGGCGTTCACCGCCGCCTACCTTGGCGCGCTGACGTCCGGGCTGACCGCCGTACCGATCGACCCTCGGCTCACCCCGGCCGAACGCGCCGCGGCCGTGGCCCGGCTCAAGGTCGACGTGCTGCTCACCGACGACGAGCCGGACACCGACGCGAGTGTGGAACGGTGGATGGTGACGCAGGCCGGGCCGAAGCTCGTGGTGCCGGGCAACGGGCGGCGGCCGAGCGAACTGGCCGCGCTGCGGCCCTCGGTGCTGCTGGCGAGTTCCGGGACGACCGGCGCGCCCAAGGGAATCCCGTTGTCCGAGTGGCAGTTGCTGGCCGCCGCGCGGCGGGTCGCCCGGCATCACGGGTTCGGGCCCGATCAGCGCGGGTACACGCCGCTGCCGCTGTTCCATGTGAACGCGCAGGTGATGGGGTTGCTGGCGACCGTGGTCAGCGGCTCGTCGCTGGTGCTGGACCGTCGGTTCGAGCCGGGCGAGTACTGGGCACGGGTCGCGGAATGGTCGCCGACCTGGCTCAACACGGTGCCGGCGATCCTGGCCGCGCTGATCGAGCAGCCCGCGCCGACCGATGTGGCTGGCATCCGCTTCGCCCGGTCCGCTTCGGCGCCACTGGCCGCGAGCGTGTTGCGCGGATTCGCCGAGCACACCGGGGTTTCGGTCTTGGAGACGTACGGGATGACCGAGGCGGCCGGACAGATCACCGCCAATCCGGTCGATGCCGCCGCACGGCGGGCGGGATCGGTCGGGTTGCCGGTCGGGGTCGGCCTTGCCGTACTGGACGGCGAGGGGCAACCGGTCGCGCCGGGCGTCGAGGGCATGGTGTCGTTGCGCGGTCGGCAGATCGTGCACAGCTACCTCGACCTGGCCGCCGATGGCCCCGAACGGATCCGGCCCGCGCGAGACGCGGACGGTTGGCTGCGCACCGGGGATCTCGGCTCGCGCGACGCGGAGGGCTTCGTGCGGCTGGCCGGACGCTCTGACGACGTGATCAACCGGGGCGGCGAGAAGATCCACCCCAAGGAGATCGAGGACGTCCTGCTGGCCGATCCCCGGGTGCGGTCGGCCGCCGTGGTCGGCGCGCCGCACGAACGGCTCGGCCAGGTCGCTGTGGCGTTCGTCACCGCGCGCGAGGGCAGCGACGAAACCGACCTGCGGCAGGCACTGAACCTGTTGTGCCAGCGGCAACTCACCCGCTACAAGCGGCCGGCCCAGATCGAGATCACCAGCGACCTGCCGCGCGGCCCGACCGGCAAGATCCTGCGCCGCGCCCTGTCCGCGACTCTCGCAGGCGCCGCGCGATGACCACAGCGCCAACGCCAGGGGCCAAGAAGCAACATCTGCACTACATAGACCTGGTGCGGGTGTTGACCGTGGCGCTGGTGATCGCGGTGCACGTACTCGGCCAGGAGCCCCTCCCGCCGACGCTGACCGCGGGGGCGCTGCTGGCCGTCGGGCATGTCAGCCGCGAGGTGTTCTTCCTGCTCACCGCGTTCGTGCTGATCTACACCTACCGGAGCAAGCCGGTGCGGCCGTTGTCGTTCTGGCGCAAGCGGTTCCTCTACGTCGGCGTGCCCTATGTCGCGTGGAGCCTGATCTACTTCCTCGCCGACAACGCGCAACTCGACCCGATCAGTTCGGCCGCGCTCACCTTCGGCCACAGCCTGCTCGACGGCGCGGCCCGCTACCACCTGTACTTCCTGCTGGTGTCCATGCAGATCTACCTGGTGTTCCCGTTGATCCGCGCGCTGCTCAAAGCGACCCGGCGGCATCACCTGGTCCTGTTGGGACTCGCGGGCACCTACCAGATCCTGTTCTACCTTGCGGTGCAACTGAACATCAGCATCGGCCCATTGACGGGGCTACTGCGTTCGCCGGATGCCTGGCTGACCAGCTATCTCGGCTTCGTCATCGCGGGCGGCATCGCGGCCTGGCACGCGGAGGCGCTGGTCGACTGGACGCGGGCGCGAATGCGTTGGGTGTTCACCGGTTGCCTTGCCACGATCGGCATCGGGCTGGCCGTGTTCTTCGGCGAGGTGTTCATCGGCGGGCAGAGCTCGTTGACCGCCAGCGACGTGTTCCAACCGGTCACGGTGATCGAGAGCGTCGGCATCGCTTGGGCCTTCCTCGCGCTGGGCCTGCGCTGGCAGGACCGCGGCCGCAGGGCGGGTCGGCTGGTGAGTGCGGGCGGGGATGCCTCCTTCGGCATCTACCTCGTGCACCCGCTGCTGATCCAGGGGCTGTTCATGGGCACGTCGACCATCGGCCTCACGGCGTTGGCGCAGGGCGCGCCAACGGTCGCCGTACTGGTGGAGATGGTGGTGTTCGTGCCGCTGCTCTACCTGGGTTCCGGTGTGCTGGCGGTGGCGTTGCGGCGCACCCCGTTCAGCCTCTCGCTCGCCGGCCGCGCTCGCCTGCGACGGCCGGAGCCGGCCCCGGTCCGGGTGCCGCTGCCTTTCAGCAATTGTCCACTCCCGACTCAAGGAGGTACGTCATGACCACCATGATGATCGATCCAGGCCTGCCGACCGGCGCGTTCACCGACGTGATCACCAGTCACGGCGAGTTCGTCGACATCGTCAAGTTCGGCTGGGGCACGGCACTCGTGACCAAGGACATCGATCGCAAGATCGGCGTGCTGCGCGAGCACGGCATCGACTTCTACTTCGGCGGCACCCTCTTCGAGTACTACCTGTGGACGGGTCGACTGGCCGACTACCTGACCCTCCTGCGGCAGTACGGTGCTTCTTACGTGGAAGTGTCCAACGGGACCATCCCCTTGGACCAACACGGGAAAGCCCAATATGTACGGCAATTGTCCAGGGAAATGACCGTACTTTCCGAGGTGGGATATAAAGACGCGGACCGTTCCGCGCTACTCACGCCAGCCGACTGGGTGACCGCATTGCAGGAGGACCTGGACGCCGGCGCGAGCACGGTCATCACGGAGGCGCGGGAGAGTGGACGAAGTGGCATCGCGGACGCGAACGGTCGCATGCGCGACGACGTGCTGATGGCGGTGCTCGACGCGATCGATCCGGCCAAGGTGATGTTCGAGGCACCAACGAAAGAACTACAGGTTGAATTGATCCGAACAGTTGGCCCGAAAGTGAATCTGGGCAATGTGGCGGCTGCCGACGTGATCGGAGTCGAGACACTGCGTCGTGGTCTGCGCGGCGACACGTTGCTGCAACTCACCACCGGCCAGACGCCGGCATGCCGCATGCCGTCCGCGGCCTGACCCTCGCAAGGAGGACACGCACGATGCGCGACATGCATGATGCCTGCCATATCGCCATTCCGGCCAGGGACCTGGACGAGGCGGTCCGGTTCTACGTGTTCGGACTCGGCGTGAAACTGGCCCGCCGCTATGCCGATCGGGTGACCTTCGACTTCTTCGGCGACCAGCTCGTCTGCCACCTGTGCGAGGAAGTGCCGGCCGAGGCCGTCGCCTATCCCCGGCATTTCGGGGTGAGCTTCGCCAAAGCGGAGGATTTCGACCGTCTTTTGCGGCTGGTCGAACATCGCAAGTTGGCGGTACTGTCCGGGCCGTCCCTTCGGTTCGAGGGCACCGCCGAACAACACCGGACGATCTTCCTCAAGGATCCGTCGAACAACGTGCTCGAGTTCAAGAACTACGACGATCCCCGATTGCAGTACTGACATGACCGACCTGTTTCTCGTTCGACACGGCGAAAGCACCTGGAACGCGGAGGGCCGCTGCCAGGGCCAGTCCCCGTCGGCAGGCGGGTTGAGCGCGAACGGTCGCGCCCAGGCACTGGTCACCGCCGAAGAACTGGCTAAGAAATTGGCAACAGAACAGCGAACTCCGGCCGAAGCCATTCTCTCCAGTGATCTACTCAGAGCACGGCAGACGGCGCAGATCATCGCGAGCGTGCTCGGCCTGCCGGTTCAGTTGGACGCGGGGCTGCGCGAACAGTCCCTCGGCGAACTGGAAGGCAGGCTCTACAAAGAACAGTTCGGCGCCGGCACCACCCAGCAGGCCATCGACGAACTGTGGCGCGACCCGTTCCGCACGCCGCCCGGCGGGGAGAGCATCGCCGACATGTACGACCGGGTACAGGCCACCCTCTCCCGACTCGCCAAGGCGAATCCCGGGCGGATACTGGTGGTCGCCACCCACGGCGGAGTGGTCCGCACCGCTCGGGCCGCCCAGCCACGACCGGGAACACCCATCCCACACACCACAGTGGACAATGCGTCGATCACGCCTTGGAGTGCGCCATGACCAGTCCAGTGCTGCGCCGGTTCATCGATCGGTTGAGCGGGCTCGCCGACGCGACACCCGGCCCGGAACTGTTGGCCCTCGGCGCCGGCTCCATGTTGGAGTCGGTACTCGCCTTCGACCACGTCCTCGACCCGGCCAACTGCGAGCCGGCCGAGGACTGCTATCGCCAGCACATCCTGCACGTCGACCCGGCCGGCCGGTTCTCGGTCGTCGCGCTGGTCTGGCTGCCCGGCCACCAAACCCCGATCCACGACCACGTCGCCTGGTGCGTCGCGGGCGTCCTGTCTGGACGCGAACACGAGCACCGCTACGACCGGCTGACCGCGCCCGGTGAGCGGGGCCTGCTACGCACCCGGGCGACCGTGGTCAACGAGGTCGGCGAGGTGTCCGTGCTCACCTCGGGCCCGGACATCCACCAGGTCACCTGTGCCAGCGAGGACAAGACCATCTCGATCCACGTCTACGGCGCCGACATCACCAGCAGGGGCACCAGCATCCAGCTCACCTACGATCCGGGGCTGGTCCAGCCGGCCATGGCCCTGCCGCAGATCTAGCGGTCACCGTCCGGTGCGGACGGTGCGGACCCGCTGTAGTTCCAGGTCTTGCCGGTGCCGCGATACTGCTCGACCGAGATGGGTTGAGTTCCCTCGGGCAGGTGGTCGCGACACAGAATGCCGTACAGGTGATCGATCTCGTGGGCGGCCAGTCGAGCTATGCCCCATTCGAAGATCGTGATCTTCTTCTCGCCGGTGACGTCCGTGTGTTCGACATGAATCACCAGCGGTCGAGGGATCAGACAGCGGACGTCGAAGAAACTCAAGCAACCCTCGTACTGCTCGTCGGTCTCGGTGCTGGTCTCGATGATGGTGGGATTGAGCAAGGTGATCACGTCATCGGTGCCGGGTGGGCGCACGAGCGCGGCCGCCCGGTCGATACCGATCTGAGGTGCGGCCACGCCCATGCCCTTGCCGAACGCGTGGGCCTGCGCGATGCGCTCCACGGCGGAGTGCAGTTCGGCGATGACCCGACGGGCGTCCTCAGCCTCGACCGGGAGGTCGAACGGCCGGGCCACCCGCCTGAGCAACGGGTCACCGTCCTGAACAACGCCCAGTGCGGCCATCGCCTCGCTCGGCTGTGCCGGCCGGCTTGCACCGTGGTCCGTGCGACCACGGAAGTCCCACTCCAGCCGGTAGCGGGCGTGCACTGGCGGGACCTCGCATGACCAGGCGAACACCGCACGGTCTCCGTCGAGCGTGCGGTCGATGGCGGTGCGGAAGGGCATCGCTTCGGCGGCCATCGAGGTGTGCAGGCCCCAGACCACCGGCGCCAGTTCGCTGGGAAAGTCCAAGGTCACGGACAGCCGGTTGGTGGGCAGCCGAACCGCGCGCTGAAACCAGTTGCCCCAGTGCTCGTCCCGGACGGTGTATTCGTACTCGATCCAGGTCGACTCGCCCGGATAGAGCGGGAAGTGTCCAGAGTTGCCGGCGAAATGGAGCCACACCTCTTTGAAGGCGTCTCGATCGTGATGAGCGCTCCACGTCATGGGTTCGTTACGTCCCCGGCCGTGCCAGGCGTGCAGGTCGATCTCCGCCCAGCTCAGCGGATTCTCGCTGTAGAGGCGATTGGACCGTTCCGGGTCGCCGGGATAGCGATCGACCGAGATGCGGATCAGGTAGCGGCTGATCGGCTCCAGTCCGCCATTGACCAGCCGTCGGCGCTGGGTCAGCCGGTAGGTGTACCCGTCGTAGTACAGGGTCGCGTCGTCATGGTCGACCACCAGACTGCCCGTAGGGGACTGTTCGACCGGGTCGGTCGCCGCTGGCGGCCGGGGCCCGGTGATACGGGTGGCTTCGTATTCGCGGAACGCCGACCGCAAGGCTCCGCCGGCATGCAGCACGGCCTCGGCCTGGGCGGCGAAGTCCCGGGACGGCCGCTCCGCGCCGGACTCGACCTTGGACACGTAGGACCGGTCGTAGCCCATCTGCTTCGCCAGCGACGCGCGCGACAGACCCCGCACGTCACGCCACCGGGCGAGTTCCGCCGCGAAGGCGTTCACCTCGGTGTCCCCGGTCGACGAGTGCCCGCTGGACGCCATGTCACCCCCGTTTCAGTCTGACCGTGAGTGGGCGTGAACCCACCGTGAGTCACGGCTCAGTCTAGAGGCACGCCTCGGCGAGCTGGTGTCATCAGGACCATGACCACCTTGCTGCTCGACATCCCGGTCGGCTTCGCCGACGACCCTGTTGCCTCGCACTCGGCCCAGTTCGGACTCGCGCGCCCCGCTGACATCCCCGCCGGATGCAACTCGCCGTCTCCGGTAGGGGTGCGTCCGTGGAACCTGCGTAACGCCCAGGTGATCGGTCACCGTGGCGCGCCCCTGGCGGGATGGCGCTACGACCACGCCGAGCAGCTCGCCCTTGTGCCTGACGGTCGACGCGTGGTCGATCTCGTCGCCGGGTCCGACCCCTCGGCGGACTCGGTATCCGACCTCGACGGCGATGAGGGCAAATCCGAGGACTGGTCTTATGACTTCTGCCCTGACCACCCCGGCAGCCCGGCGTGAGTGTGCTGATCCTGGCCCGTGACCTCGACCCCGCAGCCGATCGCATGGTGATCGCGCTCGACGAACGCGGGACCGAAGTCGTAAGGATCAACACCAGCTGGTTTCCGACCCAGCTCCAGGTGTCGGCCCAGCTGCGGGAAGACCGCTGGTGCGGCACTCTCACCACACCGCGTGGCCAACTCGACCTCAGCGATGTGCGCGCCGTGTGGTACCGGTCTCCTGAGGCATACCGGATGCCGTCTGCGTTGAGCGCGGCCGAGGCGCATCACGCGCG
Source organism: Pseudonocardiaceae bacterium (assembly GCA_036500685.1). Classification (GTDB taxonomy): domain Bacteria; phylum Actinomycetota; class Actinomycetes; order Mycobacteriales; family Pseudonocardiaceae; genus CAJCJE01. The sequence goes on along the minus strand of DASYBO010000585.1, from coordinate 5,262 downwards.
GGTCGAGGCCAAGTACGGATTGGGCGGCGTCCTGGCCTCGTTGCCCGTGTTGTGGTGCAACCACCCGAGCAGGATCGCGGACGCGGCCTACAAGCCGATACAGCTCGCCCGCGCTACCCGGTGCGGTCTGACCGTGCCGGACACTCTGATCACCAACGAACCCGGCGCGGTGGAGAAGTTCGCCGCAGGTGGGCCGATGGTGACCAAACTGGTCGGCGGTATGGCGCTCGACGAGGACGGCGTCCGCAAGAACGTCTACACCCGCCGCGTCGCCGTCGACGAACTGGCGGACCTGCGCGGAATCGAACACACAACGCACCTGTTCCAGCGATGGGTGCCCAAGGAACGGGAGGCGCGAGTGATCGTGATCGGTGAGCAGATCACGGCAGCCGCCATCACGGCGGGTAGCTCGACCGCCTACATCGACTACCGAACCGATTACGCCTCGTTGTCCTACGAGCTGATCACCCCGCCCGAACACATCGCGCGGGGGATACGGTTGTTGATGGACGAATTCAGCCTTGTCTATGGAGCGTTGGACTTCGTGATCACCCCATCGGGCGAGTGGATCCTGTTGGAGCTCAACCCCACCGGCCAGTACGGATTCGTCGAAACTGCCACTGGAGCGCCGCTCACCGCGCAGCTCGCTGCCCTGCTTACCGGAGCCGCCGCATGAACAGCATTGATGCTGATTGGCCGGGCTACGCGGCCGGGCTCGCCGCCGCTCTCACCGATTCAGACGACCTCCATGATCCAGCATGGGCCGCGGCCGTGGCCGCCACCCCGCGGCACCTGTTGGTACCCAACGCCTACCAACAACGCTCCGACGGCGGCTGGGCCGAGATCGACACCAGCGGGCACGGGCTGGAGTTGGTCTATTCGGCCACAACCCTGGTGACCGAAATCGACGCCGAGGGCCGCGCCGTCTCCTCAAGCACGAAACCAGATCTCATGGTGCGGATGTTGGAGACACTCGATGTCCACACCGGACATCGAGTGTTGGAGATCGGTACCGGGACCGGCTACAACGCAGCCCTCCTGACACATCGTCTCGGCGCCGGCAATGTGTTCTCGATCGATGTCGGCGCCGAACTCGTGGCGACAGCACGACAACGGTTGGCCGCCATTGGGTGCGAGCCACAGCTTGTCGCTCGGGACGGCATCGATGGCTGGCCGGAACACGCGCCCTACGACCGGATCATCGCCACCTGTTCCGTTCCACGTATCCCGTGGAGTTGGGCACAGCAGCTCGCCGTGGGTGGGAAGGTGCTCGTGGATCTGAAACTAGATACGGGCGCGGGCAATCTTGCCCTCCTGCGTCGCTACGAGGATCGGCTGGAAGGCAGGTTCACCGCCCGCTGGGCCGCGTTCATGGCTATGCGACACAGCGCAGGCACGGTGCCGACGCGGGCACCGAAGGCCGAGCCCAGCAAGCAACGCCGCACCACAACGCCTGCGCAGCCTTGGAACACCGACCGCGAGGTGTGGCTGTTGGCCTGCCTGAATCTGCCGGCCGACCTGCGCCATGGCTACACCCTCGACCCCCGAACTCGCGCGCCGAAGGCCACGACATTGTCCACGCCGGACGGCTCCTGGTGCGAGGTCGAGTTGACGACCGAGGCCGGCTCGTCGCGGCAGATCCGCGAGGGCGGACCAACTCGCCTCTGGGTGCAGGTCGAGCGCGCCTACGAGTTGTGGCGCCAGTGGAACCAACCGACGTGGGAACGCCTCGGCGTCACCGTCACATCGGAGGCCCAGGTGATCTGGCTGGACGAACCGCTCGACATGGTCAGCCGCACCGCGTCGGGACGTAGCCGTTTAACAGGGACGCGGCAATTCGCGCTGGCCGAGATGTCGGGCACGGCACAGGCTGTACGCCTCGAAGATGCCCTCTGGCTGCTATATAGTCCATGTTAGTGACTATCTAGGGAGCGCGATGGCCGAGTCGGGCGAGTTTCGGCGGGACAGCAACTACGTGACGACGCGCATCACCGAGGACGGCCGGGACGGCTATCCGGTCGAGGCGGGCCGGTATCGCCTGGTGGCGGCGCGGGCCTGCCCGTGGGCCAATCGGGCGGTGATCGTGCGCAGGCTGCTCGGTCTTGAGGACGCGATCTCGCTGGGCATGTGCGGGCCGACGCACGATGAGCGGAGTTGGACCTTCGACCTCGACCCTGGTGGGCGCGATCCCGTGCTGGGCTACGAGCGGCTGCAGGAGGCGTACTTCGCCCGATTCCCGGGCTACGAGCGCGGCATCACCGTGCCGGCGATCGTGGACGTGCCGACCAAGCAGTTGGTCACCAACGACTTCGATCAGATGACCATCGACCTGTCGCTGGAGTGGACCAAGTACCAGCGCGAGGGTGCGCCGCAGCTGTATCCGGAGAAGCTGCGTGCGGAGATCGACGAGGTCAACGCGGGCGTGTTCGCCGACGTGAACAACGGCGTGTATCGGGCCGGGTTCGCGCGCAGCCAGGAGTCCTACGAGCGCGCCTATAATGCGCTGTTCGGTCGGCTGGACCAGCTCTCGGAGCGGCTGGCCGGCCGGCGCTACCTGGTCGGCCACACCATCACCGAGGCCGACGTGCGGCTGTTCACCAGCCTGGTCCGGTTCGACGCGGTCTATCACGGCCACTTCAAGTGCAACCGGCACAAACTGACCGAACTGCCGGTGCTGTGGGCGTATGCGCGTGACCTGTTCCAGACTCCCGGCTTCGGCGACACCATCGACTTCGTCCAGATCAAGGACCACTACTACAAGGTGCATCTCAACGTCAATCCGACCGGGATCGTGCCGGCCGGCCCGGAGCTGGCCAACTGGCTCAGTCCGCACCGCCGCGAGGAGTTGCCCAGCAGGCCGTGGGGCGATGGCACACCTCCCCCGCCGCCCAAAGCCGGCGAAACGGTACCGGCCGGAAACTCCCCGCTGGCGAGGTAGCCGAGGCATTTTCGCTGGTTGGGATGGGGTTTCCGGGCGTTGATCGGACGAGTTCGCCAACCCGGTGCCGGTTAGGACAGAATTGGCGACATGACCGATCGGAGCTGGGGGTTTCGCACTCGCGCCTTGCACGCGGGCGGAACCCCGGACCCGGAGACCGGCGCCCGCGCGGTGCCGATCTACCAGACGACGAGCTTCGTGTTCACCGACACGGCGGACGCGGCGAACCTGTTCGCACTACAGAAGTACGGCAACATCTACAGCCGGATCGGCAACCCGACGGTGGCCGCGTTCGAGGAGCGCATCGCGAGCCTTGAGGGCGGTATCGGCGCGGTGGCGACCGGCAGCGGTCAGGCCGCCGAGTTCCTCACCTTTGCCGCGCTGGCCGAGTCCGGTGAGCACATCGTCTCGGCCGCCGGCCTCTACGGCGGCACGCTCACCCAGCTCGACGGCACGTTGCGCCGCTTCGGCGTGGACACCACGTTCGTCGCGGAGGATTCTGTCGATGCGTACGCGGCGGCGGTGCGGCCGAACACGAAGCTGATCTACACCGAGCTGATCGGCAACCCGTCCGGCAACATCGCGGACTTGACCGCGCTGGCCGATCTCGCGCACGCCAACGACATTCCGCTGGTCGTCGATGCGACGCTGGCCACGCCCTACCTGTGCCGGCCGCTGGAGTTCGGCGCGGACATCGTGCTGCATTCGGCCACGAAGTTCCTCGGTGGACACGGTACGACGCTGGGTGGAGTGGTTGTCGAGTCTGGTCGGTTCAACTGGGGGAACGGGAAATTCCCTCGGATGACGGAGACCGTGCCGAGCTACGGCGGGTTGAGGTACTGGGAGAATTTCGGCGAGTACGCGTTCTGCACCCGGTTGCGGGCCGAGCAACTGCGCGACATCGGGCCGGTGCTGGCGCCGCACTCGGCGTTCCTGTTGTTGCAGGGCGTGGAAACACTGCCGCAGCGGATGGGCGAGCATGTCCGCAACGCGCGTACGGTCGCGCGGTGGCTGGCCGATGATCCGCGCGTGTCCTGGGTGAGTTATGCGGGTCTGCCTGATCATCCGCACCACGAACGCGCGGCGACCTATCTGCCGGAGGGGCCTGGGGCGGTGTTCTCGTTCGGGGTGAACGGCGGGCGCACGGCCGGGCAGCGGTTCGTGGAGTCGGTGGAGCTGTGCAGCCACCTCGCGAATATCGGCGACGTGCGCACGCTGGTCATTCATCCGGCTTCCACCACGCATCAGCAGTTGAGCGATGAGCAGCTGACGGCGGCCGGGGTCACGCCGGATCTGATTCGGCTCTCGGTCGGGCTTGAGGACGTCGAGGACATCCTGTGGGATCTGGACCAGGCGCTGGCCGAAGCGGTGAAGCAGTCATGACGGTCTGGACGAACCCGAGCGCGCGGGAGCGGCAGCGGATTCTGCGCGACACCAAGTCCGTGGCGATCGTCGGCGCGTCGGACAATCCGGCCCGGCCAAGTTACTTCGTGGCCACGTATCTGCTGTCCTCCACCGATTACACGGTGTACTTCGTGAACCCGAGGCTGAGCACGCTGCTCGGGCATCCGGTGTATCCATCGCTGGCGGAGCTGCCGGAGAAGCCTGATCTGGTCTCGGTTTTCCGCAAGGCCAGCGACATTCCCGGGGTGGCCGAGGAGGTTGTCACGGCGGGTGCGCGAACATTGTGGATGCAGTTGGGTATTCGCAACGAGCAGGCCGCGCAGCACACCTACGAGCGGGGCTTGAACGTGGTGATGGATCGGTGCGTGAAGATCGAGCACGCACGCTTCGCAGGCGGGCTGCACCTGGCCGGATTCAACACGGGCGTCGTTTCCTCGCGGCGGCAGCGGGCGATCTGAGCACGACAATGCCCCGCCGGGATCGGCGGGGCATGGGGTCTGTCGAGTTACCTGCGCACCCTGCGGCGGCGGATCAGCGTGTCGACCGCGAACTTTCCGGGGCCGGCGAAGGCGATCAGCAGGAAGATCCAGCAGTACAGGACGGCCTCTTCGCCCTGGTTCTCGATCGGGAACAGGCCGAGGTGGATGTGCACGGTGAAGTAGGCGAAGGCCATCACGCCGGAGCACAGCACGGCGGAAACGCGGGTGGCCAGGCCGATCAGGACCAGCGCGCCGACCACGGTTTCGATCAGGCTGGCCGAGTAGCCCTCGACCATGCTGGGCGGAACTGCCATGCCGTGGCCGTCGATGCCGCCGAATGCGCCGATCAGGCCCTGCAAACCGTGGCAGATCCACAGGAACGACACGATCACCCGGACCGCGGACAGGACGACCGGGGTGGTTTTGGCCGTGGTCAGCAGG
>DASYBO010000584.1:0-4199 GCA_036500685.1 Pseudonocardiaceae bacterium | reverse complement strand
CGGTGCGCCGCAGGGCGCTCGCCGCCATGACGACGCCGGGCAGTCGCAGCAACGCCGCATCGATCTCGCCGAGTTCGAGCCTGCGTCCACCCAGTTTGATCTGACCGTCGCCGCGGCCAAGGAACACCAGCCCTTCGCGGTTGGCCCGGACCAGGTCGCCGGTGCGGTAGGCGCGGCCCCAGCCGAGTTCCGGCACGGCAGCGAACTTCTCGGCGTCCTTCACCGGATCGAGGTACCGGGCGAGCCCGACACCACCGATGATCAGCTCGCCCGCCTCACCCCAGCCGACCGGCCTGCCGTTCGGGCCGACGACCGCCAGGTCCCAGCCGGCCAACGGCAACCCGATCCGCACCGGTTCACCCGCGATCAGCTCGGTCGCGCACGCGACCACGGTCGCTTCGGTCGGCCCGTAGGTGTTCCAGATCTGGCGTTGAGGTGCGGCAAGGCGGTTCACCAGCTCGGCCGGGCAGGTCTCACCGCCGAGGATCAGCAGCCGGATCCCGGCCAGTGCTGCGGCAGGCCACAGTCCGGCCAGCGTCGGCACGGTGGAGACCACCGAGATCCTCCGTTCGACGAGCCAGGGCCCCAGTTCCGCGCCCGCCTTGACCAGCGCTCTGGTCGCCGGCACAAGGCAGGCGCCGTTGCGCCAGGCCAGCCACATCTCCTCGCATGAGGCGTCGAAGGCGACCGAGAGCCCGGCCAGGACGCGGTCGCCAGGGCCGATCGGCTGATCGGGGACGAACAACCGAGCCTCGGCATCGACGAACGCAGCCGCGCTGCGATGGGTGACCGCGACTCCCTTGGGCGCTCCGGTCGAGCCGGAGGTGAAGATGATCCACGCGTCATCGGCCGGTGTCGGTCGGCCGGGCACTCCCCCGGCCGGGCCGTACGCGGTGAATTCGCCGCCGTCCGACACGACAAGGCAGACGCCTGCCTGCTCCCACACCACCTCGGCCCGTTCATCCGGGTCGTCGACGTCGACCGGGACGTAGGCCGCTCCGGCCGCCAGCACGCCCAGGATGGTCAGGTACAACTCGGCCGTGCCCGAGGTGATGCGCACCCCGACCCGGTCGCCGAGACCGACGCCCTGCCCGGCCAGCCGCCCGGCGAGCACGGCGACCTCGGCGGTCAGTTCCGCGTAGGTCAGGATCGCGGTTCCGACATCCAGCGCCGCAGCGTCCGGGTATGCGGCCGCGGTCGCGCCAAGGACGTCAAGCAGGGTGCGCTCCTGCGCGGCGGCGCCGCCAGGATAACGCGCGGACGGTTTCAGTTCTCGTCGTTCCCCAGCGTAGGTTTCCATTTCCTCTTTCTCCTCGGATTTGATCTCTCCCCATAGCCAGTAATACCGAAGAAACAATCCCGAGGAGAACGTCAGTGAAATGCGCCACACGATAAATCGAGAATTCCGAGAATGCTATGTGTGCACTGTGCCGAAGCTGGCTTTATGCTGGCAAATTCGCGAATTGTTTCAGTAAAGCCAGTTCCAAAATTGGTCAAAGTCAGCACACACGCCGCCCACAGCGCTCACACAGGAAGTCTCGACATGCTGTTCATAGCTACTTGGTACCCATGTAGAAAGGAACGTCGTCATGCACAAGACCAACGCGGCACGGGGTAGGCGTCGATGGATGATGGTGACCGCGGCGGCGATGGCGGGAACACTCGTGCTCGCGGGCTGCACATCGACTTCGGCTTCGACTTCAGCGCCGACTACGACTACGCACAGCGCGCCACCCAGCGGCCCTCGAGGTGCGGGCGGAGGGTCGAACACGCGATCGTCCAACGACGAAGGCGGTTCGATCGGCACCGTCAGCGCGGTGTCGTCGACCGGCTTCACCCTGTCCACTTCGGCCGGCGTGAAGGTAACGGTGAACGGGACGTCCTCGACCACCTACCTGAAAGGGACCAATCCGGCCTCGGAGAGTGCGGTCACGACCGGCGAAGCCGCCCTCGTACTCGGCACGGTCAACAGCCAGACCATCACGGCCGGTCAGGTGACCGTCCAGCCGTCCAACACGGGGTCCAGCACTGACGCGGCCCAGGTTGTGCCGTTCCAGCAGGGCGCGAAGTCCGCCAGCAAGCAGGTCGGCCAGGTGCCGGCGAACTACAACCAGGGCTCGGGCACGATCACCACCGGCACCACCGCCGACAAGGCCGCCCAGGCCGCGCTGGCCGACTTCCCTGGCGGCATCGTCGACCGGGTGGTTCAGTTGAGCAACGGCGAGTACGAGGTGCACTACATCGGCGTGAACTGGCCGCACCACGTGTTCGTGAGCGCACAGTTCCAGGTCGAGGGCGCGGCGTAAGCTACTAGGTAGGTTTCGTGCTGAGCATGTCGCGCCGCATCGAAAGGGTGAGGAAACATGACCGAGTCCGTGCAGACTCAACTGCCCGCCGAGCAGGTTCCGCTGGATGAGCTACCGGAGTCGATCCGAGCCGCAGGCCTGACCAACTGGTTCCGAGAACCGCTTGCCGACGCCATCGACCAGCGGCGACGGCTCATGATGCCGCCTGCCATCGCGTTGATGGGCACCGCAGCCGCCGAGTACGACGAGACAGCGACGAGCCAGACCCGGCGCGAGGACACGATCGCCATGATGGGCGACAACCCGGCCCTGCCCAGGATGCCCGAGCGTCCGACCCTCGCGGACTTCTTCCGGCTTCGCCTGCAACGCAAGTCGGTGCAGCACATGCTGCAGAGCGCGCGGATCGCGCTGGCCAACGGGATGGGTGAGAAGGTCGTCATGGCCGCACTGGTGCACGACATCGCGATCGGCGGCCTGATCCGCGCCGACCACGGTTACTGGGGCGCGCAGCTGGTCGCACCGTATGTCGACGAAGAGGTGGCCTGGGCCATCGAGAAGCACGAGGCGTTGCGGTATTTCCCCGACGAATCGGTCGGCTACACCTACCCGGAGGCCTACATCAGGCTCTTCGGTGCCGACTACCAGGTTCCCGACTACCTCGTGCGCGAGCACGAACAGGCGCGCAAGCATCGCTGGTACATGACCTCGAGGTTGCTCACGATCAACGACATCTACTCCTTCGACCCCGACGTGCACGTCGAGTTCGAGCAGTTCGAGGACATCGTCGGGCGCAACTTCCGCCAACCGAAGGAAGGTCTCGGCTTCGATGGTTCGCCGGTGGCGCACATGTGGCGGACGATGATCTGGCCCAACAACTTCTTGTGACAGCCAGCCGGACCGGACCGGTCAGCTCGACCGGTCCGGCTGAGCCCCCACGGTCACGTTCCCGGACAGCCAGGACGACAGCAGGGTGGTCAGGTCGGGGTCGCTCCCCCGCAGTTGCTTGGCGCCGGGTGAGGACTGGATGCGTTTGACGACCTTGGCGTGATACTCGCGGACGAGGTCCACGGCGGCGTCGGCGTCCCGCTTCGCGATGGCGTCCACGATCTCCAGCCGCGCGCCCGCCAGCGACCTCGGGACCATGCCCCACTCCTGGCCGGAACCCTTGGACAGCTCGACGGCAAGACCGATCTGCATCCGCGTGATGAACCGGCACAACGCGGCGAGCAGCGGGTTGCCGGAGATCTCAGCAAGAGTGGTGAAGAACCGCAGCAGCGCGGCGGAGGAGGACTCCGCGTCGGTGACCTTGGCGGCCTGCTCGGCGGCCACCCGCAGGCGGGCGATGTCCTCGTCGGACGCCCGCTGGACGGCCTGCTCGGCCGCGTAGGCGTTCAACGCGCCCAGCAGGCCGAACACGTCACCGGCGGTGACCTTCTCGAACTGGACGACCGAGGCGATGGACATCGCGAGCAGCGTGTCCCCGCTCGCGGTGACCGTGGTCCTGGTGCCGTTGCGGGTACTGAGCAGGCCCATCGCGGTCAGCACCCGCACCGATTCGCGGATGGTCGGCGGGCTGACGTCGTACTGCGCTGCCAGTTCCCGCTCCGAGGGCAGGCGAGAACCGTTCGGCAGCTCGCCGCTGAGGATCTGCCGACGCAGGTCCGCCACGATCTGGTCGGCGACGCGACCGCGATAGAGCCGCTCTGCTGGTTGTGACATTCCGGTACTCCCTTGGTCATGCTCACACCGATCTTACCTACCTGTGAGGTTGTCCGTGCAATGATCCCTTGCTCACAACCTACCAAGTAGGTAGCCTGGTTGAGGCAACGAGGAATCAGGAGGCGAACCAACATGAAAATCGCACCGTACGACGAGACCGCCTACAAGATGGAC
>DASYBO010000583.1:0-9750 GCA_036500685.1 Pseudonocardiaceae bacterium | reverse complement strand
GACCTGGCCGAACTGCCCCTGACCACCTCGCGCACCATCGACGTGGTTGAGTTCGTGCCGCTGGAGTCGATCGACCCGATCCAGTTCGACAAGACCTACTACCTCGAGCCGCAGCAGGCCGCGCGCAAGCCCTACGTGCTGCTCCGCGACGCCCTGCAGAAGTCCGGCCACGTCGCGATCGCCAAGGTCGCGCTGCGGCAGCGGGAGAGCCTCGCGTTGCTGCGCGTGGTGTCGGACGTGCTGGTGATGACGACGATGCTGTGGCCGGACGAGGTGCGTACCCCCGACTTCACGTTCCTGCACGAGGACCCGCCGCAAGTGCGCTCGCAGGAAATGGCCATGGCCACCTCGCTGATCGACTCGCTGTCCGAACCAGTTTTCGAATCGGACAAGTTCACGGACAGTTACCGCGAGGCCCTCGAAGAGCTGATCGAGAGCAAGATCGCCGGCGGTGACGCCACCGCCAAGCCCGGCAAGGCCGAGGACACCGGCGAGGTCGTCGACCTGATGGACGCCCTCAAGGCGAGCGTCAGCGCGGCCCGCAAGAACCGTCCGGCCAGCAAGAAGGCCGAGGACAAGCCAGCGGAGGACGAGGACGCCAAACCGGCCAAGAAGACCACCGCCCGCCGCTCCCGCAAGACCGCCTGATCGTCCGACACGCCCGCCCGGCTACCTGATTCCGTCCGACCCCGGTGGTAGGCACGGTGTCGGAAGGAGAGTGGCCATGGGCATGGACGGCGGTCTCGACCACTGTCAGGGCACGCTCGTCGTGCACGTCGCGGGCGGTTTCGCCACCGACTGCACCGACCCCGAGTGTGTCGACCTCGACCAGCTTCGACACGACCTGATCATCGACTGCACCGCGCTGTCCGGCGGCTGTGGCTGCACCGTGATCGACGAATCGCCCGCGTTCGCGCGCGCGTCCTGAGCGGGGCAGTCCAGAATCACCGATTGTGCGCTTCGGCATCCTCGGTCCGCTCGAGGTCCGCGCCGCCAACGGTGAACCGGTTCCCGTCGGCGGCCCGCGACCTCGGTCGCTGCTGGCCGTGTTCCTGCTCGATCCCGGACGCCTGATCAGCACCGACCGGCTCATCGACGCCGTGTACGGCGACGCACCCCCGCGGGGCGCGGCCAATGCGCTCCAGTCGCAGGTCTCCCGGCTGCGCCGCACTCTCGGCGCGGGCGACATCGTCGAACGGCACCCGGCCGGCTACCGGCTCGTCGTCGACCCCGACCAGATCGACGCGCACCGCTTCGCCGAACTCGCGGCCCAAGGCCGGCAGGCACTGGCCGATCGCGACCCACTGCGCGCTGCCGACCTCCTGGACGCCGCCCTCGACCTCTGGCGCGGCCCCGCCCTCGCCGACGTACCCGACTTCGTAGCCGACCGCGCGCGACTCGACGAACAACACACCACCGCCCGCGAGGACCGCGCCGAAGCCAGGCTCGCCCTCGGTGATCACGAGAACGCGATAGCCGATCTGCGCGAACTGATCGCGGCTGACCCGCTGCGCGAACGGCCACGCGGCCAGCTGATGCGCACTCTGCACGCACTCGGCCGATCGGCCGAAGCCCTCGCCGTGTTCGCGGACCTGCGCCAACGCCTCGCCGACGAACTCGGCGCCGATCCCTCCGCGCAACTGGCCGAGATCCACCTTGCCGTGCTCCGCGCGGATGCCACCCCGCCAGTGCGCCGACCACCTGCGCCGCTGGCCAGTTTCGTCGGTCGCGAGACCGACCTGGCCGAGGTCGCGCGACGGCTGCGCACGGCGCGGCTGGTGACGCTGGTCGGACCGGGCGGGGTCGGCAAGACTCGGCTCGCCATCGAGGCAGCCGGGCCGGGTGAGGTGTGTTTCGTCGAGTTGGCGCAATCCGGCACCTCGGTCGCGCAGGCGGTGGTGGCCGCGCTCGGCCTGCGCGAGGCGCCGCCAGTGCCCGGCCCGCCGCAGCTGATCCAACGCCTGATCGCGGCCCTGGCCGAACGGGACCTCCTGCTGATCCTGGACAACTGCGAACATGTGGTCGCCGAGGCCGCGCAATGCGCCTACGACTTGCTCGTCGCCTGCCCGAAGCTGCGCATCCTGGCCACCAGCCGCGAACCGCTGGCCATCACCGGCGAGGCCCTGCACTCCGTCCCACCATTGGCCGTGCCCGAGGCCGTGCGGCTGTTCGTCGACCGCGCCAGGGCCGTCGTACCCGACTTCGTCGCGGACCTGCCGGCACTGCACCGGATCTGCGTGGCCCTTGACGGCCTCCCGCTCGCGATCGAACTCGCCGCCGCTCGGCTGCGCACACTGTCCATCACGGACATCGCGGACCGGCTCGACGACCGATTTCAGTTGCTGGCCAGAGGAAACCGAGCAGCCGCGCCGCGTCATCAAACATTGCGCGCGGTGGTCGAGTGGTCGTGGGACCTGCTCGACGATCGCGCCCGACAACTGGCCAGCAGGCTCGCCGTTTTCGCTGGCGGAGCGACGCGCGAGGCGATCCACGCAGTCTGCGGCGGTCCCGATACCGATGACGTCCTCGCCGACCTGATCGATCAGTCCCTTGTGGACACCAGTGGCCGACACCGCATGCTCGAAACCATCCGCCTGTTCTGCGCCGAGCAGCTCGACTCGGCCGAACAGGTCCGGCGCGCGCACGCCGAGTACTTCCTCGTGCTCGCCGAGACCGCCGACCCGCACCTGCGCCGCGCCGAACAACTCGACTGGCTGGCCGCGCTCACCGGCGAACACGACAACCTCCGCGCCGCGCTGCGCTGGGCGGTCGACGCGGACCACGGTCTTGCCCTGCGGCTGATCGGCGCGCTGTCGGGCTACTGGTTCCTGCGCGGCGTCCGCAGCGAGGTCGCCACCTCCGCCGCCGACCTGCTCGGCCGACTCGATGGCCCCGTCGCCGGTTTGGAACAGGAATACGTGCTGTGCGTGGTACACACCCAGCCGGTCGACGCCCACCACCTGGCCAGGGCCAATGAGCTGATGAACACGCTCGACGAGCCCGTGCGCCAGCCGTTCCTGATCGTGGAGTGGTCGCTGGCCAACGGGCCGCCGGTCCGGTTGGACCCGGACCGCCTGCCCCCGATCCTGCGCAGGTTCATCGCGAGCGACGACCCGTGGTGTCCTGCGCTGACCGACCTCTCGCTCAGCTTCACGGGCTGGTTCGGTGGGACCGACCTGGACGTCGCCGAGGCGGCGTGCGTGCGGGCGCGCGACGGCTTCCGCGCATTGGGGGAACGCTGGGGTCTTGCGCAGGCCGTCGAGGCCCTGGCCGTGTTCGTGGACGCGCGCGGCGAACTGGCGCGCTCGATCGAACTCACCGACGAGGCGCTCGACCTGGTCGGGCAGCTCGGCGCGGCCGAGGAGCTGGCCGACATGCGCTGGCGCCGCGCCGAACGACTGCTCCGTATCGGCGACCTGAGCGCGGCCGAAGCCGACTTCCGCACCTCGGCCGAACTCGCCCGCACCGGTCGGCTGCCGGTCACGCTGATGCAGGCGCGGCGCGGACTCGGCGAGGTCGCCAGGACCCGAGGCGACCTGCCTGCGGCCCGACACTGGCAGGAGTTCGCCCTGCGCGAGGATGGCGCCGACTGGCTCAGCACGAGTGCCCGCGCCCGAGTGCTGACCGCGCTCGGCCGGATCGCCGAAGCCGAAGGCGACTTCGCCGAAGCGCTGCGCCAGCACCACGCCGCGATCGCGGCGGCAAGGGACAACCGCAACGCCGCAGGACTCGCGGACAGCATCGCCGGCCTTGCCGGTGCGGTCGCACCCACGGACCCGCTCCGCGCCGCTCGACTGCTCGGCATCGCGCAGACTCTGCTCGGCGCGCCGTTGGTCGGCGATCCCGACATCACCAGCACCGCGTCCGCGTTGGCCGCAGCGCTCGGCGCGGACCGCTATGCCGCGCTCACCTCGGTGACACGGTGAGCGTGTCCAGCTGCGCGTTGATCTTGTGCAGGGCCTCGATCAGGTGGGTGCGCTCGGTGTCGGTGAGCGTCGCGGTGACCCGTTGTTCCAGGTCGGCGCGCGCGGACTGCACCGCGACCCGCACGTTCCTGGCCCGTTCGGTCAGGTAGATGCGGACCAACCGGCGATCAACCGTGTCCCGCCGCTTGGTGAGAAGCCCGGACGCCTCCATCCGGTTCGCCGACTTCACCACGGTCGGCGTGCTGACCTGAAGCTGTTCGGCCAGTTCGCCGGGGGTCAGCCCGTCGGTGTCCCAGAGCACCTGGAGCAGCAGGTTCTGGCCGACGCGGACACCGTGCTGCTTCATCGCCTCGTCGGAGGCGTTGCGCCACAGCTTGGACGCGCGGGTGAACAACGCCGTCAGCTCGCTCATCCGCACAGCCTAGTATTCGTTTGCCGGCTAGTGATATCGTCGAAAGTCATTAGCCGGCAAGCGACAGGGGGATCGAACATGACCGACATCAGTTTCGGGATCAAGACCAGCCAGTCCGGGATCGGCTACGCCGACATCCTGCGGATCTGGCAGGAGGCGGAGGCCGTCGACGCGTTCGCCGACGCCTGGTTATGGGACCACATGGTCCCGCTGCGCGGCCCGGTCGACGGCGCCGCACTGGAGGCGTGGACCCTGCTGGCCGCACTCGCCGCCCGAACGACCAGGCTGAGGCTCGGCGTCATCGTCACCAGCAACCGTCTCCGGCCGCCGGCCGTGCTGGCCAAGATGGCCGCCACCGTGGACGTCATCTCCGCTGGACGGCTCAACTTCGGCATCGGAGCGGGCGGCAGCGCGGTCAGCGACCCGAACGGCCTTGCCATGGTGCGCCGCGAATTCGACGCGTACGGCATCGACATCGTCCCGCCGCGCACCGCGGTCGCCGCGCTGGCCGAGGCCTGCGCGCTGATCAAGCGTATGTGGACGGAGAACGAGCCGTTCGACTTCACCGGCGAGCACTATCAACTCACGGGCGCCGTTTGCGCCCCCAAACCCGTGCAACAACCCCGCCCACCGATCATGATCGGCTCCGGCGGCGAACGGTTCGGCCTGCGCGTCGTCGCCGAACACGCGGACATCTGGAACTGTCCGATCTGGGGCGGTGGCGACGAACTGCGTCGCAAGAGCGCGATCCTGGACGAACACTGCGCCGCGATCGGCCGCGATCCCGCCACCATCACCCGGTCCGTCCAACTGCTCCTGCGCAGCCCCGACCCTGCTCCGGCCCGTGACGCGCTGCTGGACCTGATCGACGCGGGCGCGCGGCACCTCGTACTCGCGCCGATCCCGCCGGTGCCCTCGGTCCGCCGCCTCGCCGACGAGATCGTCGAACCCGTGCTCGCTCAGCTCGGATAATCGGGCAGCGTCATCGCGCTGGCTGCCTTGATGGTCATCTTGTCCAGATAGGCCGCGAACCAACGCTTGGTCAGCAGCCGGTGCACCGCGTTGCGCGCCCACAACCCGCGCGCGGTCGACGGCGCCAGGAACGGACCGGAGTTGGCGGCCAGCTTCTGGCAGGCCCGCGCATAGCCCGTCAGATGCTCCGCGTATTTCGCGAACGCGACGCGGTGATCGCCGTCGGCCGCGGCCAGTTCGCCGGCCAGCACGTATGCGCCGACCACGGCGAGGCCGCTGCCCATGCCGCCGAGGGTCGCGCCGTAACCCGCGTCGCCGAGCAGCGCGACCCGGCCACGAACGAAGGAGTCCATCCGAACCAGACTGATCGAGTCGAAGTAGATCTCCTGCGCGGCCAGGAACTCCTTCAGCAGCCGAGGAACCTCCCAGCCGAGGCTGCCGAACCGGGCCGCGACGATCGCCCGCTGCTCGTCCTGGTCGCGCCGGTCGTCGCCGAGTCGGTCGTCCCGGAAGACGAAACCGACATGCGCGGTGTCGCCGCCGGTACTGGACACGGTCACGCCGAGGCCGGGCACGTTGTAGCCGACGCCGACGTGGTCGAGACCGAGCAGGTTCGGCACGGTGGCCCCGCCGTAGAAGTAGCCGGAGGGATGCACGAACCGCGACTCCGGCCCGAACACGAGCGACCGCACCCCCGAATGCAGCCCGTCCGCGCCGATCACCAGGTCGAACGTGCGCGGCGCACCGTGCGCGAAGGTTACCTCGACCCCGGTCGGCGTCTCGGTGACCGACGTGATGACGTCGCCGAACACGTACTCGGTGCCCGCGGCGCTCGCGTCGTGCAGCACCCGGCTCAGGTCGCCGCGCAGCAGTTCGAGGTCGCCGCTGAAGAACGAGGCCGGCAGCGTGAACAGCGCCCGTCCGGCTCGGTCGAGGATGCGCTCGCCGGTCATGTGTGTCTCATGGGCGCGTAGCGCGTCGATCAGGTTCATCTTGCGCAGCACGGCCAGATGGACCGGGCCGCGGAAGTCGACGGCCTGCCCGCCCTCGCGCAGCGCGGGCGCCCGCTCCACCACGGTCGGCCGGAAACCGTACCTGTCTAGCCAGAAGGCCAGGGCCGGGCCCGCGATGCTGGCACCCGAGATCAACACGTTCTTGGTCATGCGCTCACGCTCGCCCGGCCCGCTGACCAAACGCCTACCGTCGGCTGACGCCTCGCCCCGGCCTGCGGTCAGATGCGATACTGCGGCCGTGCGATCGAACCTGCTGTCCCGCCGCGACCTCGACTTCCTGCTCTACGAGTGGCTCAACGTCGAGGAGTTGACCAAGCGCCCGCGCTACGCCGAACACGGCAGGGAGATCTTCGACGACCTGCTGGACCTGTCCGAGCGGATCGCCACCGAACGCTTCGCCCCGCACAACAAGCGCAACGACAGCGAGGAACCGTCCTTCGACGGCGACACCGTGCACGTCATCGATGAGGTCAAGCAGGCCCTGCGTGCGTTCACGGAAGCTGGCCTGGTCGGCAGCGCGATGGACGAGGAAGTAGGCGGCATGCAGTTGCCGCAGGTCGTGGCGCTCGCCAGCTTCGCCTGGTTCAACGCGGCCAACGTCGGCACATCCGCATATTCGCTGCTGACCATCGGCAACGCCAACCTGCTCCTGGAATACGGCAGCGAACAGCAGATCCACGACTTCGTGCTGCCGATGGTCGAGGGCCGTTTCTACGGCACCATGTGCCTGTCCGAACCGCAGGCGGGCTCCTCCCTTTCCGACGTGACCACCCGCGCCGATCAGCAGCCCGACGGCACCTTCCGGCTGTTCGGCAACAAGATGTGGATCTCCGGCGGCGACCATGAGATCTCCGAGAACATCGTGCACCTGGTGCTGGCCAAGATCCCGGGCTCGCCGCCGGGTGTGAAGGGCATCTCGCTGTTCGTGGTGCCCAAGTTCCTGGTCAACGCCGACGGCACGATCGGCGCCCGCAACGACGTTGTGCTGGCCGGCCTCAACCACAAGATGGGCTGCCGAGGCACGACCAACGCGCTGCTCAACTTCGGCGAGGGCCGCCACCGTCCCGGCGACGCACCCGGTGCGGTCGGCTACCTGGTCGGCGAGCCCAACCGCGGCCTGACCTACATGTTCCACATGATGAACGAGGCACGTATCGGCGTCGGCGCGGGCGCCATGGCGCTGGGCTACACCGGCTATCTCAAGTCGGTCGACTACGCCCGCGAACGCCCGCAGGGCAGGCCGGTCGCGGCCAAGGACCCGAACGCGCCGCAGGTGCCGATCATCGAGCACGCCGACATCCGCCGCATGCTGCTGGCCCAGAAGTCCTATGTGGAGGGTGCGCTGGCGCTGATTCTCTACTGCGGCAGGCTCGTCGACGAGGAGAACACCGCACCGGAACAGGCCGACCGGGACCGCGCCCACCTGCTGCTGGAAATGCTCACCCCGATCGCCAAGAGCTGGCCGTCCCAGTGGTGCCTCGCCGCCGACGACCTCGCCATCCAGATCCACGGCGGCTACGGCTACACCCGCGAGTACGACGTCGAACAGCACTACCGGGACAACCGCCTCAACGCGATTCACGAGGGCACGCACGGCATTCAGGGCCTCGACCTGCTCGGCCGCAAGGTCACCATGCAGGGCGGTGCCGGACTGGCCGTGCTCGGCGAAACCATCACCGCGACGATCGCCCGCGCCAACGCCACCGGCGGCGTCGCCGCCGAACTGGCCGAACCCCTCGCGTCGAAACTGGCGAGGATCGGCGAGGTCACCGCGACCCTCTGGGCCGGCGGCGACCCCGAGCTGGCTCTTGCCAACTCTTCCGTCTACTTGGAGGCAGTCGGCCACGTCGTGGTTGCCTGGCTGTGGCTGGAACAGGTGCTCGCGGCGGGGGAGCGGACCGGCGCGTTCTACGACGGCAAGCGAGCGGCCGCCCGGTTCTTCTTCCGCTACGAACTGCCAAGGACCGGCCCGCAGTTCGACCTGCTGGCCAGCCTGGACCGCACCACCCTCGACCTCGACGAGGCCTGGCTCTAGGCAATGATGTCGGGGTCGTCGTCGGCGGCGCGCAGCCATCTCCAGCGCCGCGGTCTGTCGGGCGGCAGCGGCGGTACGAGATACAGATGTCCCGGCCAGTCCGGCTGTACCTTCGGGCCGTCCCGCTCCTGAGCGAAAGCCAACAGCAAGTCGACCACCGTGACCTCGTCGTCGCGCCGGCCCCTGTGGCGCCTGCCCATCTCCGCACCCTCTCGTCCTGTTCCGATCAACAGGTCGGCAGCGTGCCAGGTTCGGGCAATGGGCGCACCTCGTCTCGTAGACACCGGCCTGTCTCGCAGGATTCAGCCGCGGACGGCGAAGGCGCGCATCTCCACTCGGGCGAGTTCGGCGGTTTCGCTCGGGGTCTTCCCCACCCGCACCCCGGCCGCCTCCAACGCTTCCTTCTTCGCCGCCGCCGTCCCCGACGACCCCGACACGATCGCCCCCGCATGCCCCATCGTCTTACCCTCCGGCGCCGTGAACCCCGCCACATACCCGATCACCGGCTTGGAAATATGCGCCCGAATGTAATCCGCCGCCCGCTCCTCCGCGTCCCCACCGATCTCCCCGATCATCACGATCGCATCCGTCTCCGGATCATCCTCAAACGCCTGCAACGCATCAATATGCGTCGTCCCGATCACCGGATCCCCCCCAATCCCCACCGCACTGGAGAACCCGATATCCCGCAACTCATACATCATCTGATACGTCAACGTCCCCGACTTGGACACCAACCCCATCCGCCCCGGACCGGAAATATCCGCCGGAATGATCCCCGCGTTCGAGCGGCCCGGCGAGATCACCCCCGGACAGTTCGGCCCGATAATCCGCGTCCGGTTCCCCGCCGCGACCGCATGCGCCCAGAAATAGGCCGAGTCATGCACCGGGATCCCCTCGGTGATCACCACACACATCCCGATCCCGGCATCGATCGCCTCCAGCACCGCCGCCTTCGCATGCGCCGGCGGCACGAACACCACCGACACATCCGCCCCCGTCGCCGCCATCGCCTCGGCCACGGTCGCGAACACCGGCAGATCCGCCCCGTCGAAGGTCACCGTGGTGCCGGCCTTACGCGGATTCACCCCCCCGACAATGTTCGTGCCGGACTTGAGCATCTTCGGAGTGTGTTTACTCCCCTCCGACCCGGTCATGCCCTGCACGATCACCCGGGAGTTCTCGGTCAAGAAAATCGCCATGAGATCCTCACACCCCTGCCGCGGCAAGCTGCGCGGCCCGATCGGCCGCGGAGTCCATCGTGTCCACCTGCACCAACCCCGCCAGGGCAGCGTCGGTGAGAATCCGGCGGCCCTCCTCGGCGTTGTTCCCGTCCAACCGCACCACGATCGGCTTGGTCACCGGCTCACCCCGACCCGCCAACAACGCGAA
>DASYBO010000582.1:0-6630 GCA_036500685.1 Pseudonocardiaceae bacterium | reverse complement strand
GATCGCCGTCCTGGTCACCGCCATCGCGTTGGTGCTGGTCGCGATCCGGCTGCGGATCGGCTGGCCGCTGATCGTCTACGGCGCGCTGGTGCTCGCCATGGATGTCGGCTCGAACGGGCTGATGAACTCCAAGGCGCGGCTCCTGCTGCCCGCGTTCACCCTGCTCATTCCGGTCGCGATCGGCCTGAGCAGGCGGACGCGCGGCACGATGCTGACCGTGCTGGTCGGCGTGGTGCTGGCCAGCGCCTGGTTCGGCGCTTATGTGCTCACCGGTTGGCAGTACGCGATCTGAGTAGTGTGCGGCGCGTGGCGCAGCTCCCGGACAAGACGGCGGAAACCAGTGTCGAGGTGTCACCGCTGATCGCGGCGCGCTGGAGCCCGCGCGCCCTCGACCCGACCGCCGAGGTGACCGACGCGCAGCTGCGCGCGTTGCTGGAGGCCGCACGGTGGGCGCCCTCCTACGGCAACACCCAACCGGCTCGCTACCTCCTCGGCAGGCGCGGCGACGAGACGTTCGACCGGATCTACGGCGTGCTGAACTCGGGCAACCGGGCCTGGACACACGCGGCGAGCGTGCTGCTGCTCGGCGTTGTGGTGCTGCGCAATAACAAGGGCGAGATTCCGCTCACCGAGTACGGACTCGGCCTGGCCAGCGAGAACCTGGTCCTCCAGGCGGTCGCCGAAGGCCTTGTCGCGCACCAGATGGGCGGCTTCGACGCGGACGCGGCCCGTGCGGTGTTCGCGCTGCCCGAGGACACGCGGCCGATCGTGGCGATCGCGGTCGGCAAGCCCGGCGATCCGGACCAACTCGACGAACGGCGCCGGGACCGCGAACTCATGCCGCGCACCCGGCTCCCGCTCGGCGAGATCGCGTTCACGGGTGCGTGGGGTCGGCCTGCTTTCTGACCGCGATGAGTGTCACCGCCGCGAGCACGGCCAGCGCGGTCAGCAGGACGGGCAGCGCGGCGACGTGTTCGAGCAGGGCGAGGATGTAGGGCGTCGTGAAGCCGACGTAGGTGAGCGCGTAGAAGACGGCCGTGAGGCCGGCGAGCTGCCCGTCCGCCGCGATGCGGCTCACCTCGGTCAACCCGAACACCAGGCACAACCCGTAGCCGACGCCCAGAATGACGGCGGCGACAAGGGCCAGCACCGGATCGGCGAGCCACGCGGTCAGCGCGGCGACGGCGAGTCCGACGATGACCGCGCCGAGCCCGGCGACCACCACCAACCGCACGTGCCGATTGCTCATCCGGCGCGCGAGCGGCTGCACCAACAGGCCCGCGCCGAGGGTGAGACCGGCCGCGAGGCCCGCATAGACCGTCGCGTAGTGCCCGACCGAACCGCCGACGGCGCCGGGCAGTACCGCGAACGCGACCGTCGGCGCGACGAACACCCAGGGCGCGGCCGGCGCGACCACCCGCAGGAACGCGTGCGAGCGCACCGCGCCGAACCGCGAGCCGCTCGGTCGCTCCACGCGCGCAGGCTCATCGACCCGCCAGGCCAACACGATGCCGACCGCCATCAGCACCAGGTGCGGCAGGTAGGCGACGAGCAGCGGGTGCGGCGCCCACTGCGCGATGATCGCCGCCACCAGCGGCCCGGCCCCGAACCCGGCCGAGATGGCGAGGCCGGCGCGGCGCGCCCCGGTGCTCGGGTGCGCGGGCGTCTCGTAGGGCGGGTGGGACAGCTCCTTGACCCAGGCGGAGCCGGCGGCGAGCACGACACCGGTGGCCAGGCCGGCCAGGAATCGGCCGACGAGCAGCAGTGCCAGTGAGTGCGGGCCGAGCAGCAGGCAGATCGACGCGACCGTGGACCCGAACGCGGCCGGCAGCACCAGCCTGCGCCGGCCGTAGGTGTCCGCCGCCGGGCCGCCGAGCAGCAGGCCGGGCACGAGGCCGACCGCGTACACCGCGAACAGGCCCTGCACGGTGGCATTGGACAGCTGTGCCTCGATTCGATACGCGCCGAGCAGCGGGGAGAACTGGTTGGCGCCCCAACCGATGCCGAACAGGAGCAGGGCCGCCCGCCACCACAGCCCGGTCCGCGTTTCGGTAGGCACAGTCATTTCCCCAGGGTGATCCGGGCAACCGGGACACGGCGCGGGATTCACGAATCGTGAATCCGGCCTACCGTTGGCGTGTGGAGCTGCGGCAGATCACCTCCTTCCTCGCGGTCGTCGAGGAAGGTCAGTTCGCGAAGGCGGCCGCGCGGCTGTTCCTCTCGCCTGCCGCCGTCACCGGACATGTGAAAGCGCTCGAACGCGAACTCGGCGTCCGGCTACTCGAGCGCGTCCCGGTCGAGTTGACCCCGGCCGGTCAGCGGTTCATCACCCACGCGCGGGCGCTGCTCGCGGCGGCCGACGCGGCCCGCACCGTGGTGTCCGAACCGGAGCGCGCGGTCGAGACGACCGAGGGGTTGCTGCGGGTCGGCGTGATGGGGCACGGGTCGGCCGAGCTGACCCCGGCGATCCTGCGCGCGTTCCGCATCGCGCACCCTCGGGTCGAGGTGCGGCTGCTCGACCTGGACTTCACCGAGCACGTCAGCGCGCTGCTGGAACACCGAGCCGATGTGGCGTTCGTCCGGCCGGATCCGCGCGACGAGCGGATCGTCAGCGACGTGCTCACCACCGAGCCGAGGATCGTGGTGGTGCCGACGAACAGCGAGATCGCGGCAGCGGGCACGGTGCGCCTTGCCGACATCCTGGAGTTGCCGTTCCTGTCCACCCCGGCCGGCACGCCGCGTTCGTTCACCGAGTACCTGCACTTCTCAGCATCGCGGGGTGGGGTCGCCGCGCGGCGCAGCCCGGACCTGGCCCGCAATCCGGTTTCTGTGCTGAGCAGTGTGGTCGCGGGGCGTGGTTTCGGGTCCGCGCTCTACTCCTTCGCCCGCTACTACCCGTGGCCGGGCACCATGTTCCTGCCGGTGGTGGACGCGCCGTGGGAGCACAGCGTGCTCGCCACCCGACTCGGTGAACCGAACCCGCTGGTGCGCGGGTTCCGTCGGCTGGCAACGAGTATCGCGGCCGAGGCCAACTGGCTCGCCCCGCCGCGCGAGTGGGCGAGTCCTGCGAAAATCGGCCGGTGAGCATCACCAGAGCGGACGCGGCCGAACTCGACCGGACCGACGAACTCGCGTTCGTCCGCGACCGGTTCACCCTGCCGCACGACGTGATCTACCTGGACGGCAACAGTCTTGGCCCGCTGCCGAAAACGACTCCCGGTCGGCTGGCCGAGGTGATCGAACGCGAATGGGGCCAGCGGCTGATCCGGTCCTGGAACGAAGCTGGCTGGTGGACAGCATCCCAGCGGGTCGCCGAACGATTGGCGCCACTGCTCGGCGCGGCGCCCGACGAGATCATGGTCGCCGATTCGACCAGCGTGAACCTGTTCAAGCTATTGGTGATCGCGGCACGTCTTCGCCCCGGCAGGCCGGTGATCGTGGCCGAGCGGCACGCTTTTCCGACCGATGTGTACATCGCGGGTTCGGTCGCCGAGCTGACCGGCGGCGAGTTGCGGCTCATCGACGGGCCCGGCGACCTCGACGCCGCGCTGGACGAACGGGTCGGCGTCGTGTGTCTGTCCCAGGTGGATTTTCGGACCGGCGCCATGTGGCCCTGCGCCGAGACGACCGCGCGGGTGCACGAGTTCGGCGCGTTGATGCTGTGGGATCTGTGCCATTCGGCCGGTGCGCTGGATGTCGAACTGACCAAGTGGGGCGCGGATCTGGCCGTCGGGTGTGGGTACAAATACCTCAACGGCGGGCCGGGCGCGCCCGCGTTCTGTTATGTGGCCGAAAAGTTACACAAAAGAATGCGAACGCCGCTGCCCGGTTGGCACGGCCACGCCACGCCATTCGCCATGTCGCCGAATTACGAACCGGCCGATGGCATCGGCCAATTGGCCGACGGCACCCCGCCGATGCTTTCCCTGCTGGCGCTGGAAGACGCCCTCGGCGCCATCGCCGACGTGCCGGCCACCGCGTTGCGCACCAAGGGCAACGCGCTGACCTCGCTGTTCATCGATCTCATCGACCTGCGCTGCCCAGAACTGGCGGTCGTCTCACCGCGCGAGGCGGCGCGACGAGGCAGTCAGGTGTCGCTCCGCAGCGAGCACGCCTACGGATTGGTGGCCGCGCTAATTGAACGCGGCGTCATTGGCGACTTTCGCGCACCGGACATCGCGCGTTTCGGATTCGCCCCCGCTTATCTGCGATTCGTCGATGCCTGGGACGCCGTTGAGGTCATTGTGGACACCCTGACCAGCGGAGATCATCGCGCTGAGCGATTTGCCGTTCGACCCACCGTCACCTGATTACTCCATTCACCGCATCGTGTCTCCACAATGGGGGCACCCCCCGATCGATGCGTACTTAACGTCTGCCACACTCGCTCGCACACCGCAGGTTCCCAGCCGCCGAAGTCACCCACATGGTTCATGAGCCGAAAGCGGAACCACCGTGCGTGGCAGCACCTCACCGGCGGAACTGGCGCATGTCGGGGTGAGGTGCGAAGCCGGTATCGGGTGACATGAGAACTGGAGCAGGAATGCACAAGGCGATGCGACGGGCGCTCGGCGTCGGCGGCGCAACGGCGATTGCGGTCGCCGCGAGTCTGGCTCTGGCCGGTGTGGCCGACGCGCACACCCCGGTGTTCAGTACGGGCTGCCTCGACAACGGCAAGGCCTCCCTCAACGTGAAGCTCTCGGCGTACCAGGCGCCGCAGAACAGCAGCGAGCACAACACCATCACGGTCACCTACACCGCCAAGGGCGGCGCGGCCCAGCCGGTCCTCGGCGTCACGGACTTCGACTCCGGCTACAGCCCCAACCCGCTGACCGTGGACGGCACCAACCCCGGCGAGTTCAGCATCACGATCACCGCATGGGACGACCCAACCGGCAAGAACAGCGTGGCCAAGGTCGGAGCCGACAAGGCGTGGGACGGTACCTGGACCCTGTCGACCGTGGCGTGCCCGCAGACGACGACCGTGCCGCCGACGACGAAGCCGACCCCGCCGCCAACGCACACCCCGACCACCAGCCCGGCGCCGACCACCACGGCCGCCGCGGTCGTGCCGGTGGCCAACCAGACCCCGCCCACGGCCAAGCCGGCCTTGGCCTACACCGGTGTCAGCGCCACGCTGCCGCTGATCATCGCCGGTGTGCTGATCGTCCTCGGCGCTGCCGCGCTGATCAGCATGCGGATCCTGAAGCGGCGTCGCGCGGAGAGCTGAGTACGCACTGATCCAGCCCTCGGGCCCGGCGGGATTTCTCCCGCCGGGCCCGTTGTGCGTTGCGGAACTCAGCCGATGCGGCGGATCAGCCTCGCGACGACCGAGCTGACGATCAGCCAGAAGATCGCGGCGATGCCGTAGTTGACCAGCACCCGCAGCTTCGCGTCGCCGGGGGTGAACAGGTCCTTGAAGCCCCAGGCGAGCGGGTCGGACACGCTGGTGATGAAGCTCGTGATGCCGTTGGTCGGGTTGGCCCCGCCCACGGTCAGCAGCACCCGGACCACCAGGATGACCACCACGATCAGGCCGGCCCAGCGCACAAGCCCGGCCAGGATGCTCGCGGTCTTGCCACGGACCTCGGCAAAGCTCCGCGTCGTCGCTGCCCGCGCGTCGGATCGCTCACCCATGTGCGGAGTCTGACACGCGGGTGCCCGCACGGCTACCCACCGGTAGCCGATATCGACTCAGCGGACGAAGCGGGCGACGATGCCGGTGATCACGAGCCAGAACACGGCGGCCAAGCCGTAGTTGAGGATCACCGAAACGTCATAGTTGCCCGGGTTGAACAGGCCGGGGAAGAACAGTGCCAGTGGCTCCGCGATGGAGCGGATGAAGGTGAAGAAGGCGTTGGCCTGGTTGGCGCCGAAAATCAACATCAGGATGTAGACAACTTCGATCAGCGCGAACAACGCGCCGATGCCAGTGATCACCCTGGCGATCGAATATCGGCCGGCTAAGGTTCGTCTGGTTGTCATGTCCTATGGGATGCCCCGTTCGCCCGCCCCACAAACGCCGAATGCGGCCTGGTCCTGGGGATCTGTGTCCCGCTCCCCGGTCGGCCGGGCCGACCCACGTTGTCGCGGGACGCAGTCTGTGGTTAGGCTTGGCCTCGTGGCGCTCGCATTTGCCCTCCTGCTTCCTCGCCGCGACGGGGTCTGATCCAGACCGGCCCCCCGTCGCGGAGTTCGGCGCGCCGCCGGTCGACTCAACCGGCAAGCAGGAGTTTTCGCGATCATGAGTATCGAGTCCCGCCCGTCCAACACCAGCCGTGTCCGCACCCCGAGCAGGCCTGCGCCCAGCGAGCAGGCCGCCTGGAATCCGCAACGCGGTAGTTCCATGCCGGTGCACCGCTACCGGCCCTTCGCCGAACTCGTCGAACCGATCACGCTGGCCGACCGCACCTGGCCGGAGAAGGTGATCACCAAGGCTCCGCTGTGGTGCGCGGTCGACCTGCGCGACGGCAACCAGGCCCTAATCGACCCGATGTCGCCCGCGCGCAAGCGCCGCATATTCGAGCTGCTGGTGCGAATGGGCTACAAAGAGATCGAGGTCGGTTTCCCGGCCGCGAGCCAGACCGATTTCGACTTCGTCCGCGAGATCATCAACGACGACGCCATCCC
>DASYBO010000581.1:0-16299 GCA_036500685.1 Pseudonocardiaceae bacterium | reverse complement strand
AAGGTGCCGACGCTGGCCGCGTACGCGTACAAGAAGAGCGTCGGCCAGCCCTTCCTGTACCCGGACAATTCGCTGGGCCTCGTCGAGAACTTCCTGCGGCTGACCTTCGGCCTGCCTGCCGAGCCCTACGAGATCGACCCGGCCATGGCCAAGGCCCTTGACCTGCTGTTCATCCTGCACGCCGACCACGAGCAGAACTGCTCGACGTCGACCGTGCGCCTGGTCGGCTCGTCCGAGGCGAACCTGTTCGCCAGCATCTCCGCCGGCATCAACGCCCTGTTCGGCCCGCTGCACGGCGGCGCGAACAGCGCGGTGCTGGAGATGCTGCAGGACATCCAGCGCTCCGGCGGCGACGTCGACGCGTTCGTGAACAAGGTCAAGAACAAGGAGGAGGGCGTCCGCCTGATGGGCTTCGGCCACCGGGTCTACAAGAACTACGACCCGAGGGCCAAGATCATCAAGCGCACCGCTGACGAGATCCTCAAGAAGCTCGGCGGCGACGACCACCTGCTGGAGATCGCGCTGAAGCTGGAAGAGCGCGCGCTGTCCGACGACTACTTCATCGAGCGCAAGCTCTACCCGAACGTCGACTTCTACACCGGCCTGATCTACCGCGCCATGGGCTTCCCGACCAGGATGTTCACCGTCCTGTTCGCCATCGGCAGGCTGCCCGGGTGGATCGCGCACTGGCGCGAGATGGTGAAGGACCCGGCCACCAAGATCGGCCGCCCCCGCCAGCTCTACGTCGGCCCGCCCGAGCGCGACTTCACCCCGATCGAATCCCGCTGAGGATTCCGATCTGATCGTCCACATCGGCCGGTGTCACCTTCGGGTGGCACCGGCCGATTGGCGTCTCCGAGTCAGGCTCCGACCAGATGCCGGATCGCGTCCAACTGAGCGGCGCCGCCGCGCGCGGCCTTGTCCGCCAGCCGCAGCGCCCGGTCTGCCAGCGCCAACGCGTCGTCACCTCCTGGCGCGTCCTCGCCGAGCGATTCGTGCAGCCACTGAGTGATCTCGGCCCAGGAGTAGACCCGCACCTTGCCGGTATCCGCGACGGGCAACGGAAAACCGCCGGGCCCGCGCTTCCCCTCGGCAAGCAACCGCAGGCTCTCCGCGGTCCGCCGCCCGAGTCGCTGCGCCGCATCCGACAACGTGACCGCGTCATCGTGCTCAACGGCGACCGCGCGCAACCCCGGCACCCGCCGAATGTCCTCGACCGCGCTGGTCACCGCCATCAGCAGACTGGCCGCCTCGCGATCAACATCCACTAAGGTGCCCTCAATACCGGCATCGGACAATCCCGCTTCGTAGAGCGCGTTGAACTCGTCCTCGGTTGGTTCGCGGTTCAGTCGAAGCTGGAAGTTCCACGTGGTCATGACGGCCTCCTTTCGTGTCGATGTCGAGCGATGAAGCGTGCGACCTGTTTGGCATGGTTGTCAGCGGACTTCGGTGTGCACCACACGGTGAACGTCCCGGATCAGCTGGTAGACCCTGGCCCGGCGGGCCCTGATGGCACACCGGACAAACGACCCATCCCCACCGATGGCTTTGGTGGTTCTGGATCACCTCCAGGCCCGAGCAAGCGGCAGCGATGAGCGCGTCCGCCACGGCTGTTGTGTGATGTCGTCCCCTGCTAACCATGTTGGAACATCACAACACACGTGTTGGAACATTACAACAGGGCGTCCTTGAGTTTGACCCTGGTGCCGATCATGCGAATGGCGGCGGCGTAGGTGCGGCCGCAGTAGCTTGCGACGACGACGATCGCGGCGAGCATCAGCAGTACCGCGAGCCAGACCTGCCAGGTGGCCGCCGCGCCGAGGGCGATTCGGCCGGGCATCAGGAACGGTGCGAACGGTGGGAGCAGCGACACCACCGTGCTCGCCGCGCCGTTGGGGGCCTGGACGAGCAGGTCGATGCCGACCACGAAGCCGACCGATGCGGTGAGCACGATCGGGGTGAGCACGGCCTGGAGTTCCTCCAGTCGCGCGACAAGCGCACCGATGCCGGCGAACAGGGTGGCGTAGAAGGCGAAGCCGAGCAGGTACCAGAGCAGGCCCGCACCGAGCGTGCCGAAGCCGAGGCCGGTCGCGGTGAGTACGCCGGTCGCGGCGGCGATGGCCAGGCCGACAAGGCCGACGACGGCCAGCTGGACGAAGCCGAGCACGCCCAGGCCGAACACCTTGCCGACCAGCAGTTGGCCGGGCCTCGCTGCCGACAGCAGGACCTCGGTGATGCGGCCGGCGCGGTCGGTGACCACGCCGCGGGCGAGCCGATTGCCCAGCAGCATCAGGGAAAAGTACAGCAGCACAGCCGCGGCGAGGGCCAGGCCGAGCCGTTGCGCGCGCAGCGGGTCGGTCGGCTGGATTTGGGTGACGGCGAGTTGTGCCTTGCCGACGGCCGCCTGCACGTCCGATGGTTTGAGGCCGGCCTCGGCGAGCTGCGCATCGAGGGCCTGGGCCTGGACGAGCCCGGTCAGCGCGGCGCGCAGCCTCGGGTCGAGCTGGTCCTTCACGGTGACCTGCAAGGCTCCCGGCGGGCCGGTGACCAGCGCGGTCAGGCTGCCGGAGTGCACCTGCGCCAGGCCGGTCTCCTGGTCGGGCACGGTCATCACGTTCACCGTGAGGCCCAGTTGCGCGGTGGCCTTCTGCAACGACTTGGTCAGTACCGTGGCCTGGCCGGTCAGGCCGACCGTCTCGGTGTCGGTCCGGTTCACCACGAGGCCCTGGATCAGCAGGTACGCCGCGAGCACCACGATCCCGACCACCGTGCCGAACAGCAGCGACCGGCCGCGCAGCCAGGCGCGCATCTCGCCCCTGGCCACCACCCACGCCGGTCGGATCCGGCCACGGCGCGGCGGTGCGATCTCGGTCACCACGTCCGTCCTCCCGACCCGAGCAGTTCGCCGAAGCGCTCCGTCAGCGAGCAGCGCTGGCGGCTGAACTCGCGCACCGTTCCGGTGCTCAGCGCGGTCGCCAGGATGACCTGGTCGTCGGCTGCCGCGTCGATCTCCAGCACGATCCGCGATCCGCTCACCGCGCGCACCCTGGTGCCGGGCAGGTTGTCGGCCCAACCGGGTGGCGCGTCCGGTGCGTCGACGACCACCGTGTCCAGATCACCGAAGCGCAGTTCGGCAACGGCGCCAACGGCAACAGACTGTCCATTGTGGATGACGCAGAGCCGGTCGCAGATCCGCTCCGCGATATCGAAGCCGGCACTGGAGAAAAGTACGGCCGCACCGTTGTCGGCCTTCTCCCGCAACACATTGCCGAGCACGTCGACGCCGACCCGGTCCAGATCGTTGAAGGGCTCGTCGAAAACCAGCACCTGCGGGTTGGCCATCAGTGCGATGGCCAACTGGGCGCGCTGCTGGTCGGCCTGCGGCAGTGATCCGATCCGCCGCGACCGGAACCCGCGCATACCGAACCGATCAAGCCAGTGTTCGGCCTCGCGATGCGCGTCGTTGATGTCCAGGCCGTGCAGTTCACCCAGATATACCAACTGTTCGACGAGGCGCAGCTGTGGATAGAGGCCGCGTTCCGCCGGCAGGTACCCGACGCCGTCGCGCTGCCGACCGGTGACCAGTCGTTCGCGCCAGCGCACCGTGCCCGAGTCGGCCGGCAGCACGCCCGCTCCGATTCGGATGGTGGTGGTCTTGCCGGCACCGTCGCCGCCGACCAGACCGACCAACTCGCCTGCGTCGACGCGCAGGCTCAGCTCGCGCAGTGCGATGAGGTCGCCGTAACGCTTGCTGATCCGGTCGATCTCCAGTGCGGCCTGCGCCACTAGTGCCTCCTCGCGTCAGGCCAAGTATGCCGCAGAGGATAACGACTGCCGGGCGGTCCGCACGGTCAACATCGGCCGAATTCCGCGAGGCACTTCGTCACCAGTTCGGTCACCTCGGGCAGCGCGGCCGCCCGGTCGGCGTCCACCAGCCCGAGCCGGGTCCTGCGGTCCAGTACGTCCTCGACGGCCAGCGCGCCCTCCTCCCGCACCGCGCGCAGCACGTCGGCGCGGGTCACGGTCCCACCCGGCAGCACCGGCTCATCATCCACAATGGAGTGTCGGAAGAGCCGAATGTCCTTGGTACGAGACGGTCCTGTGGCCAGCCCGAGAGCGTCGATCGCGTCCTTGGCCATCCGCCGATAGGTGGTCAGCTTCCCACCGACCACCGTGACGACTCCGTTCGGCCCAGCCACCACCGCGTGCCGGCGGGACAGGTCCGCGGTCTTCCCGCTGCCGGACGCGACCAGTGGCCGCAACCCGGCGAATCGCCCGATCACATCGTCGCGGGTCAACGGTCGGGCCAGCGCGGACGAGCCGACGTCCAGCAGGAAGTCCACATCCGACTCGGGAACCGTTGGCACGTCCGGGATCGGTCCGTCCAGCGGTTCATCGGTAAGCCCGAGGTAGCAGCGGCCGTTGGCCTGTGGCAACAACAGTGCGAAGCGGTTGAGCGAGCCGGGGATCGGCACGGTCAACGCGGTCCCGGTCAACCCGAGCCGCACGCCGTCAAGGACCAGGTGTGAACCCCGTGAGGGCCGCAACCGCACCGAGTCGACCAGTTCGCCCGCCCACACCCCGGTCGCGTTCACCACCGACCGCGCGCGCAACCTGAAGCTGTGCTCGCCGAGCACGTCCCGCACCAGCGCGCCGTCGCCGTCGAGTTCCTCGGCGCGCACCCTGGTCAGAATCCGGGCCCCGAAGCCGGCCGCGGTCCTGGCCAGTGCCACCACGAGCCGTGCGTCGTCGACCAGTTGACCGTCGAAGGACAGCAGTCCGCCGCGCAACCCGTCCCGCCGCAACCCCGGCACCAACGCGACCGCCTCCGCCGCCGACACCCGCCGAGGCGGTGGCAGCAGCTTTCCCGAGGTACGCGCGGCGCGGCGCAGCAGATCCCCGGCGTGCAAGCCCGCCCTTGCCACCACGGCGTTGCGCGCGGGGGTCCGGTCGGTCAACGGAATGAGTTGCGGCAACGTCCGGATCAGGTGCGGCGCGACGCGGCTCATCAGCACGCCGCGTTCGACGGCGCTCTCGTAGGCGAGCGCGACATCGCCGTTGGCCAGGTAGCGCAGGCCGCCGTGCACCAGCTTGCTGGAAAAGCGTGAGGTGCCGAATGCGAGATCCCGCGCCTCCACCAACGCCACCGACAAGCCGCGCGCCGCCGCGTCCAGTGCCGCGCCGACGCCGGTCACGCCACCGCCGACCACGAGCACGTCGACGGTGCGCCCATCGGCCAGTTCGGCCAACTCCCGCGCTCGCCGCGCGACATTCAGGGCGGTGTCCATCACGGTGCCAACGTTCGGTCGAGGAGGGTGCCGAGTTCGGCGAGCAGCGCGTCGCCGTCCTGGTCGGCGGTGGCCGCCCGGTGCGAGATCACGAACGACTGACCGGTCAAGAAGATCGCGCGGGCCTGCCGCGCCGGATCGCCCGCGCGGACCGAGCCGTCGCGGTGGCCCGCCTTGATCCGTTCGACGAGGACCGCTTCGATCAGCCGCTGCGTACTGCCGATCCGCTCGACAAGGTAGGGCAGCAGCAGTTCGGGATCGCGTTCCAGGACGCTGATCATCAGCGGGTTGGCCTGCAACGCCCGCACGCCGGCGACCGTGCTCGCCACCAGTTGTCCGCGCGCGTCGGGCCAGCCGGCCGCCGATTCAGCGGCTTCGCTCAGCAGCGCGGTGAATTCTCTGGTCATCAGGGCCGCCATCACGCTCGTCACGTCCGCGAACCGGCGGTACACGGTCATCCGGCTGACGCCGGCCTGCCTGGCGATGTCGGTGAGCGTGGTGCGTCGCACACCGACCGACAACACGCAGGTCCGGGCGGCGTCGAGCAGCGTGTCCTCGGCCACCCGGGTCGCGGGTGGCCGGATCGACTGCTCCTGCTCACTGTGACGACTGGACATCATGTGTAACACTGTACCGGTGAGCGCGTCGATTTCCCACACCCTCCGCGATCGGTGGACCGAAGAGCAGGCCACGCTTCCCGCGCACGCGATGCGCTGGCTGGCCGACCGCACCGGCCTGCGCCCCACCTCGACCCCGCTCGTGCCGGCCTCGCTGCGCACGATCACCCCCTCCGAACTGCCGAAGGCAGCGCACGACGCCCTGGCCGCTGCCCTCGGCGCCGAGGCCGTCAGCGTCGAGGACGACGCCCGCGCAGGCCGAGCCGGCGGACTGTCCTATGTGGACCTGATCCGCCATCGTCTTGCGGGACCGATCGCGGCGCCCGATGCCGTGGTCATGCCGGCCGATCCGGCGCAGGTCCAGCGGGCGCTGGAGGTGTGCGCGGAGCACGGAATCGGGGTGGTGCCCTTCGGCGGCGGCACCTCGGTCGTGGGCGGGGTGGCCGCGCTGCGCGGGGACAAGGTCGCGGTGATCGCGCTGGACCTGTGCCGCCTCGACGCGCTGGTTTCCGTCGACCCGATCTCGCACACGGCCGTGTTGCAGGCCGGTGTGCGCGCGCCCGATGCCGAGCGGCTGCTCGCCGCGCACGGCTTCACCCTTGGACATCTGCCGCAGTCCTTCGAGCGCGCCACCATCGGCGGGTTCGCGGCCACCCGCTCGGCCGGCCAGGCATCGTCTGGCTACGGGCGGTTCGAGGACATGGTGGTCGCCCTGCGCGTGGCAACGCCGCGCGGACAGTGGCGGCTCGGGGTCGCGCCTGCGTCGGCGGCCGGGCCGGACCTGCGGGCGCTGGTGGTCGGCAGCGAGGGCGCGTTCGGGGTGATCACCGAGGTGACCGTCCGGGTGCGGCCGGCACCGAAGGTCTTCCGCTACGAGGGATTCGCGTTGGCCAGTTGGGAGGCCGGCAGCGCGGCCGTACGCACGCTCGCGCAGCGGCGCGTGCTGGCCACCGTCACCCGACTGTCCGATATGGACGAGACCGAGGTCTCGCTTGCGCTCAAGGGCGGCTGGCAGACCGGCGCGCTGCGCGCATACCTGCGGGCGCGCGGGGTCAGCGAGCCGTGCCTGCTGATCCTGGGCTGGGAGGCCGGTTCCCAGCGCGAACTGGCCGCCAAGCGGGCCGCGACCCTGGCCGCCCTGCGACCGCACCGACCGGTTCGACTGGGTCGATCGGTCGGCGCGGCCTGGGAGCAGGGCCGCTTCGCAGGACCGCGCCAGCGCGACGCACTGCTGAGCATCGGCCTGTGCGTCGAGACACTGGAGACCGCGACGAGCTGGGCGAAACTCTCCGCACTGCGCAGCGAGGTCCGCGAGGCGCTGCTCGGCGAACTGCATACCGAGCAAGCGCGACCGGTGGTGATGTGTCACGTGTCCCACGCCTATGAAACCGGCGCGTCGCTGTATTTCACCGTGCTCGTGCCACGGTCGGCCGACCCGGTCGGACAATGGCAGCGGGCCAAGACAGCGGCAAGTCTGACGATTACCGGAATGAATAGCAGCCGCGGCCCGCTGGGCACGATCTCGCATCACCACGCGGTCGGCGTCGACCACGCGGATTACCTTCCCGCGGAAATCGGCGACCTCGGCATCGCGGTTCTCACCGCGGTGAAGAAGTCGGTGGACCCCTCCGGCGTGCTGAACCCTGGGAAATTGCTCGGACTCGAATAGTCGCCGCAGTGCAGGCCTGCCGTGACGCCAAGCCGATAGGTGGCTTCCCTTCTCGCGCGGTTGATGTAGTAGGTGGCCTTGCGTCGCCCGTAGAAGCGGTCCTGGTGCGCACACTCGTGTTCTGGGCCGCACAGTCGGTGCGCGCGCCGGTTGCGCTCCATCCGGTGCTTGCCGGGACGCTGCCTGGCGCGGTGCTTGCCATAGGTGTTGGTGACGCTGGTCTTCAGCTTTCTTCGCTGGCGGTACCGGTGCACCTGAATCCGGAATTGCGTGACGACGACGTAGACCGCGATCGGACCGAGCACGGCGAGCGCGGTGAGCGAAGCGATGAGTGCTATCAGCATGGCTCCCCCTCTTTCTCTTCGAGCCAAGGAAATCGACCATAAATGATCGG
Organism: Pseudonocardiaceae bacterium; assembly: GCA_036500685.1. Classification (GTDB taxonomy): domain Bacteria; phylum Actinomycetota; class Actinomycetes; order Mycobacteriales; family Pseudonocardiaceae; genus CAJCJE01. Next base: position 8,331 of record DASYBO010000581.1, on the reverse strand, counting down.
CCCGACAAGATCGACTGTTCAGAAGGGGAAAGAAAAAAGATAACCAGATCCGGTGAATCAGCAATTTCCGTTTCGGAAAGGGAAATTGTGGAAAACTAAACCTGACAATACCTGACAACGCCGGATAGACCAACGGCCGACCTGGGCTTCTGCAGTTATCCTGCAAACGCTCGGGTCGGCCGTTTGGTTCATCTGGGTGATGATCAATTGCAGGCGGGGAAACCTGCGAGTCACTGTCAGCTGATTTTGACCAGCATTTTTCCGGTGTTGGCGCCGCGCAGGAGACCGAGCATCGCCTCCGGGGCGTTGCGGATGCCCTCGACGACCGTCTCGCGGTACTGCAGCTTGCCTTCGCGCAGCCAGCCGCCGACCTCGCGCTGGAAATCGTCGCGCATGTGGGCGTGGTCGACCACGAGCATGCCGCGCAGGGTGAGGCGCTTCTTGATGATCTCGGGCAGGTTGCGCGGGGCCGGGGTGGGCTCGGTCGCGTTGTAGACCGAGATCATGCCGCAGATCGCGGCCCTGCCGTGCACGTGCAGTTCCTCGATCGCGGCTTCCAGGTGCTCGCCGCCCACGTTGTCGAAGTAGACGTCGATGCCCTCCGGCGCGGCCTTGCGCAGCTGCTCCAGGACGGGCCCGTCCTTGTAGTTGAACGCGGCGTCGAAACCGAGGTCCTCGACGAGGTGCTTGACCTTGTCCGCCGAGCCCGCGCTGCCGACGACCCTTGCTGCGCCCTTGAGCTTGGCGATCTGGCCGACCACCGACCCGACCGCGCCGGCAGCGCCGGAGACGAACACGGTCTCTCCGGGCTGGAACGCGGCGACCTCAAGGAGGCCGGCATACGCAGTGAGGCCGGGCATGCCGAGCACGCCGAGGTAGGCGCCGACCGGTGCTAGCGACGGGTCGACCTTGGCCGCGCGCTTGCCCTCCAGCACCGCGTACTCGCGCCAGCCGAGGCCGTGCAGCACGGTGTCGCCCGGCTTGAGGCCCGCGAAGTTGGACACGAGGACCTCGCCGACGGCCCCACCCTCCATCGGCTTGTTCAGCTCGAACGGGGGCATGTAGGACTTCACGTCGTTCATCCGGCCGCGCATGGCCGGGTCGACGCTCATCACCAGGTTGCGCACCAGGATCTGGCCCTCACCGGGCGTCGGCACCGGTGCTTCCACAACGGCGAAGGTGTCCTGGGTCGGCCAGCCCTTGGGCCGCTCCGCCAGGTGGATCTCCAGCCCGGTCGACGGGATCGCGGTGGTCATGGTGGGTCCTCCACATCGTTGTGCGTCTTCTCGCGGGTCATCGTCGCTCCGCACAACCAGGGGTACCACTCGACAATTCCGAAACTGGCGAGTTCAGTAATTGACAGTGAGGAAGAACACCGGCTCACTCGCCGGATTCGCGGCGCCCGATCCTGGGCAGCATCGACGGCTTGCGCAGGGCCTCGTGCAGCACCGCGTAGGTGCGGCCGACCTCGGCATCACATTCGAGCGGATCCATCGCCGGCGCGGGCTTGGCGGGCTGGGGCATCGACTCGAGCTTGAGCCAGCGCTCGTCCCACAGCTGCTCCATCGCGGCCTCCCAGTGCACCTCGACCACCGTGCGCGCCACCCGTTCGCGTTCGGACACCTCGGTCAGCGCCTGCTCGGCCGTGCGCAGCTGCTGGTTCAGCTTGTCGGTGAGGGCACGGTCGGCCTCGCGCATCCGCTCGATGGCCTCGGTGTTCAGGCCGGCCACGTCCTTGTAGCGGCGTGTCGCGTCACCGTTCACCGTTGGTCCTCCTGGACCGCGAAGGGGATGATCACCTGGGGCCGGGAGTGCGTGTACCGGTCGAAGAACAGGCCGCGCGCGGCGCGGGGCGACCAGTTCACCATCTGCCCGGCCAGCTGCTGAAGTTCCTGGCCCTGCACATCGAAGGCCACCCACGAGCCGACGTCGTCGACCGACCCGATCGGCAGCGTCGCCTTGAGGCGGGCCGCACCGCGCCACCAGCCGAGCAGGTGGATGCTGTGCTCGGGGCCTCTGCGTAGCACGTCGCGCAGGTTGTCAAGGCCGGTCTTGGGCACGGTGATGTCTCTTGCCTCCAGCATCGACTGCACCGAGTCGATCGCGTAGCCCACCAGGTAGTGCGGGCGGGTGTCGCCGGGTGTCGCCAGCTGGCCCGCGAGTTCGGTGAGTAGTTCTGCGATGCCGTCCCGGCCCACGATCGTCACCTCGTGCCCGTGCTCGCGCAGCCGGTGCGCCAGCCCGCCCGCGGTCGGCTTCGCCTCGCTGATCAACGGGAGCAACGTGAACCGCGCACCGCCCGGTTCGTGTTGGCGGGCAACGGAGAGCGCGGCCGCGCCGAGCACGCTGGCTGCGTCGGTCAGCGCCGAGCCGAGCACGGCGAGGTTGCGGCCGGGCGTCCTGAGCAGCGAGATGCGGGCCGCGCTGCCGGCAACGTCGATCACCTGACCGAGCAGCGCGACGGGTTCCGGATTCGGCCGCAGCGATTGGAAATCGAGCGCGTCCACCAGTTGCGGCACATGCGAACCGTCGAAAAGTCGCGGACTGTCGAGGTGCTCAGGTCGGTTCTCCCACAACCGGGTCTGCAACACGTCGAAGGTGCCTCTGCTGGTCGCGTCGGGGATGCGGCTGATCTGGTTGCCCTGCTTGACCCCTGACTCATGATTGATCACCGCGTGCCAACGGGGCAGTTCCACGGCGGCCTCGTTCTGTTCGGCCAGCACCCTGCGCGCCTTGGGCAGCGCCACCCGCAGGATGAACTGCTCGAAGATGGCAGGCTTGCCCCAGAACGCCTCGATTCCGGACACGTCCTGGCTGGCCAGCACCAGGTGGATACCCTGCGATCGGCCGCGCCGCGCAACGTCCTCCAGCAGCATCACGGCTTCGGCGGCGACCGCGTCGCGTTCGGCGAACAGGTACTGGAACTCGTCGATCACCGCGACCAGCCGCGGCCAGCGCCCCTCGGGATCCTCCCGGCGCAGCTCCTCCAGCTTGGTCACCTCGTGCCGCTTGGTCGCATCCGCGCGGCGGCGCATCTCGTCGGCGAGGAAGCGCAGCATGGCAACGCCGAACTCGCGGTCCGCGTTGACGTTCACGCCGACAAGGCGCGCGTGCGGCAGCCAGCTGCGGTCCCGCTTGCCAGGGGTGAACTGCGCGAAGGACACACCCTCCTTGAAGTCGAGCAGGTAGAGCTCGAGCTCGTCGGGGGAGTAGCGGGCGGCGAAGCTGCCGAGCATGGCGTAGAGGAAGTTGGTCTTGCCCGACCCGCTCGGTCCGCCGATCAGCGCGTGCGGCGAGGAGTCGCCGAGCACGACGTCCATCGGCACGCCGTCGTGGTAGCCGACCGGTCCGATCAGCGCCGCCGCCGAGGACTGCTGCCAGATCGGGCCGGGCAACAGGTCGGTGAACGTACACAGCCGGGCCCGCCGTTCCTCCAACTCCTCGGCGATGGCCGCGCAGGCGTTGGGCACCTGGGCTCTCGGCAGCATCGGATCTGCGGTGAAGGTGGCGTTCGGGCCGGTCATCGAGGTCGTGCCGGTGTGTTCGCCGGTGAACTTCACCGACTCCATCGAGGAGTTCACCGTCAACGGCAGGTCGACCACGATCAGCTGAACGCCCACCGCGAGGCCGTTGCGCGCGATGCGCTGCAACTGCTGCTGGTGTTCGTCCTTGAGCGGCCGGTTGTTGCCGAACAGCACCGCGATCCGCCACGGTTCGGTGCGCCGCCCCGCGCCGCCGCTGATCGCGCGCACCGAGGTGTGCCCGCCCATCAGCACACCGGAGTGCACCCGGCGGATGTGTTCGGAGAGCTCATCGAGCAGTTCCTCCGGTCGGGCCGCGTCGTGCACGGTGAGCAGCCCGGCCCTTGTCAACGGGTACAGGCCCGGCAGGGGACCGGTCAGCTGGCCGGTGTCCCACACGTGCACGTGCACGAGGCCGGGCAGGAAGTAGCTCAGCACCCGCAACAGCAGTCCCTCGACCAGCGCCTCCGCGCCCGCTCGGGATTTCGGGCCGGAGTTCACCTGTAGGTGCGAGGTGTCCAGCAGCGGTACGGCGACCGGGAAGGGCACCTGGTCGGGCGCGCTGTCCGACACCGCGGTGCCGATCCGCCACAGCTCGGGGAGCACCCCGGTGCCGTCCGCGTCGCCGACCTTGCCAAGCCAGTCCTCGGTGGCCGCGCCGGCCACGCCGGGTGCCGCCGTCGCGACGATCCCGGCGAGGGTGTCCGGGCCGGTCTCGGTCCATTCGGCGAACTCGCGGCGACGGTCGGCCTCGGCCCGCTCGATGACCTCGGTGAACAGCGGATTCTTGAACACCACCGCGAAATGCGGATCATGTCGAGCCTCGTCGATACCGGTCCCGCGCAGCCACAGCTCGACCATGGCTTTGGCGTGGTTCATGGCAGCCAGGGAGTGCTGGCCGACGGCCACTCCGAGCGCTCGGCTGACCGCCGCCCGGAACTCGTCGTGCGCCATCTCGATCCGCTTGCGGCGATCGGTGCGCTTGTTCACCGCGACCTCCTCACTGCGGTCGGCGTGCGGTGTTCGCTGCGGGCCGGCACCCATTCCGGTATGCCATGCCGAGCAGTGCGCTGCCAACCGCCGAGCGTGCCCAACTCGGCCGGGAACGCGAGATCAACTCTAGTCAGAGGCGGGCGGCGAGCCGTTCGGTGGCCGCCATGCTGCCGGCGAGCTGGTTCATGCCCACCACCAAGGCGTCGTGCGCCGCCGCGAGTTGCGGTGGGATCAGCGACTCCGAATGGTTGTCGCTGAGTTCGGCCAGATGCGCGCCTGCTTCGGCTAGGCGCTGCTGGGCGACGTGCAGCACCTGGTAGCCGTCGCGGAGTTGTTGGGTGATCCCGGCGAGCGTCGCGCCGAGCGCTTCGATCGACATCGAGGTCCGGCTAGAGACGGGCCGCGTAGCCCTCGGCGGTCGAGATCGCCGCGGTGACATTGCGGGCGACGTCGCCAAGGGTCGACACGGCCTGGGCGAGCAGGCCGGAAGCCTGCTCGGCGTCGGATTGCGCGCTGCCCTGGGTCGCGTTGATCAGCGCGCCCTGCGCCTGTTCGATCGCCTGACCGGCTTGCTGGAGTGCGGCAATGCTCTCCGCGGCTCTCTGGTTGGCCAACTGGATTCCGGCTCGAACTTCTTCGACGCTAGCCATGTGATCAAGTTAGTGGGCGCTCGGGTGCCGCGCTCGGGGAGAACGCCCCGTCCACCCGTCCGGTGATGTGTCGGTTTGTCGACAAAATGGCAAACGGTTAGATCGGCAGGTCGCTCTTGGGTGCGGGCGCCGGGCCGGAGGACAGCTCAAGCGCGGTGATCCCGGAGGACGGCGCCGGGTCCGCGATCCAGCTGGTGATGGCGGTGTCGCCCTCCCAGCGCAGCGGCGACCAACCGGCGCGGTCGAGCGCGGACACCGCGCTGAGCACGGTCTGCGGTGGCGAGGTGCGCGCGGGGCCGAGGTCGACGTGCACGCTGAGCACGCCGTCGCGCTCGATCACGCCGGTCAGCGTCGCCGCGCCCGAGATGCGGCTGGCCACCGCCCTTGCCTGCCATTCCGCGCCGGCCGGCCGGGTGGTGGCAACGTCGACGCGCAGGATCAGCCGGTAGCCGTCCTTGGTGCTCTTGTCCTCCGGTGGAATCCACTGCTGGGCCGCCGGTTTCTTCTCCTGGACCTCGACCTTGGGTGCCGGTTCGGGTTCGGGTTGGGGCTTGGGTTCCGGCCTGGGTCGCGGGGCCGGTGGTGGGGTCTGGTTCTTGCGGGCGCGCATCCGGTACGGGTCGGCGCCGCACCAGGCCTCGATCAGCAGGCGTTCCGCGCCCGGCACCAGTTCCGCGATGTTCTCCGGCTCGTCCAGCACGGTCCACGCGGTCGGCGGTTCGCAGGACACCCTCGGCACGGTCTGGTTCGGGCCGAGCGAACGGACGAAGCGGCGCACCGCGCGGGCCAGCGGCGCGGCCACGTTGTACGTGGCGCGCTCGTCGGTCGGCACGGCGATCGTGATCGCCCAGCAGCCGGGCTCCTCTGCGGAACAGTCGGTCGAATCGACGACCTGCCCCTCGACGTGCCAGCAGAGCTGCTCGCACGCGTCGCGTGCGGCCTCCTCGCCCTCGGCGGCGACCACCACCGTCACCAGGAGTTCAATGCTCTCGTCCATCGTCCTGCGATTATCCGTTAGCTGCGGCGGGTAGCCGAGGCCCGGTACGCCCAACAACGGGCCCCCGGCCGTGTTTTCGAGATGGCCCTGGCCAGGGGAAGATCAGCCGGTCGTCGCGTCGGCGCCGTGTGCACCGACCGGCGGCGCCCGGCTACGCAGGGTAGAAGAAGCTCAGGGAGGAACGACATGGATCTCGGTCTCGCCGGCCGCGTCTATCTGGTCACCGGTGGCAGCAAGGGCCTCGGTTTCGCCACCGCCAAGGCACTGGTCGACGACGGCGCGCGGGTGGTGCTGTCCTCCCGGTCGCAGGAGAACGTGGACGCGGCCGTGGCCGAACTCGGTGAGAACGCGATCGGCGTCGCGGGCGACAACGCGGACACCCAGCTGGCCGAGCGGATGGTCAGCGCCGCGACCGCGCGGTTCGGCCGGCTCGACGGTCTGCTGGTCAGCGTCGGCGGCCCGCCGGTCGGCGATGTGCTGGACAGCAGCGAGCAGGCCTGGTCCGACGCGTTCTCCTCGATCTTCCTCGGCACGTTGCGCCTGGTCCGGCGGGTTGTCGAGGAGCTCGGCGAAGGTGGTGTGATCGGGCTGGTGCTGTCCACGTCGGTCCGCGAGCCGCTCGACCACCTCGCGATTTCCAACGGCCTGCGGCCGGGTCTGGCCGGCGTCGCCAAGACTTTGTCCAACGAGGTCGGCCCGCGCGGGATCCGCGTCGTCAGCCTGATGCCGGGGTCGATCAGGACCGGCCGGAGCGCCGCGGTGTTCGCCGACCCGGCGACCTTGGCCAAGCGGACCGAGAGCATCGCGCTGCGCCGGATCGGCGAGCCCGAGGAGTTCGGCCGGGCCGCCGCGTTCCTGCTCTCGCCGGCCGCGTCCTACGTGACCGGCACCGTCGTCTCGATCGACGGCGGGGCCATCAGGGCGCTCTAACCTGGACGGGTGCGCGAGCGCTATGCCGAGTGGCCGGTCGCGGCGGGAGCCGCCGACCTGCTGGTGTGCGCCTGGTCGCGCACCACGGCCGACGGGCCGCCGCGCACCTACCGGGTGGTGCCGGACGGCTGCGTCGACCTGATCTGGACCGGCTCGACCCTGTTCGTGGCAGGCCCGGACACCCGCGCCCAACTGACCAGCGCGGCGCCGGGAACGATGCACGGGGTGCGGTTTCGCCCCGGCGTGGCCCCGGCCCTGCTCGGTCTGCCGGCCGCCGAGTTCCTCGACGCCCGCCCGACCCTGTCCGAACTCGACCAGCAAGCGTTTGCGGATCGCCTGGCGGACGACCTGTCGGTCGCCGACAACCCCACTGACGTGCTCGAACGCGCCGTGCTGGCTGCACTGCGCCGGGATCGGCTCGACCCGGCCATGCCGGCCGTCGTCGCCGGCCTGCGGCGTGGAAAGTCCGTCGCCGAGCTGGCCGAGGGGTTCGGGTTGACCGAGCGAAGCCTGCATCGGCGGTCGGTGGCCGCCTTCGGCTACGGGCCCAAGATGTTGCAGCGGGTGCTCCGGTTCCAGCACGCGTTGCGGCTGATCCGCGCGGGCCGCACCTACGCGGACGCTGCCTTCGAGGCCGGCTATGCAGACCAGCCGCACCTGGCCCGCGAGGTCCGCGCCCTGGCCGGCGTCCCGCTCGGCAGCTTCCTCGCTCAGCCGATCGGGACCGCGGCTCCGGTCACCCTGATTCCGGTCGTGTCCGGACCAAGATCTACTTGGAGCAGGCTCGGCCGACCAAGATCAACGCCTTGTTCGATCGTGATCCCGCCCGATTCCGCGTAGCCGATATCGCGGAGATATCCCCCGAACGCGGCAGCCGCCGCCCCGGTCGCCGGGTCCTCGACGACACCGCCGACCGGGAACGGATCACGCGCCTGAAAGTGCCTCGGCCCGTCCGGGTAGAACAGGTGCACGGTGGTCCAGCCGGCAGCGCGCATGATCGAACCGAGCGCGTCGAAGTCATAGTCCAATGTGGCCAGTCGAGTCCTTGTCGCCGCCGCGAGCATCAGGTGTTCGTTGCCGGCATAGGCGACGCGAGCCGGGAACGCCGGAGTGATATCTGTTCGCTGCCAACGCAACGCGCGCAGCGTGTCCGCGATCTCGGCCTCCGTCGCCGGCCGCGAGTGCGGCGCGACGCTGGTCAGGGTCGCGGTGCCTGGCGCGGTTTCGATGGTGACATCGC
>DASYBO010000580.1:0-28018 GCA_036500685.1 Pseudonocardiaceae bacterium | reverse complement strand
CGGCTGTACCGGTGGCTGCATCGGTTGCTGGGCCTCGGGCGGGGCCTGCTGCGGCTGTGCCTGGGGTGCCCACGGGTCGGGTTGCTGCGGGAGCTGCGCGACGGGTTCGCCGTACTGCTGCGGCGGATATCCGGTCGGCTGCTGGTAACCCGGCTGTGGCTGATAACCGGGCTGCTGCTGGTAGCCGGGCTGCTGGTAGCCAGGCTGCTGCTGATAACCGGGCTGTGGCTGGTAACCCGGCTGCGGTTGCTGGTAGCCGACGGGTTGCTGGTATCCGGTTTGTTGCTGGTAGCCGGTCTGCGGCGGCTGGTAGCCGACCGGGGGCTGCTGGCCGTAGCCGTAACCGGTCGGCGTGTACTGGCCCTGGGTGAGCGCGAAGTACAGCTGTTCGAGGTTGGGCGCCTCGGTTCTGATGTCGTAGAGCGAAACCCCCGCGCGCAGCGCGATGTCCGCGACCTGTTCGGACACGACGCCGCCGATGATCAGCCAACCGTCCTGAGTGGACTCAACGTTGAAGATCTCGTTCTCCCGCATGGCGGCGACGAGCTTCTCGGTGTCGGACGGGCGAGCCAGCACCTTGTTCTGCTGGGTGCGCCGCAGGTCGGCGAGGGAACCGTTGTACACGGTCATGCCCTGGCTGATGATGATCAGCTGGTCGACGGTCTGCTCGACCTCGGCCAGCCCGTGCGAGGAGACCAGCACGGTGCGGCCGGTCTGCGCGAACGCCCGCAGGAACGTGCGCAGCCAGGCGACGCCTTCCGGGTCGAGGCCGTTGGCGGGCTCGTCGAGCACCAGGATCTGCGGGTCGCCGAGCAGAGCGGTGGCGAGGGCGAGGCGTTGGCGCATGCCGAGGGAGAACCCGCCGGGCATCCGGTTGCCGGCCGCGCCGAGACCGACTAGCGCCAGCACCGCGTCGGCCCGGCTGTCCGGAACACCGATCGCGGCCGCGTACACCCGCAGGTGGTTGCGCGCGCTGCGCCTCGGGTGGAAACCCTGCGCTTCGAGGACGGCGCCGATCACCCGGCCTGGATCGTTGAGTTGGTTGAACGGCACGCCGTTGACCAGGGCACTGCCCGAGGTGGGTTCGACAAGGCCGAGTGCGGAGCGCAGCGTGGTGGTCTTGCCGGCGCCGTTCGGGCCGAGGAATCCGGTGACCGTGCCGGGTTCGACCGAGAAGCTGATGTTGCTGACCGCGGTGACCGCGCCGAACTGTTTGGTCAGGCTCTGCACGACAATACGGCCGCTGCCGTCCTGCACAGGTCCTCCCCGGTGGTGGGCGAGATCCGCCCGTGAACCGGGCGATCATGCGGCCATCCTGCCTTATCGGGGTGCGCGGTCGCGGGCGGATCGCGCAATTCGGGCCTGTGCCGGGACGGGTTACCGCGAGTGGTCCAGCAGGTGACCGAGTCGTCGCAGGGCGTCGCGCACCGGGTGGCGGCGCGGTCGAGGACGTGCGCTCGGCAGCTCACCGAGCAGATGTTGGTGCGCCATCAGCCAGACCGGGCACGGCCAGCGGCGATGCTGCCGGACCCAGCCGGGGCAGGCCCGGCACCGGCCGTCCTCGCCGGCGCTGTGCACGGTCAGCAGCAGTCGCCAGCCATCGGCCAACCGGGAGAGTTCACTGCGCGCCAGCGGCAGATCCGCGGCGAGGTCGGCGTCGTCCTCGGCGATCTGTTCCAGGGCGGTCAACCGGTGCAGTACCGCCTGCCGCAGCGATTCGTCGACGTCGGAGGAGTCGGGATCGGATTGGCGGGCGCTGGTCATGGTGGTCAGCCGGTGGCGGCCAGCGGCCATCCGGTGTTGGCGGCGGCACCGGCGAGGGCCCGGTCGAGATCGCGGATCTGCTGGACGGAGAGCACCGCCGATTCGCCGGGCGGAGCCACGACCACCACTTCGTCGCGCTGAACCAGAACGGTCATCGCGCGATATCGGCCGAACGGATCACTGCACTCAACCAGCCACTGGGAATTGCCCACGTGGGTGTATCGGAAGTACCGATATCCGGCCGTAGCGGTAGCCAAGCAATTTCACCCGGTTGCTCATCTGTGCACTCGATCGGGTGGTCGAGACTTCGTTGCGGCGCTGCCATTGAGTGGACTCGATGTCGGCCAGGTTCGCGGCTACGCCTAAGCTGGGCAACGGCGACCCGCTCCCAGTGACCCCCAGGCTGGTTGAGCGGGTCGCCCCTCAATGTGGCCTTCTTCTCGGCTCGCTTCAGCGCCGGAACTTCAGCGAACTTCAGCGTTTCCTCGCCTCAGGTTCGACTCAAGTTCCGATACCGAATTCCTGATCATGCGCGGCTGTCGAATCAGATAATTTGCCTTGACGAACATCTTAGCTGGAGAGTTAGATGGTTGCCAAGACACTGCTCGACAAAGGGGGACCACCGTGCGTGTCATGATCGCCACCTCGCCCGGGATCGGCCACATCTTCCCGCAGATACCGACCGCCTGGGCGCTGCGCGCCGCGGGCCATGAGGTCCTCTTCGCTGCTCCGTCCAACGCGGACCGGGTCGCCAGTGCCGGACTACCGGCAGCCGATCCCGCGCCAGGGTTCGACTTCCACTCGCTGTTCATGGGATTCATCGCCCAGCAGCAGGCCGCCAAGCAGACGGGCCTCGACTTCGTCAGCACGCTGTTCGCCGCGGTCAGCGCCCCATCCGTGGACGAGGTCGTCCGACTGGCCACCGACTGGCGACCGGACCTGATCATCCGCGGTCCGCTGGAGGGCGCGGGCGGCGTGGCAGCGGCCGTGCTCGGCGTGCCTGCCGTGGTGCACGGCATCGGCCCCGGCCAGGGCCTCGGTCTGCCGGACGGGGTCGCCGCGAAGATGACCGAGACCTACCAGCGGTTCGACGTCGAGCCCGGACCCGCCGCCGCGTTCCTGGACATCTCCCCGCCGAGCCTGCGCGCGCCCGGCTCCGATGGCATCGCGTTGCGCTGCGTCCCGTTCAACGGTGGTGGCGTGCTCGAACCATGGCTGACCACGCCGCGCATCCGGCCGAGGATCACCGTCACGCTCGGCACGGTCGTTCCTCGGACCGCCGGGATCGGCGCGCTGGAGCGGTTGACCGGGGCCGCGGCCGAAGTGGACGCCGATTTCGTGTTCGCGCTCGGTGGCGCCGACCCTGCCGCGCTGGGCGAACTACCGGCCAATGTCCGGGTCGTCGGCTGGGTTCCGTTGAACGCCTTGCTGTCCGCCTCGGACGCGGTCGTGCACCACGGCGGCGCCGGCACCATGCTGACCGCTTTCGACGCCGGCATTCCGCAACTGGTCCTGCCGCAGGGCGCCGACCAGTTCCTCAACGCCGACGCGGTCGCCAGGACCGGCGCGGGCGAGGTGGTGCGGGCCGAGGACCTCGACGCGTTCCGGCTCACCGATCTGCTCACCGACACCGTGAAGCGGTCGGCCGCCGCCAAGATCGTCGACGAACTGGCTGGCCAGCCGAGTCCGGCCGAGGTTGTGCCCCAACTGGTCGCGCTCGTCAACTGACCACAGTGGACGGACTTCGGGGCGGCGACCGTGGTCACCGCCCCGAATTGTCAATAAGCGAGATCTCAGCCGATCACGCTTGCCAGCGAGGTGTCTGGGATGTCGTGGGCGACGCCGACCGGGTGGTTGGTCAGCGCGCTCTGGTGCGCGTTGAGGCCCAGTGCCAAGGCCGGGTCGGCGCGCAGCGCGCTCTGCCAGCCGTGAGCGGCGATGGCCGCGGCGTAGGGCAGGGTCACGTTGGTCAGCGCGTAGGTCGAGGTCCTCGGCACCGCGCCCGGCATGTTCGCGACGCAGTAGAACACCGCGTCGTGCACGAGGTAGGTCGGGTTGTCGTGGGTGGTCGGGTGCGAGTCGGCGAAGCAGCCGCCCTGGTCGATCGCGATGTCCACCAGCACAGCGCCCGGCTTCATGTCCGCGACCAGCTGGTTGTCCACCAGCTTCGGCGCCTTCGCGCCCGGCACCAGCACCGCGCCGATCACCAGGTCGGCCTCGCGCACGGCCTGGCCGATCGCGTAGCTGTTCGAGGTGACCGTGCGCAGCCTGCCCTGGAACTGCTGGTCCAGTTGACGCAGCCGGTCCACGTTGGTGTCAAGCACCTCGACATCGGCGCCCATGCCGACCGCGACCGTCGCCGCGTTGAGGCCGGCGACACCGCCGCCGATCACCGCGACCCTTGCCGGGTGCACGCCGGGCACGCCGCCGGGCAGCACACCCCGGCCACCGGAGGGCTTCATCAGCGCGTACGCACCGACCTGCGGAGCCAGTCGCCCGGCAACCTCGGACATCGGCGCGAGCAGCGGCAGCGCGCCGTTGGCGGTCTGCACCGTCTCGTAGGCGATCGCGGTGGTCCTTGACTTGAGCAGCGCCTCGGTCAGCGGGCGGTCGGCGGCGAGGTGCAGGTAGGTGAACAGCACCTGGCCCTCGTGCAGGCGCGGGTACTCCTCGGCGATGGGCTCCTTGACCTTGAGCACCAGTTCGCCCTCGGACCACACGTCGTCCGCGGTGGCCAGGACCTTGGCACCGGCGGCGAGATACTCCTCGTCCGGGATGGCCGAGCCGACCCCGGCGTTCGCCTCGACGTACACCTCGTGACCACGCCTGGTCAGCTCGTGGGCGCCGGCCGGAGTCAGCGCGACCCGGAACTCGTTGTTCTTGATCTCACGGGGAACGGCGATCTTCACCAGGAAATCCCTTCACGCGAACGGTGGTTGACACCACGGTGAGGCCTGCCAGTCTCGCTGTCATCGTCGCATGCGCACTATCACTCGACCGAGTACTTGTTCCCTTGGCACAACGCGCTCAGCGCCAACGCAGCGCCACCAGCTGGACCAGCAGAGCAAGCCGCAGGTCCGGATCGTCCAGATCGAGTCCGGTCAATTCGACAATTCGCCGCATTCGGTAGCGCAGCGTGTTCGGGTGGATGCTCAGCGCCTTGCCGGCCGCGCGCGGGTCGCCGGGATGGCGCAGCCACGCGTAGAGGGTGCCGAGGTGGTCGGTGCCGTTCGCGTCGTCCTGCTCGCGCAGGGCCGACAGTGGCCCCAGATCGGTGACGCCGGCAGCGCTCGCCGCGTTGGCCGCGCGGTGCAGCGCGACCACCGCCCACGCCTGCTGGTAGTCGGCGACCCGGCCGGCGACCAATCCAGCCCGCAACAACCCGAGGGTCTCCTGCGCCTGCGCGCGCGAGATCGGCAGCTCGGCGATGGACACGGGAGCTCCTGCCGCCACCAACAGCTGCTCGGTGTCCAATTCGGACAGTGCGGTGCGCAACGCGGCCCAGCCGCCCGCACCCGGCTCGTCCGGCACCACCGCGTAGAGCAACCGGTTCAGCTCGGCAACCGCAGGCCTGCGCCCGACGCCCGCGGTCAGCCGCTCCCACAACGCCAACCGCAACCCCTCAGCGGCCAGCTCGTCCTCGGTCCCCTTGCCCACCGTGTCGATCGCGACGACCCGGTGCGGCACGTCGGCGAAACCCAGCTCGGCCGCGGCCACCCTCGTGCTTCCGCGCCCCTCCAGCAGCGCCCGCACCTGCTCGGTCGAATGCCGCCGCTGCGCGTTCACGGCAGCCCTGCGACGCAGCAGATGCAGCGCCACAACGGAACCCGCGTCCGCGAACGCCGCGGCGCGCGCCTCCGGCACCCGGTCCTGCACCACCGCCCACATCGAACCGAGCAACTCGCCACCCATCCGGATCGGCACGATCAGCCGGGGGAGCGTGCCGTCCCGCTGCGCGGGCACGAAGATCGTGGTGCGGCCCCTGGACAGTTCGCGGAACACGCCGCGCGAACGGAACCGGGCCAGCACGTCGTCCGGGATGCGCCTGCCCATGATCGTGGCGACCCGCGCCGGGTCGGTCAGCTCCTGCCGGGCCGAATAGGCAAGCACCCGCGAGTTCGCGTCCTCAATGGTCACCGGCGCGTCCACCACCGCCGCCACCGCGTCGGCCAACTGGAAAAGGTCGCCAAGACCGCCGTCGTCCTCCCCGGCGTCCGACTCCTCCGACGCGGCGTCGAGCACCGTGCGCAACAGCCACACCAACTGCGCCCAGCCCGTGCCCGAGCGCACCTCGATCAGCGAAACCCCGGCGTGCTTGGCCGCCGTCACCACCGACGCCGCGCTCGCCGAGGGCGGCTTGAGCAACAGCGCCGCAGCACTCCGCTCCCCGCAGTACCGGACCAGCGGCGCCGCGTCCCGCGCCGAGGACACCGTCACGCCGAGCACCAGATCCCCGGTGGCCAGCCCGACCTTGCGCTCCGCCTCCGCGATCACCACATCGTTCACGGCTACCGCCGAGGGCGCCACGTACACCGCGCGCAACAACGTCGGACCCACCCGATCCAGCACGCCCTGCACGCTCAACATGCACCCATCCTCGCCCAATCCGGACGCGACGTCGCGTCAGCCGGTAATGACGGCAACGTCAATAGTGGTATCGGGCCGAGAGGATGATGATCTCGTCGTTTCCGACGATGTAGACAAGACGATGTTCGTCATCGATCCGCCGCGACCAGGCGCCTGGCAATTGGTACTTCAGCGGCTCAGGCTTGCCGATCCCCTCGAACGGGTCGCGAAGGACGTTCTCGATCAGCTTGTTGATCCGGATGAGCATCTTGCGGTCGTTCTTGACCCATGAGGTGTAGTCCTCCCATCCTTCTTCTTCGAAAACCAACCTCACTGGGTACCGTTCTCTGCGTCTGGCGTCTCGGGGTCGATCAACTCATGTTCGGCAAGACGCATGCCGTTCAGGGCATTCTCGTAGGCTCTAAGCAGGCGGCGGGCGTTCGCGGGCGAACGCAGCAGGTATGCCCCTTCTCGCAAAGCCGCGTAGTCGTCAGCGGAAATCAGCACGGCGTTGCCGTGCTTGGAAACAATCTCTATGGGGTCGTGATCGTCGTTGACCTGTTTGATCAGCGGGAAGAGCTCCTTGCGTGCCTGGCTCGCCGTAATTGACATCTCGTGCCCTCCAGGAGTGGTACCAGATACTGTACCACTCGCGCGGCTATGCTCGCATCCTCGTTCCGCTTGGATGGGGCGATCCGCGTTCATTGGCGATGCAATGTCGGCGTCAAGAGCGATGAAACCTAGTGATCAAGCCATGTCTGAGTGGCGGAACGCAGAGAGGTCGGCGAGGAACTCGTCCAGTTCCTCGTCCGACTCGAACACGTCGCAAGCCAGGTCGTGGATTGACGTGAACGGCTTGATGCCCTTGCGGCGGATCTGCTCTTCGAGTTGCGCGAGGTAGGGGTTGGACGCGGGCTCGTTGACGTCGGCATCGCTCATACGCACACCTCCCGGCTGCTACTCCACTCGGCCTAACAACAAACATGATCCATTCAGAGGTCGTCGGGTTTTCTCGTACCTCTTTCGGCGGGGGTCTCGCGTGGTTTCTCGTGGTATGCCTGCGCAGGCGGGTGCACGAGCGCAACGACCAGGAGGTCGACATGTTCGGAGGCAGGGCCCTGTTTCGGAGAACCGCGATCACGGCGGCGGCGTTGTTGGCCGTTGCGGGGGTCGGCGGTCTGACTGTGCCGGCGAGCGCGGCGCCGAGTAGTCCGCAAGCGTTTGGCGCGCCGGGGACGTTGTTGGCGGCGCAGCCGGAGACGAATCTGGATCCGTCGCTGGTCGCGCTCGGTGCGCACGAGTGGCGGGTTTGGTACACCTCGCGCTCCGGGTTGGACAACCGGCCGGTCGTCGTGTCGGGGATGGTGATCGAACCGGCCGGGACGGCGCCGCAAGGTGGGTGGCCGGTGGTCGCCTGGGCGCACGGCACCACCGGGGTCGCTGACGACTGCGCGCCGTCGCTGACCTCCAACCTTGCCGGAGAGTTGCCGATCGTGATTCCTCTGCTCCAGCAGGGTTATCTGATCACCGCCACCGACTACGAAGGGCTCGGCACGCCCGGTCCGCACCCGTACCTGGTGCCAACCAGCGAAGGCCGCAGCGTGATCGATTCCGTTCGGGCCGCGCGCGATCTGGTGCCGGGCACGTCGAAGCGCTGGGCGGTGTTCGGCGCGTCGCAGGGCGGGCAGGCCGCGTGGGCCACGAACGAACTCGCGCGCAGTTGGGGTCGGGGCCTCGATTTCCTCGGCGCCGTCGCGACCGCGCCTGCCGCGGACATCGCGCCGGTTACCGCCGATGTGCCCAACGGACTGAGCCAGTCGGACCGCGCGCTGTTCCCATTGGTCCTTTATGGCCTGAAGTTGCAGCACCCGCGACTGCGGTACTCCGACTACCTCTCCGGCAAAGCACTTGCCGAGGCGCCGCTGATTCCGGTCACCTGCGCGACCGAGCAGGTGTTCGCGACGCTGCCCGCTGCCGACTTCGCGCCGCGCTCAGCGGCGGCTCTCGCGCTGGTCCACCGCTACCTTGAGGAGAACGCGCTGCCGCAACGCCGGGCGAGCGGGCCGATGTTCGTCGCGCAGGGCACCGAGGACAACATCGTGCTGCCGGCCTGGAACGACGCGGCGGTCGCGGACGCGTGCCGGATCGGCGACGTCGTGCAGTACACGAAGTACGTGGGGGCCGGTCACCCGGCGCTGCCGGCGGCCGAGGTGGACGCGGTGACCTGGTTGGACAGCCGGTTCGCCGGGGCGCCCGCGCCCGACAACTGCCCGCGCCGCTAACGCTCTATTGAGTGAACCTGGCGAGCATGGAGGGAACTCACACCAATCCCTCAGTCTTGTCTCAGGTTCGAGTGGTGTGCTTGTCCGTACGGGGTGCCCGGCTTCCTGGAGCGGTTACGCTTTGAGATGCCTTGGCAGGGATCAGGATGTGCACGACGACCATCAACCCCCCAGATGGTCAGGTCGCTCCGGGTACCCCGTCCAACTTCTCGGCCGATCCGGTCGAGCGCGTGATGACCTTGGTACGCACCAGGTCAGCGATACCGGCCAGCAGCGCGACGCCGACCAGCACCACCGAACCCCACAGCGCCTCCGCCGCGGACGCGTGGAAGTCACCTCGGGTACTCGTCAGCGCACCGAAGAACAACGATCCGGCGACCGCGGTGCCCATGGCGGAGCCGATCCGCTGACCCGTCTGCAGTACGGCCGCGGCCGTGCCACCCTCAGTGGGCGGCACGTCGTTGAGGGTCAATGTCTGGTTCGGCGAGATCACCACGCCGCTGCCGATCCCGGCCACCAGCAACGGGATCGAGTTGAGCAGGCCGGCGTGGTCACCGGTGTAGTAGGCGACAAGGAGCGCGGTCCCGGCCAGTCCGACCGCGACCATGACCAGGCCGAGGACGATCAGCGTCCGGCCGAAGCGGAACACGTAGCGGCCGGTGAAGCCCGCGGACACGGCCGAGCCGATGGCGAAGGACAGCATGGCAGCGCCGGCATCGAGCGGCGAGAAGCCGAGGCCTCGTTGGTAGAACAAGGTCATGACGAAGAAGATGCCGGTGAATCCGGCGAAGTAGAGCAGTCCGATACCGGTGCCGATCGCGTAACCGTAGTTGCGCATCAGGTTCAGGTTGACCAGCGGCGGATGACCGCGTCGGCCGAAGCGCACCTCCCAGCCGACGAAACCGGCGAGCAGCGCGGCACCGACGGCCAGCAGCCACCAGTGCGCGTTGGCTCCGCCCTGTTCGGCCTCGATCAGCGGGTACATCACGCTGACGATGCCCAGCCCGAGCAGGACCGCGCCGACGAGGTCGAGGCTTTGCCGGCCTTTGGACGGTTTGTCCCTCGGCAGCAACCGCCAACCGCCGATGACCGCGGCGATGCCGATCGGCAGGTTCACGTAGAAGACCCAGCGCCAGCCGTCCTGCTGCCCTGCGGCCTGCAACAGCAGCCCGCCGGCCAGCGGACCGATCGCGGTGGAGATGCCGACAACGGCACCGTAGAAGCCGAACGCGCGCCCGCGTTCCTTGCCCCGAAACAGAAACTGGATCATGCCGACGACCTGCGGGTTGAGCAGGCCGCAGGCCATGCCCTGCAACAGCCGCGCTGCGACCAGCAGCGTGGCCGTCGGCGCGACGCCGCACAGCGCACTGGTCGCGGTGAACAGGGCGACGCCGAGCAGGAACATCCATTTGCGCCCGTGCTGGTCGCCGAGCCTGCCGGAGGGCACCAGCACCAGGCCGAAGGTCAACGCGTACCCGGACACCACCCACGACAGGTCGGCCGCTGACGCGCCGAGCCCGTTCTGCATGGACGGCAGCGCCACGTTGACGATGCTCACGTCGAGCAGGGTCATGAAGCCGGCGATCAGGCAGATGGCAAGGCCACGCCAGCGCCGAGGGTCCGGAACATAGGTCTCGGCAGGCGCGCTCATGCCATCACGTCGATTCGCACCTGACCAAACTAAGCCACCGCGGGCCGCAGATCCTGCGTGGCGTCACGCCGGCCGAGCAGTCGGCCGAGCACCGCGAGGAGGGTCGCGACGGGGTCGGTGACCTCGTAGCCGCTGCGCCAGGCGACGATGCCGTCCGGCCGGATCAGGCTGGCACCGGTCTCGCCGATGCCGTAGCGCTGCGTGAGCGTGCCGGTCGGGTCGGCCAGTGCGGGGCCGAGGCCGTGGCCCGTGAGCCGGATGGCGAGCAGGTCCGCCGCGCGATCGGCGGCGGCGTGCCAGATGCCGCCGCCCTGGCCGGTGAGCACCACCCAGCCGGTGCCGAACAGGTCCACAGTGGACAATTCAACGCCGTTGCGGACCAGTCTCATCTTCGGGGCGCGGAAACCGGGTCGGCCGCTGGGCCGGGTCGGGTCCTCGGCCGGTGCGGAGTCGTTGTCCTCGGGGAGGATCGCGGCGGAGCGGTAGCGCAAACCCAGCAGCAACTCGTCCGCGTCCAGCGCGCCTGCTACGGCCGCCTTGGCGAACGTCCGCCGTTCGACCTGGTAGCTGTCCAGCAGTCCGGGACCGGCCTGACCGGTGCAGACCGACGCGAGCTTCCAGCCGAGGTCGAAACCGTCCGCGACGGCCGCGTCACCGCCGATGCCGCGCTCCGGTGGGATCGCTCGCGCCGCGTCGCCGACCAGGAAAGCCCGCCCCACCCGGAATCGCGTCGCCACCCCGGCCGCGGCGGTCCACGCGCTGATGTCGCGGACCATCGGGGTCGCGTCGGGATCGCCCAGTTCGTCGCGGATCAGGCCGGTGGCCCGCTCGACCGTAAAGTCCAGAATGGACTCGCCGCGCTCGGGCCGGTATTCGACGTCCAGTACCCGGCGTTGCTCGTCGCGGCCCAGTTGGTAGACGACGCCGATGCTGCTGCGCAGTGTGTGACCAGGCCGGGGGATGCCGAGTTCGCGGCGGATCGGGCTGCGCCAGCCGTCCGCGACGACCAGATGGTCTGCGTGCACGGTGTGCAGCCGTTCGGTCCACCGGTCCAGCAGCCGCACGCGCACCCCGTCGACATCTTGCCGGAACGAGACCAGTTCGGTGGAAAGGTGCACGCGCACGCCGAACTCGTCAGCCCTGTCCCGCAGCAGTGTTTCCAATCGGTCCTGGGTGAGCTCGGCCGACTCGGTCAGGCCGACCGTGGCCAGTAGTTCGGCGGTGCGCGGGTGTCGGCAGACCGCCCTGGGGTGCGGGGAGGCGATCGGATGCTTCTCGACCAGCAGCACGTCCGCGCCGTTCGCGGCGGCGAACAGCGCCGTCGCCAGGCCGGCGAGTCCCGCGCCGACCACCAGCACCTGCGTTCTTTCCGGCAACATGGAAAGAATCTTAGGATCTAAGAGTTATGGCCGTCAAGGGGGTTGGTGATACCAGAAAGCCGGGTTCCCGGTCGATGTGACCAGGAACCCGGCTTCGGGGTTCAGTTCAGTTCACGCGCAGCGCGGACTCAGTGCCAGCCGCCGCCACCGCTGACCACGGCGCCGGTCTTCGGGTCGAGGATCAGCGGGCGGATGTTCGGGAACTCGTGGAAGTTGAACATCTTGTTCAACGAACCGGCACTCGCGTCGTAGGAGCCGTTGCCGATCCGACCGAGGAACCAGTTGTTCTCGATGAACTGGGTGATCGATGCCTGGTTGGTGTTGGTGTTGTCCACGTAGTTGCGCTTGCTCCACGGGGAGATCACCAGCAGCGGAAGGCGCGGGCCCTCACCGCAGCGGTCCTGGGCGGTACCGGCAGTGGTCGGCACCGACGAGCAGAGCGACTGGTCGTTGGCCGCGTCGTGCGAGCCGTTGGTGATCGGCGAGGAAACGTGGTCGTACCAGCCGTCGGAGTCGTCGTAGGCGATGACGATCGCGGTGCTTGCCCACTCAGGAGACTTCTCGATCGCGTTGATCTGGGTGGTCAGGAAGGTCTGCTCGTCCAGCGGGTCCGAGTAGCCGCCGTGCCCGTCCTGGTACTCCGCCGCCTTGAGGAAGCTGACGGCGGGGAGGTTGTTGTACTTCAGCGCGGTGGAGAAGGAGCTGAGGTCGTAGTTGTGGTTGGCCTGGTCGGTCCGGCCGATCATGAACGGCGACGACGGCGGCAGGTGCTGCGGGTTCGACGTCGACTTGTAGTACGAGAACGGGTTGTGGTGCGGGCTGTAGTCGGCCGATGGGATGCCGCCGATGTTGGCGTGCTTCGCACCGCAGACCGAGTAGCCGTTCGCCGTGCTGGTCGGCGCGAAGCCGCCCTGGAACCAGCCCCAGGTGACGTTGCGCTCGTTGAGCAGGTCACCGATGTTCTTGCCCTGCATCGCGGCCAGGTTGCTGCTCGTGGTGTGGTTGGTGTCCGAGCAGTCGTCGTAGGCCGGGTCCGGGTCGTTGAAGACGGTGCCGATGCCCTGCGCGTTCGGCGAACCGACCGTGTAGGAGTCCGGCGGGTTGACCTTCTGGCCGGTCTTGGAGTTGACCGCGGTGCCACCGTAGGTGTTGCCCGAGATCAGGTTCAGCGCACCAGGGGTCGACGGGCCGAACTGGCTGCCGTAGGAGTTGTCGTTCAGCGAGTAGTGCTGCGCGTAGTTCCACAGCCCGGTGACGGTGTTGCCGTCGTAGTAGTCCATGACAAGGCCGGGCTCGCCGAACAGGATGGGCTGGCCGGTGCAGGTGTCCGTCTCGGTGTTCTGGACGAACTTGTCCATCTTGCCGCCGTCGAACGCCTTCTGCTCAGGACCATAGGCGTGGTTCTGGTCGCAGGTCAGCGCCTGGCTCGGGGACAACCGCTTCGGGTTGTAGGAGTTCGGATTGCTGGTCAGCAGCGACTGGGTCAGGCCGTTGACCGTCGGGGTGCCCGGCAGCGCGTGGAACGGAGTGCCGTTGGTGTTGGTCGCGTTGGGGTAGGTGCCGAAGTAGTGGTCGAACGAGATGTTCTCGTCGAACAGCACCACAACGTGCTTGATCGGGGACGCCGTGCGTCCAGGGCCCCAGTGCTGGGCGTCCAACTGCTGGTTGGCCGGACCGGCGCTGGCCGAGCAGCCGGCGATGACCAGACCGGCCGCGGCGACCGCGGACACGGCCGCCACCGTGCCACGCGACCATCGCCCTCTGGTGTGGGCAGACCGTGCGAACACTTGTCCTCCTCGTTGCGGGGAACTACTACCTGGTGGGGGGATTCAGGTGAATATCGATCGTCCGAAGTAGTCGGACGAGTCCTTGATGCCCGGCAGTGCGAAGAAGTAGCCACCACCGAACGGGGATATGTAGTCGACGAGCGGTTCGCCGATCAGCCTGGTCTGGACGGCTTCGAACTGGCGCTGGATGTCCTGCTGGTAGCAGGTGAAGATCAGCCCCTGGTTGAGATTTCCGTTGACGTCCATTCCGAGGTCGTAGTTGTAGGCGCGCCGCAGGATGCGGCTGTTGTCGGACTTCGGCGTGCGCGGGTTGGCCAGCCGCATGTGCGCGGTCAGCGGGATCGCGCCGCCGGTCGGGTCCTCAGCGTAGTTCGGCACGTCGAATTCGCTGTTGCCGTCGAGTGGCGCGCCGGTGTCCCTGCGCCTGCCGAACATGTTCTCCTGCTCGCGAATGGACACCCGGTCCCAGAACTCGACCAGCATCCTGATCAACCGCACGACAAGATAGCTGCCGCCCGCTGTCCAGGCTGGCTCGTCGCCGTGCCCGTCCACCCAGACCAGGTGGTTCATGTCGGTCGCGCTGGTTGTGTCCGGATTGGACGTTCCGTCGCGGAACCCCATCAGGTTGCGCGGGGTACCGGCCGGGCGCGGGGGTGAGCCGAACCCGTCCATCCGCCAGCGCACCTGCATACCGCCTCGGGTGTTCCGTGCGATGTCGCGCAGCGCGTGCAGCACGGTGTCGATATTGGGTGCGGCGATCTCCAACAGCAGGTCGCCGTGGCACCAGGCGGGATCGAGGTCGTCGTTGGGGAAGGTCTTCATCGCGGTCAGCTTGGCCGGCTTCTTGTTCGCCAGCCCGTAGCGGCCGTCGAAAAGGCTCGCGCCGACACCCATGGTCACGGTCAACCCGTCGGCCGGCACCTCGGGTCCGAGCACGCCCGAATCCGACGGCGGCGCGCTGATGCCCAGCGAGGCCGGGTAGCCGCCCGTGGTGAGGAAGGAGATCCGCTGGCTGATCGTGCGCAGCAGGTCGGTCAGTTCGTTCTGGTTCGCGGCGAACACGTCGCAGGAGATGACGGTGCTCTGGCGCTGCGACGCGGTCAGGATCGCGGTCTGGTGCGGGCCGGTGATCGGCCGGGCCGGTGCGTTCCCGATCAACGCGGCCAGAGCGGCGTCCGAATCGGACTGTTTCACGGGCGCGCCGTCGCCGGCATACGCGACCCCACCGGCGATCCCGGCAGCGGCAACGCCGGCGAGGCCCGCACCGAGCAGCGAGCCGGCCAGGAACGAGCGCCTGCCGACGCCGGGCTGTTCTTCCTTCTCGGTCATGAGACCCGCCGCGGTTCGGTGATCGCCGCGATCGGGGCGAGCTGCTCGATCAGTCCGGACAGGGCCGCGTTCAGCCGCTCACGGTCCATCGAGGACAGTTGCGCGACAGTGGTCCAGCTGCCGTCGGGGTGCTGTTGCGCGTTGAGCAGGGTTTGCAGCCGGTTCGTCCATTCATCCACTTGGGACAGTTGGGGATAGCGGCTGGTCAACAGCGGACGCAGCAGCGAGACGACCTCCTGATCGCCCTGGATGTTGGCCAGCGCGGTGGCGAGGTTGGTGCCGCTGCCGTAGTCGGTCTTGCCGGTGAACTCGAACTGCAGCGTGTTCTCCATGATCTCCTGCGCGCGCAGGCCCAGGTCGAGCGCTTGGGTCTCCAGTTGCGGCAGGTCGCCCCGCAGGCCGTGCACATAGCCGTCGAGCCGGTCGGTCGCAGCGGTCAGTGAGGCAGCGCTTTCTCCGTGCCACAGGCCGTATTCGACGCGGTGGAACCCCGTGAAACCCGAGTCCTGCACGCCATTCGGTAGGCCGGCCGCTGTCCCGTTGATCTCGCGGTCGTAGTCGCCGAACGCGTGGTAGGCGGCGCCGAGTCGCTCGTAGGCCAGGTGTGCTGGCAGCCACGCGGTTCGCGCCGCGTCGAGATTGCCGCTGTGCACTGCGGCGTCCAGCGCGTCGGTCTTGGTCGCAAGATCGGCGACGCCCGAGGTCACGTACGCCTGGTACTGCTTGAGCGGTTCGAGCAGGTCGTTGTTGGTCACCGGGACCACGCCGGGGCTGCTCGGGCCGGAGCCGGTGACGTGCACGGTTGGGCCTGTGATCGGGTCGATGTCCTCGATGAGGCAGCGCAACGCGTAGGCGCCGGGGCCGAGGGTGACCCGGATGGTTGCGCTGGTGTTGATGCCGAGGCCCTCAACCTCGCCGAGCACCTGGCCGTTGGCCACGTCGACCAGGTCGGCCTCGGCCGGCGCGTCGCCGATGTTGTCGATCACCAGGTTCTGCGGGCCGGTCGTCGGCGCGGTCCAGTTGGTGCCGCAGTCACTCTGCGAAACCGGCAACGTGTTGGGCGGCAGGCTCGGTCCGGACGCCGAGAGCGCGGGTTGGTTACTCGACGTGGTCGTGTTCACCACCGCGATGGCCACGATCAGCGCGACGACCGCCCCGAGCAGACCCAAGGTCGACGCATCCGGCCCGCGCCTGCCGGCGTCGCGGTCGCTGGCGTCGGGGCCGTCCTGGGTGGTGGGGCCTACGCGGCCTTCTGGGTTCGAGCCATCCGGCACCGAGGTGCTCCAGTCGGAAATCGGGTCGTCCTTCGTCGGCCGGCGGTGCCCTGTCCTGGGCTGTTCTTACCGGCCTGGGCGATCGTATGGAGGCGTCGGGGATGAATCGAGCACGGGATGCCCCTTCCCTGGGAGATTAACCCGCTCTTCACCCCAGCGTTCCCGCATGCTTCCGCTGCGGTGGAGCGATCGTCAACGCGCGAGCGCCAGGTAATCGAGTGAGTACGGGCTGATCAGCGCGACGGACGGCGCGGTTGTCCATTCCCCGATCGGGTGTATTTGCGCGATTCGTCGTGACTCAGGGTTCGATCGCGTCCGCGACCCACTCCGGCACCGGCAGTGATCGTTCGACACACTCCGTGGCCAGTCGGATGGTCCAGCGCAGCGCCTGGATCAACACGGTCGCGATGTCCTCAGGCTCCGCGTTGGCCAACGCGATCTCCACCTGTTCACGGGCCGCGTCCTGATCACCGTGCACCTCGGCCAACAGCGTGCGGACCGCGGTGCGCACCGGCGGGTCCGCCTTGTCGATGGGGACCTCCTGGCCGTCCTCGTCGAACACCTGCATCCGCACCGGGGTCGCGCCGCCCGAACTGAGCTCGGTGACCATGGTGCTGCACTCGGCGAAGAGCAACAGCACCAGTTCGCGCACGTCGGTGTGCTCGTCCTCGGATTCGGCGACGAAACCGATCAGCTGCTGCACTGCCTCGTCGTCGTCCCCGGCGCGCGCAGCGGCCAACGCCTGACTGGCGGCAGCGATGATCCGCTGCCGGTCCGGGATGTCCGCCGAGTCCACGCGCCCATCTTCCACTACGAAGCGCCTCGCCCGCTGCGCCGCTCGGTGCGTATTGGGCCTTGTTCGAGTAATCGTGCGTGGTCGGCGGGGGTGCGGCCGGGCTCGCGATTTTCCCATGTGGCCGTGCGCTCGATCACCTTTCGCGCATAGCGCCAACGATGGGTTGTTGCCAGAGGCTTGCAGGTAGACAATCGGCCGGGATCAACGGCCCGGACGGACGAGGTGGCAGCGGCAACTATGACGACGGTCAGTGACGGCGGCGCGGTTGGCGGCAACAGCACCAGAACCTCTCGGAAGATCACTCCCGGTGAGTGGACGAGCATCGGCATGATGGCCCTTGTCATCCTCGCGCTGCACGTGTTCGGCTGGGGCACCCTGATCGTGCTGGTCATCCCGCACCACTATTCGCTCGGCGCTTCCGGGGTCTTCGGTGTCGGCATCGCCGTCACCGCCTACACCCTCGGCATGCGACACGCGTTCGACGCCGACCACATCGCCGCCATCGACAACACCACCAGGAAACTGATGGGCGAGGGCAAACGCCCGGTTTCTGTGGGTTTCTGGTTCTCGTTGGGACATTCGTCCGTCGTGTTCGGACTGTGCTTTCTGCTCGGCGTCGGCGTGCGCGCGCTGGCCGGACCGGTCGCCGACGGCAACTCCTCGCTGCACGCGATCACCTCGCTGATCGGCACCCTGGTCTCCGGCGGATTCCTGCTGATCCTGGGCATCATCAACCTGGTCGTGTTCAAGCACATCGTGAAGGTGTTCCGCGACATGCGGCACGGCAAGTTCGACGAGTCCGAACTGGAGCGTCGGCTCGACGAACGCGGCTTCATGAACCGGTTGCTGCGCGGCGTCACCAAGGCCGTGCGCAAGCCGTGGCAGATGTACCCGGTCGGCCTGCTGTTCGGCCTCGGCTTCGACACCGCGACCGAGGTGTCGCTGCTGGTCTTGGCGGGCGGCGCGGTCGCGGTCAACCTGCCCTGGTACGCGGTGCTGACCCTGCCGGTGCTCTTCGCCGCCGGCATGAGCCTTTTCGACTCGATCGACGGCTGCTTCATGAACTTCGCCTACGGCTGGGCGTTCGCCAAGCCGGTGCGCAAGGTCTTCTACAACATGACCATCACCGGACTGTCCGTGGCGGTCGCCCTGATCGTCGGCCTTGTCGAGTTGCTCGGCCTGCTCGGCCAGGAACTCGACGTCAACTCAGGTCCGCTGGTCTGGTTGGGCAAACTCGACCTGAACACGGTCGGCTATGCCATCGTCGGCCTGTTCGTGCTGACCTGGCTGGTGGCGCTGGCCGTGTGGCGCTTCGGCCGGATCGAGCAGCGCTGGAGTGCGACGCCCGATCCGGTCGACTGAAGCGCTCAGCTGATCTTGCGCCGGTAGATCGATATCGCGAAGACGTAGGCGACGACGAGGATGCCGCCGCACCAGGCGAGCGCGATCCAGATGTCACTGCCCACCGGCTGCTGGGCGAACAGGTCGCGGATGGTGTTGACGATCGACGTGACCGGCTGATGCTCGGCGAAGGCACGCACCGGGCCGGGCATCGTCGCGGTCGGCACAAAGGCCGAACTGAGGAACGGTAGGAAGATCAGCGGGTAGGAGAACGCCCCCGCGCCTTCCCCCGACTTCGCGGAAAGACCGGCGATCACCGCGATCCACGTCAACGCCAACGTGAAGAGGAACAAGCTGCCGGCGACCGCGAGCCAGGCCAGCACGCTCGCCCCCGAGCGGAAGCCCATGGCAAGCGCGACACCGACGACGATCACCAGCGAGATCAGATTGGCGATCAGCGAGGTCAGCACGTGCGCCCACAGCGCGCCCGACCGAGCGATCGGCAGGGACTGGAAGCGCTCGAAGATCCCGCTCTTCATGTCGAGGAAGAGCCGGAACGCGGTGTAGGAGACACCGGACGCGACCGTGATCAGCAGAATGCCGGGCAGCATGTAGTCGACGTAGGAACCCGACCCCGTCTTGATCGCGCCGCCGAAGACGTACACGAACATCAGCATCATGGCGATCGGCATGATCGCGGTCGTGATGATGGTGTCCACACTGCGCGTGACGTGGCGCAGTGACCGTCCCAGAAGGACGGACGTGTCGCTGAACGAATAGGTTGTCATTGGACTTTCCTGGCATTGTCGTCGACAAGGGCGAAGAAGACGTCTTCGAGCGTTGGCTGCTTTTCGACGTATTCGACCTTGGCCGGTGGCAGCAGTTGCTTGAGTTCGGCCAGGGTGCCGTTCACGATGATCCGGCCTTCGTTGAGGATCGCGATCCGGTCGGCCAGTTGTTCGGCCTCGTCCAGGTACTGGGTCGTGAGCAGCACCGTCGTCCCTTTGCCTGCGAGTTCCCTGATGGCCTGCCACACCTCGATGCGGGCCTGGGGATCAAGCCCGGTCGTGGGTTCGTCGAGGAAGATGACCGGCGGACTCCCGATCAGGCTCATCGCGATGTCAAGACGGCGACGCATACCCCCGGAATACGTCGACACCTTCCGCCCGCCCGCGTCGGTCAGCGAGAACCGAGCGAGTAGGTCGTCGGCGATCGTGCCGGCGCCTTTGAGGTGCCGCAACTTCGCGACCAGTACCAGATTCTCCCGCCCGGTGAGGATTTCGTCGACCGCGGCGAACTGCCCGGTGAGGCTGATGGACTCGCGCACCTGCTGCGGTTGCGTTGCGACATCGAAGCCGTTGACGCTAGCCGTTCCCGCGTCTGCCTTGAGCAGCGTGGACAGGATCCGTACGACCGTGGTCTTGCCCGCGCCGTTCGAACCGAGTAAGGCGAAGATGCTGCCCCGCGTCACCTCGAAGTCCACCCCTCGTAGAACTTCGAGTTTCTGAAACGACTTCGTCAGGCCTCGCACCTGGATCGCGTTCGTCATCGGAACGACCCCCCTTGTTGTGTGACCATGTCAGTTCCCTCCCTTGCGAAGCAGTTCGAGCCGGTCCGTGAGGAAACTCCAGGTCCGCCAGAACTCTTCGAGTTGTTCTCGCCCTTCAGAATTGAGCGAATAGACCTTGCGTGGCGGCCCTTTCTCGGACGGGACCTTCTCCACGTCGACGAGACCGCGCCGCTCGATCCTGACCAGCAGTGCGTAGACGGTGCCCTCGGCGATGTCGGCGAAGCCCTGCTCCCGCAGCCACGCCGTGATCTCGTAGCCGTATGCGGGCCGCGCCAACAGGATCGCGAGCACGATCCCCTCCAGCGTGCCCTTGAGCATCTCCGTCACCTGCTTGCCCACGAGACGCTCCTCGGCTATTCAGTGATACTGACTACTGGTACATAGTATCGCTGAATAGTGGAAGCGCAAGCCCCGGATCAGCCGGTCAGGTCGTCGGAGCGGCCGGCCCGAATTCGTGACCACTGCGAGATCGGACGGCCGTCGACGCGAAGCCGCTCGGCGCCGCCGATCCACGGCCGTGGCCAGCCAGGAGGCGAGTCCTCCCACGGTTCCTGGCGCCCGAACACGGTGAGGTCCATGAGCGCGTAGTTGTAGTCCAGCGCCTCGACTCCGCGATAGGTCGTCCAGTAGGTCTCGAAGACGCGGTCACCGTCGCGGACGTAGCAGACCAGATGCATCATGCCGACGTGCCGGCCGACGAGGAGTGTGTCGAGCGAGTCCTGCGCCGAGTACCACGGCACCTGCCAGTCCATGAATTCCCGGTAGCGGGCGCCTTCTTCGTAGGGCCCCTGGCAGATCACCGCGTAGGTGATGTCCCGAGAGTTCAGATAGGACAGTTCCGTGACTTGGCCCGAGCACCAGGTGCAGCCCTCGCACTGCTCGGGCGCGGGTCGTCCCGCGTGCCACATGAAGTAGTAGGCGATGAGCTGCTGGCGCCCCTCGAACGCGTCCAGTAGGCGGAGGGGTCCGTGCGGGCCGATCAGTTCCAGGCCGGCGTCCACCTCCACCATGGGGAGCCTGCGGCGAGCCGCGGCGATCGCGTCGCCTTCCCTGGTGTGGGCCTTCTCCCTGATCCGCAGCTCGTCGAGATCGGCCTGAAAAGTGGCCCTGTCGACGATCGAGGGCAGGTTCGGGGATGCGTCCGACATGACAGCCTCCAGCGTCGCAGCCAGATGGTTGCCACATTATGGCAACCATCTGGTTGCGTCAATGGTCGGCTGGTCTGGTCAGGGGGAGGCCGGCTTCGAGGTAGGCGAGCGCGGCATCGACCCGGCCGAACCCGGGGTCCGCGAACAGCAGGCCATCCGACGAAGTCGCGACCGACATCATCACGCCGATCAGCGCACCCGCGAACGCGCGCAGTTCAAGACCGTTCGGGTCCATGTCGACGCGCTCGGCCATCAGACCGGCCAGCAGTCCGATGGAGCGCGTGTACTCCGTGTACATGGCCGCGCGCAGTTCGGGCACGGTCTCCATCAACTGATAGCGGTACGCCTCGCGGTCCAGCGCTTCCTGGCCGAGGGCCGCGAATACCTCGCGCACCGAGCGGCGCAGCGCCTCCACCGGCGACACCTCCGGCGGCTGCGCGCGGAACGCCGCGATCAGCAGCGGGTCGTAGTCGTCGGTGATGACCAGGTCTTCCTTGGTGGGGAAGTAGCGGAAGAACGTGCTCGGCGAGACCTCGGCGGCTTCCGCGATCTTCTCCACCGTGGTCTCGGCGTAGCCCTGTTCGCGGAACAGTCGCATGGCGTGCTCGCGGATGCTCGCCCTGGTCTTGGCCTTCTTCCGCTCCCGAAGGCCGACAGCGGGCCGCTCAAGGTCCCCGACCGTCGACTGTTGATGACCCTCAGCCAACGACTTCACGCTCCGATCCGACGTCCGGTTCCGTCTTCGCCTCCGTTCCGCCCATCGTCGCAGATCGAGCGGGCAACAGCGTGATCGCGACGAGCGCGCCGAGCAATGCGAGTCCGCCGGAAACCCACAGCGTCAGGTCGAGCCCGTGCACGAACGCCCCGCGCACGTTGGCCAGCAGCGGCGCCGACCCGAGCTTGCCGGCGACCGCGACCCCGCCGGTGACCCCGGTCCGCACCGCGTCCGCCGCCTGCGCCGGCAGCCCGGTCAGCCGCAGGCCACCCTGGTAGCCGGAGCTGAGCACGGTGCCCAGAATGGCGACCCCGATCGCCCCGCCGGTCTGCCGCAGCGCCGACATCACCGCCGAGCCGATCCCGCTGCGCTCGGCCGACAACGGGCTCATCGCCGCGTTCATCGCGGTCGGCATGGCGAAGCCCAACCCGAACCCGAGCACCGCGAACCACGCCGCGACGAACCCGTACCCGCTGCCCAATCCGGTCGTCGCGCCGACGCCGAGCGCGACCGCCATGACCACGTAGCCGATGGTCACGGTCACCTTGGCCCCGGCCTTCGTCGCGATCGGCCCGGCGACCCGGACGCCGATCAGCATTCCGCCGATCATCGGCAGCAGCCGCAGCCCGTTGCCGAGCGCGTCGGTGTGTTCGATGGCCTGGAAGTACTGCGGCATCGCGAACAACAGCCCGACCATGGCGAAGTTGACCATCGTGGCCAGCGTGGTGCCCCAGGTGAAGCTGGGCGAGCGGAACAGCGAGAGGTCGACCAGCGCCCGCTGGCCCATCCGACGCTGCCAGCCGACGAACGCGGCGAGCACGACGGCCCCGCCCACCATCGGCACCAGCGTCGCGGCCGAGCCCCACCCATCCTGACCGGCCTTGATGACCCCGTAGGTCACGCCGAGCAGCCCGATGCTCGACGTCAGCACCCCGACGACGTCCAGCCCGCCCGACACCGAACCCCGCGACTCCGGCAGCAGGAGCAGCACCGCGACCAGCGCGATCAACACCATCGGCACGTTGATCAGGAAGGCCGAGCCCCACCAGAAGTTGTCCAGCAGCCAGCCGCCGACGATCGGCCCGAGCGGAATGCCGATCATGGTCGAGGTGGCCCAGATCCCGATCGCCTTCGGCCGCTCCGCCTCGGTGAACAGGGCAGGCAGGACCGACATGGACAGCGGCATCAGGAACGCCGCGGCCAGGCCGAGCACCGCGCGGGCCGCGATCAGCGCGCCGGAGTTGGGCGCGTAGGCGCAGCCCAGTGAAGCGATCCCGAACACGATCAAGGCGATGACCAGCAGTTTCCGTCGACCGAACCGGTCGCCGAGGGTGCCGGCCGGGAGCAGGGCCGCGGCAAGCACGAGCGTGTAGCCGCTGGCGAACCACTGCAGTTCGCTGGTGGACGCGTGCAGGTCGGTGGCCAGCGTCGGCAGGGCCACGTTCAGGACGGTCAGGTCGAGGCCGACCGCGAGCATGCTCAGTGCGAGGGCGCCAAGGGCCCACCACTTGCGGGTTCCTCCGGTGTTCACGACATCCACCACCTTTCGAGAGTCACAGTGAAGTGATAGTAACTCTCATTATGGAGTGGACGTCAATATTTTGCGCAGGGTGATGCGGTGAACTCAGCTGGTGAGGATCAGAGGGCGTCGGGCGTGAGGATCGCCGCGCGGGCCATGCGGTTGAGCAGGGTGGCCATGGCGTCGCGGTCCAGTTCGGCGGCGGCGCTGTGCGGGGTCGAGTTCAGCAGGCCGAACACGGCGTGCGCGGCGGCCCGCGCGGCGCGTTCCGACGTGCTCGGCACGCTGGCCCGGATCGCGTGCACCCAGACCTCGACGTACTGCCGTTGCAGCGTGCGCACCTGGTGCCGGTCCGGCTCGGCCAGGTTGGCAAGGTCGCGTTCCTGCACGGTGATCAGCGCCGAGTTGTCCAGCGCGAAGTCGACGTGGAAGGTGATCAGTTCGGGCAGTGCCTTCGCGGGGCCGTCCGCCTCGGCCATCTTTCGTTGGCCGCCGGCGAGCAGGTACTCGCTGATCGCGCGCAGCATCTCGCCGAGCATCGCGTCCTTGCTGCGGAAATGCCGGTACAGCGCGGGACCGGAGATGCCGACCGCGGCACCGATGTCGTCGATGCCGACGCCGTGGAAACCGCGCCGGGCGAACAGTTCCGCCGCCGCGGCCAGGATCTGCTCGCGGCGGGTCGGGCCGGGCGACTGCTGGGCGCCCTCCGGTACATCGACATCGGTTGACACCTTCAACGATCACATCCTTCCGCCCTCAGGTTAGCGCATGTTAACCGTCAGTAGGGTTCGCCCACTGGTCGGGAAGTTGGCGCAACGGTGGCGGTCCGGCCCGCCGAGGACTTTGATTGCCTGATCAACAAGCAGTGCGGCATCGACAAGCACGGGGATGGAGTTCGGGTGAGCACTACGCGGACCGAGGGCGACGGAGTCGGCGACTTCGTCGTGCAGGAGCGGCATCTGCGCAAGGACCTCGGTTTCTGGGGCCTCACCGCGATCGGCTTCTCCAACATCGTCGGCTCCGGTTGGCTGCTCTCCGCCATGTACGCGGCGCAGATCGCGGGGCCGGCCTCGCTGTTGTCCTGGATCGCGGCCGGTCTGCTGTGCGCGTTGGTCGCGCTGGTCATGGTCGAACTGGGCGCGTCGCGGCCGGAGGGCGGCGGCACGGTGCGCTGGCCCTCCTATGCCAACGGGCGCTTTGTGGGTTCGATCATCGGCTGGTCGGTGCTGCTGTCGGTAGGCGGGACCGCGGCCGAGATCACCGCGATCCTGGAGTACGCCCGCCGCTACCTGCCGTGGCTGTACAACGGTTCGACGCTGACTCCGGCCGGACTCGGCGTCGCGATCGGCTTCAGCGTGCTGCTGACCGCGTTGAACTGGTTCGCGGTGAAGCTGTTCGCGCGGCTGAACAATCTGATCAGCGTGCTGAAGATCCTGGTGCCGATCATCACCGTCGTCGCCATCTTCATCTCCGGCTTCCACTCCGGCCGGCTCACCGACCACGGCGGGTTCGCGCCCTACGGCTACACCGCCGTGCTCACCGCGCTCGCCTCCGGCGGCATCGTCTATTCGGTCAACGGATTCCAGGCGCCGGTCGACTTCTCCGGCGAGGCGCGCAATCCGCGACGGACCGTGCCAGCGTCGGTGTTGGCCGGCATCGGGCTGGCCGTGCTGATGTATCTGGGGCTACAGCTGGCTTTCCTGTTCGGCGTGCCCGAGTCGCTGCTGGGACATGGTTGGCAGGGCGTCGATTTCACCTCGCCGTTCGGTCAGCTCGCGTTGATCCTCAACCTGCAGTGGCTTTCCACTCTGCTCTACGCCGACGCGGTGCTCTCGCCCGGCGGTTCGGCCTATGTCGGTGTTGCCATCGACGCGCGGCACACCTACGCGTTGGCCAAGAACGGGTTGCTGCCCCGGTTCATCATGGCGGTGAGCGCGAAGTCCGGGATCCCGCGCCGCGCGCTGGTGTTGAACCTCGCGGTGATGGTGATCTTCCTGCTGCCCTTCGGTGGCTGGCAGAACATCGTCGCGGTCATGGGCGACATGTACCTGTTGATCTACGCGGCATCCGCGGTCGCAGCAGCCAGCTTCCGGGCCGCCGATCGGCGGCTGCTGACCGGGTGGGTGCCGGGGATGAGCTGGATCGCGCCGCTGAGCTTCGTCGCGGCCAGCGAGTTCATCTACTGGTCAGGTTGGCACGATCTGCGCATCGCGTTGCCGCTGGTGCTCATCGGGGTTCCACTGTTCCTTGCGTTGTGGCCGGGCAACAAGGGAAAAGTGCCGTTGCGGATCGAGCTGGGCAAGGGTGCCTGGCTGGTGGTGTACCTGGTGGTGCTGACCCTGCTGTCCTGGTTGGGCAGTTTCAAGGGCTCCGGTGACCTGCCGGCGCCGTGGGACACGATCACGGTCGGAATTGTCGCACTGGCGGTGTTTTGGTGGGCTGTCCGTTCCGGGCGATCACACATCCAATCGACACCATCGGGCGAACTGGGCTTCGACCAATCAGTTAACTCTTGACGCAATAGTTCTCCATTTGGTCAACGCTTGGTATCCATGGACCGTCACCCTGCGGCCCATGGAGGATCTTCATGCGTCTGACCCAAATACTCGCTGGTGCGTTGGCTGCGGCCACCGTCATCACGATGGCAGCGATACTGCCGGCATCGGCTGCCACCCCCGTGAACTACGCAGCGCTCGGGGATTCGTATTCGTCCGGTGTCGGCACCGGCAACTACATCAGCAGCAGCGGCAGCTGTGACCGCAGCACGCAGTCCTACGCGGCTCTCTGGGCCGCGGCGCACTCCGTGTCCAACTTCGACTTCGCGGCCTGCTCGGGCGCGAAGACCACCGATGTGCTCGCGAACCAGCTCGGCGGCCTCTCGGCGAGCACCAACCTGATCACCATGAACATCGGCGGCAACGACGCCGGTTTCAGCAGCGTGATGACGACCTGCATCGAGGACACCATCTTCGGTGATTCCGGTTGCATCAACGCGGTCAACAACGCCGAGACCTTCGTCCGCAACTCACTGCCCGGCCTGCTGGATGCCGTATACGCCAAGATCAAGAGCGATGCGCCCAACGCCAGGGTGATCATCGTCGGCTACCCCGAGTTCTACCAGGTCCCCGGCTCCTGCTCGGTCGGCCTGAGCAACAACGAGCGCACCGCGATCGATGGCGGCGCCGATCTGCTCGACACCACGACGCAGGCCGAGGCCGGCAAGTACGGCTTCACCTTCGACGACGTGCGCAGCGCGTTCAGCGCACACGAGATCTGCTCGTCGAGCGCGTGGATCAACAGTGTCGTCTGGACCAACATCACCGAGTCCTACCACCCGAAGGCCCCGGGCTACGCGAACGCGGACCTGCCCACCCTGGACGCCATCACCGGCTGATCCAAACGGGCGCTGCGGGCCGGTCTCCCTCGGGGAGGCCGGCCCGTCTCGTTGGTTGGGATTGGACGGGGAGGTTAGCGGTCGCTAACATGGGTCGTGTTAACGAGCGCTAACACGAGCTGGTGGGTTGTGACCGAAGACGAGGTAGCCCAACTGGCGGCCCCCGTGCTGAGCAGCAGCGCGGACCCGACCGGTGAGTCCTTCCAACGTAACGCCAAAGCCCACGCCGCGCTGGTCGACGACCTCCAGGCCCGGCTGGCGACCGCGCGCCGGGGCGGGCCGGAACGGGCCAGGCAGCGACACGTCGAGCGGGGCAAACTGCTGCCCCGCGACCGGGTGGACGCACTGCTCGACCCCGGTTCACCGTTCCTCGAACTGTCCGGTCTCGCCGCCAACGGCATGTACGACGACGAGGCGCCCTGCGCAGGGGTCATCACCGGCGTCGGCCGGGTCTCCGGCCGTGAATGCGTCGTTGTCGCCAACGACGCCACCGTCAAGGGCGGCACCTACTACCCGATGACGGTCAAGAAGCACCTGCGCGCCCAGGAGGTCGCGCTGCACAACAACCTCCCGTGCGTCTACCTCGTCGACTCCGGCGGCGCGTTCCTGCCCAAGCAGGACGACGTGTTCCCGGACCGCGAGCACTTCGGCCGGATCTTCTTCAACCAGGCCACCATGTCCGCACGCGGCATCCCGCAGATCGCCGCCGTGCTCGGCTCGTGCACAGCGGGCGGTGCGTACGTGCCGGCCATGAGCGACGAGGCCGTCATCGTGCGCGGCCAGGGCACGATCTTCCTCGGTGGCCCGCCGCTGGTGAAGGCCGCGACCGGCGAGGTGGTGACCCCGGAGGAGCTCGGCGGCGGCGACCTGCACTCGCGCGTCTCCGGCGTGACCGACCACCTCGCCGACGACGACGCGCACGCGCTGCGGATCGTCCGCGGCATCGTCAGCACCCTCGGCCCGCGCACACAGCGGCCGTGGCAGCGCAGCGCCACCGAAGCACCTGCCCTGCCCCAGGAGGACCTGTACGGCGTCGTCCCGACCGACTCACGCACCCCGTACGACGTGCGCGAGGTGATCGGCCGAATCGTCGACGGCAGCCGGTTCGCCGAGTTCAAGAAGGAGTACGGCGCGACGCTGGTCACCGGCTTCGCCCGGCTGCACGGTCACCCGGTCGGCATCGTCGCCAACAACGGCGTGCTGTTCGCCGAGTCCGCGATGAAGGGCGCGCACTTCATCGAACTGTGCGACCGGCGGCGGATTCCGTTGGTGTTCCTGCAGAACATCACCGGGTTCATGGTCGGCCGCGAGTACGAGGCGGGCGGCATCGCCAAGCACGGCGCGAAAATGGTCACGGCGGTCGCGTGCGCGCGGGTGCCCAAGTTCACCGTGATCATCGGCGGCTCGTTCGGCGCCGGCAACTACTCCATGTGCGGCAGGGCATATTCGCCCCGGTTCCTCTGGATGTGGCCCAATGCGCGCATCTCGGTGATGGGCGGCGAA
>DASYBO010000579.1:0-5226 GCA_036500685.1 Pseudonocardiaceae bacterium | reverse complement strand
CTCGCCATCCCGCTGAGCCCAGCTGGCCTGCCAGTACCCGGCGACCCTGCCGGCCCACCTTTCAACTAACCAGTTTGTTAGCAGGCGCCCTTCGAGCATGCCTGCCCTCAACCTGCTGTGACTGATCCTCCTCTTGCTGTTCGGCATCCATCGGTATACAAAGAATCATCGATGTATACACAAGTATGCGAACCGGGAGGCGATGGCGGTGCGGCCGGTGACCGAGGGTGGGGCGATTCGGGTACCCGCGACGCTGATGCGTGGCGGCACCAGCAAGTGCTGGGTGTTCGACGCCGACATGCTCGATGAACTGCCCGTTGACGTCGAGTCCGTGTTGCTCGCCGCCTACGGCTCGGACGATCCGCGCCAGATCGACGGCGTCGGCGGCGCCACGTCGACCACGTCCAAGGCGATGCTGGTCCGCGCCGCGAACCGGCCCGACGCGGACGTCGAGTACACGTTTGGTCAGGTCGGCATCGGCGCGCACAGTGTCGAGTGGGGCAGCAACTGCGGCAACTGCGCGACGGCGGTCGGCCTCTACGCGCTGCAGACCGGCCTCGTGCCCGCTCGTCCGGGCGGGACCGCCGTGCGGCTGTTCAACACGAACACCGGCGCGCGGCTGCGCACCACCGTCGATACGCCGGGCGGCATCGTGCCCGAGGTCGGCAAGGCCACCGTGCCGGGCGTGCATGCCGGGGGAGTGGCGGTCGACCTGGCTTTCCTGAACCCGTCGGGCGACACCACCGGCACCCTCCTGCCCACCGGCCATGGCCGTGATCTCCTCGGGCCGACCGCGATCCCGGCGACACTGGTCGACGCGGGCGCGCCGGCCGCGCTGGTCCCGGCCGAGGCGATGGGCCTGACCGGCATCGAATCGCCCGAGGAACTGCTTCCACGCGTCGACGAGCTTGCCGCGCTCCGGCGTGCTGCCGCGCTGAAGATGGGCCTGGCCACATCCGATGATCCGATCAGCTACGCGGTGCCCAAGGTCGGCGTCGTCGGCCCGCCCCGTGACTACCTCAGCGCCGAGAACAAGAAAATCACCGCCGCCGACTACGACATCTCGGTGCGGATGATCTCCATGCACGCGCCGCATCCGGCCATCGGCCTGACCTCGGTGGTCGCCATCGGCGCCGCGGCCACCGTTGCCGACGGCGTTGTTGCCGAACTGCTCGCCGCGCAACAGGATCGACGGATGCTGCGCATCGGCACCCCGTCCGGTGTGATCACCGCGCGCACCGAGTTCGACGACGCCGGGCGGCTGACCGGGATCACCCTGGCGCGGGCGGCGCGCCGGATCGCGGTGGCCGAGGTGTTCGTGCCGATCGCTGCCCCGGCGCTGGCCGCGTCGTGAACAGCGGAGTCCACTTTGGAGTGTGAGCGATGAGTCCGCGATGGGACGTCGTAGTGGTCGGCAGCGGCAACGCGGGCTTCAGCGCGGCGCTGGCCGCGCGCGAACAGGGCGCATCGGTCCTGCTGCTGGAGAAGGCCCCGCACGACTGGGCCGGCGGCAACTCCTACTTCACCGCGGGCGCCATGCGCACCGCGCACCACGGCCTTGCCGACCTCGGCCCGATCATCGAGTCCGACGACCGGCTCGCGCACACCGACCTCGACCCCTACTCGGCCGACGAATTCCGCGCCGACCTGGTCCGGGTCACCCGTGGCCGCACCGATCCCGTCCTCGCCGACATCCTGGTCGGCGAGTCCCGCGAGGTCATGGGTTGGTTGCACGGCAAGGGAATCCGCTTCGAGTTGATGTTCCACCGCCAGGCTTATCAGGTGGGCGACACGTTCCGCTTCTGGGGCGGGCTCGCACTCGGCGTCGTCGGTGGCGGCAAAGGGCTAGTCGCGCAACATATCGCCGCCGCCGAAGTGAACGGGATCGACGTCCGGTTCGGCGCCGCGGTCACCGGCCTTGCCACCGGTGAACACGCGGGTGTGACCGGTGTCCTGGTGCGTACCGACGATGCCGTCGAACGGATCGAGGCGGGCGCGGTCGTGTTGGCCAGCGGTGGTTTCGAGGCCGATCCGCGCATGCGCGCCGGTTATCTCGGCGCCGGTTGGGATCTCGCTCTCGTCCGTGGCACCCCGTACAACACCGGCGACGGCATCCGGGCCGCCCTGGAACTCGGCGCCCAGTCCTATGGCCAGTGGAGTGGCTGCCACTCGGTCGCCTGGGACGCGGGCGCCGCGCCGACCGGCAGTCGCGAGCTAACTAACCAGTTGACCAGAGGGGGCTACCCGTTCGGCATCATCGTCAACACCGCGGGGCAGCGGTTCGTGGACGAGGGCGCGGACTTCCGCAACTACACCTATGCCCGCTATGGCGCGGAGATCCTGCGTCAACCGGGTGGCACCGCGGTGCAGATCTTCGATGCCAAGGTGCGCCACCTGCTGCGCTCCGAGGAGTACGAGTCGGCCGGGGTCAGCAAGATCGAGTCGGACTCGCTGGCGGGGCTGGCCAAGGGACTCGGTATCGACCACGCTGATCTCGTGCGCACCGTGGGGGAGTTCAACGAGTCGATCACCGGTGGCGAGTTCGACCCCACGGTCAAGGATGGCAAGCGCACCATCGGGATCAGCCCGGCCAAGAGCAACTGGGCGCAGCCGATCGACACCCCGCCCTACGTGGGTTTTCCGGTCACCTGCGGGATCACCTTCACCTTCGGCGGGTTGCGCATCGACCCCGACGCGCGGGTACTCGACACGGCGGGCCGGGCGATCCCGGGGCTGTACGCGGCCGGCGAACTCGTCGGCGGCCTGTTCCATTTCAACTATCCGGGTGGCTCGGGGCTCACCGCGGGGTCAGTGTTCGGTCGACGGGCCGGGCAGAGCGCCGCGCATCCCCACTGACGTGTCACCGCCGTGATCGCGGCTTCGTCAAGGAGGACGAAACCCATGAGCAGTCCGACAGCGGCGAGCCTGGCGGCGCGGCTGGACCGGTTACCGATCGGCCGGTTCCACCGGCAGGTGCTTCTCGCCCTGGCCGTCGTGTTCTTCTTCGAGTTGGCCGACCTGAACACCTTCTCCTACGTCGGCGCCACCTTGAAGAAGAACATCGGCATGTCCACGATCGCTTTCACCTGGATACTCTCGGCCTCCTTCGCCGGCATGTTCATCGGTGCGGTCTTCGGCGGCCGGTTCTCGGACATGGTCGGCAGGCGGCGGGCTCTGCTCATCGCGGTCAGCTTCTTCTCGGTGTTCTCGCTGGCGAACGCGGGTGCCTGGAACGACGCGACGATCGGCTTCGCCCGCTTCCTGACCGGCGTCGGCCTCTCGGCGATGACGGTGGCCGCGACCACCTATGTCTCCGAGGTCATGCCCTCCGCGCGGCGCGGCAGGATGCAGGCCGGCGTGATCGCGATCGGCCTGATCGGCATCCCGGCGATGACCTTCTTCACCAGGTTCGTGGCACCGCTGAGTCTGAACAGCTGGCGCTGGGTTTTCGTCTTCGGTGCGGCCGGCCTGGTGTTCCTACCGTTGATCATGCGACTGCCGGAGAGCCCGCGCTGGTTGGCCGGGCACGGCAGGGCCGACGAGGCGGACAAGATCGTGCGTGGCGTCGAGACCGAGATCTCGGCGGGCTCGGGCGCCTTGCCGGAACCCGAAGCGGTCATCGAGGTGCCGCCGCGCAAGGTCCGCTACGTCGAACTGTTCAAGGGACCGCTGGCCCGGCGAACGGTGATGTTGATCGTGGTCTGGGTGTTCCAGACACTCGGCTTCTACGGGTTCAGCAGCTGGGTGCCGACGCTGCTGGTCGACCACGGGTTCAGCTTGACCAACAGCCTCGGGTTCGTCGCGCTGACCACGCTTGGTGTCGTGCCCGGCGCGTTGCTCGCCTGGCCGATCTCGGACCGGTTCGGCCGCAAGGTACCGATCGTCGTCGTCGCACTCGGCATCGCCGTGTCGGGTCTCGCCTACGGCCTGACCTTCAACGCGGTCGCCATCGTGATCTTCGGCTTCTGCGTCAACGCGCTGCTGCAAACCTTCGCCGCACTGCTCTACGCGTACACGCCGGAGTTGTTCCCCACCGAGCAACGCAACTCCGGCAATGGCCTCGCCTATGGCTCCGGCCGGTTGGTGAACATCGCGGGCTCGTTCATCGTGGCGGGGATCTTCACCTCGTTCGGCTACCAGCCGGTGTTCGTCTACATCGCGGCCTGCTGGGTGATCGTGGCGATCGTCGTCGCCCTGTTCGGTCCGCGCACCGGCATGCGGCACCTGGAGACCATCAGCGCGGCCGGTCTCGGCGTGAGCGTGCCCGACCAGCCCGCAGACTCACCAACGCTGCGCTGACCTGCGAAAGCAGGTTTACTCACCATGAGGGCACGACCACCTCCCGCTCGTCCGTAAACTTGGTGTTGGCTGACGTGAAGAGTGGGAGGTGACGCGTGAACGCGGACGAACGCCGGTTCGAGGTGTTGCGCGCGATCGTCGCCGACTACGTGTCCAACCACGAACCGGTCGGCTCCAAGGCGCTCGTCGAACGACACAACCTCGGCGTGTCCAGTGCGACCGTGCGCAACGACATGGCCGCCCTTGAAGAGGACGGCTACATCGCTCAGCCGCACACCAGCGCCGGCCGGATCCCGACCGACAAGGGCTACCGGCTCTTCGTGAACCGGCTCTCCGAGGTCAAGCCGTTGTCCGTGGCCGAGCGCAACGCCATCCAGGCCTTCCTGGACGGCGCGATCGACCTTGACGACGTGCTGCGCCGCAGCGTGCGGCTGCTCGCCCAGCTGACCCGTCAGGTCGCGGTCGTGCAGTACCCGACGCTGTCTCGCGCCACCATTCGGCACATCGAAGTGGTGCTCATCACGCCGGCCAGGGTGATGCTGGTGCTGATCACCGACACGGGCCGGGTCGACCAGCGCATGGTCGACCTCGGCGACGTGTTCACCGACGACTCGGTGGCCCGGCTGCGCTCGGTGCTCAACTCGACCATGGTGGGGGAGCGGCTCGCCGAGGCCACCGCCAAGGTCGCCGAGTTGCCCGAGCAGGCCCCGACCGAGCTGCGGAACGCGATGACCAGGGTGTGCTCGGTGTTGATCGAGTCACTCGTCGAGCACCCGGAGGAGCGGTTGGTGCTCGGCGGGACCGCTAACCTGACCCGTAACGTCGCCGATTTCCCCGGCTCGCTGCGGCAGGTGCTCGAAGCGCTCGAGGAACAGGTCGTCGTGCTCAAGCTGCTCGCCGTCGCAAAGGATGCGGGTACCGTCACGG
>DASYBO010000578.1:0-8832 GCA_036500685.1 Pseudonocardiaceae bacterium | reverse complement strand
TCTTGGGAACGTTGAAAGCCTCGGTGCGGGGACTCGACGTGGACCCCGAACTCGCCTACGTCGGCGGACTCTTCCACGACCTCGGCCTGACCGCCGCCTACGCCACCAAGGACCGCCGTTTCGAACTCGACGGTGCCGAAGCCGCGCGG
Organism: Pseudonocardiaceae bacterium; assembly: GCA_036500685.1. Classification (GTDB taxonomy): domain Bacteria; phylum Actinomycetota; class Actinomycetes; order Mycobacteriales; family Pseudonocardiaceae; genus CAJCJE01. The sequence continues at coordinate 8,683 of DASYBO010000578.1, read as the reverse complement.
AACTTCCTGCTCGAACACGGCCGCTCCGAACAGGACGCCCGCGACGTCTGGCTGGCGATCGCACTGCACACGACCCCGGAAGTGCCGCTACACCTCGCCCCCGAGGTCGCGGTCGTGACCCTCGGCGTCGAAACCGACGTGCTCGGCCTGGATCTCGACCAGATCACCGACGAGCAGCGCACCGAGATCGTCGCGGCACATCCGCGCCCCGACTTCAAGAACCGCATCCTGCAAGCGTTCCATCAGGGCATGGTCAACCGTCCCGACACGACGTTCGGCACCATGAACGACGATGTGCTCGCGCACTTCGACCCGTCCTTCACCAGGAAGGACTTCGTCGAGATCATCAAGGACAGCGCCTGGCCGGAGTGAGGTAGGCACTCGCGTCGCAATTCGGTCGCGGTGCAACGGCGATGGCCACGTCACCCGAGCTTGGACCCGTTGCGTTTCTCGGCACGCGAGAGTAGTTCCCATGGCAACAGCAACGTCTGTCGCCGATCCTGGGGAAGATAGGCCAGATGCACGGTCTTCGCGGCCTTGGTCGAGCACACGATCCAGTGCGCGATGTCGATCTCGCCGAGCGGCGCGCCTGCCCTGGCGAACACGTCATCCACCCAGTGGAGGTATCCGCCGGGCATGAGCTTGCGGATCCGCCGGGGCCGCGTCTCGGCGAAAAGGCTGACCACGACGTGCACGTCATCGAATCGCATGCCCGTACCGTCCCGAGTACTGGCGACGAACGAGAGCGCGGGTTCTCGCGTCAGCCTCGCCCACCCCGCCCGGCGAGCCACCGAGAGCCCGGCATGCGCGACTCTGGCCAGGTGCAGCGGGATCGCCTGCCGCACCCACGCCCTGATCTCCCGCGCCCACACGACGGCAACGACCCGCCGCCCACCGGACGTCTCGACGGTGTAGGTGGTCGTGCGCCCCAACGAATCGGTCGCGAGCGCCTTCTCGTCGGCGAGCCTGGCCACCAGGAACAGCGCGCCCCGCTCGGTCGGATCGGCCTGCTCGTAGGTGTCAAGCTTGGTCCAGCCGAGGTCGCGGTCCGTTTCCCGACTGACCGTTTCGACGAGTTGCTGGAGTTCTCCGATCCCGGGCTTCGCGCCTTGGTACAAGATCAGTACACGTTCCGCGGTCATGCGAACCAGCACAGCACTTCCGCCAGGGACCGGTCCGCCAGCGCGCCCTTGACCTGGAGCGCGCTCCAGCACTTAGCGTAGCTGGTGTCCGTCCGCGACTGAGGAGCTGCACACCATGGAACTCGGCTTCCACCTTCCGATCTTCGACATCGAGGGCGGCACCACCGCCATCGCCCCTGAACTGGCCAGGGTGGGAGCGGCTGTCGAGGCGTCCGGGGCGACCTGGTTGTCGTTCATGGATCACTACTTCCAGATCGAGACGACGGGTCGGCCCGCCGAGTCGAACATGCTGGAGGGGTACACGACGCTGGGCTTCCTGGCCGCGCACACGTCAACCGTCGACCTCGGGCTGCTCGTCACCGGTGTGACCTACCGGCATCCAGGGCTGTTGGCCAAGATCGTGACCACGTTGGACGTGATCTCCGGCGGCCGGGCGGTGTTGGGGCTCGGCGCGGCCTGGTTCGAACGGGAGCACCGTGGGCTCGGCGTGGCCTATCCGCCGATCGCGGAGCGGTTCGAGCGGCTGGAGGAGACACTGCGCATCTGCGCGCAGATGTGGGACGCGGACAACAACGGCCCGTTCGACGGGAAGTACTACCAGCTGGCCGAGACACTGTGCCAGCCGCAGCCGATCAACCGACCCAAGGTGCTCATCGGCGGCAGCGGCGAGCGCAAGACGCTTCGGCTGGTCGCGCAGTATGGCGATGCCTGCAACCTGTTCGGAACCTCGCCCGATGACGTCGCGCACAAGCTGGACGTGCTGCGAGGGCACTGCGAGGAACTCGGCCGCGACTACGACGACATCCGCAAGACGATCGTCGCCAACAACCCGCGCCCCACCCCGGACACCCGCGACGAGTTCGTCCGGTCCATGGCTGACTACGCGAAGCTCGGCATCCAGGCCGTCATGGTCACCCCGATGACCGAAACCCCGGCAGCATGGATCGACTCGATGGCCCCCTCGGTCACGCAACTGGCCGAACTCGGCTGATCTCGGTCAGGGCTGGTTGATTCTGGCCGCCGCCAGGACTTGTCCGACGGTGGTGCGAGAGCTGTCTCGTACGGTTCGGCTCATCTCGACGTGCAGGAACCCCGTTCCCGCTGTCTTGGCGAGCTGTCCTTGGACGTTGGCGTTGCCTTCAAGACCCGCGCAGGTCTGGGCCCACGCCTGACAGGTCGCGAAGCCCGCCTCCAGGAAACCGGCGCCGAGCCGGACGGCCACGTCGCCGGCAGGAGTGGATCCGGTGGACAGCACGATGTCGTACCCCGGCGCGGATTCGTTGTCGAACCCGTGCAGCTGCACCTGCGGCAGTCCGCGCGCGATCAGACAACCGGCAACCACCTGGAACATCGAATCGGCTTCGTGGGCGACGTCGGCCCGGCCGCGGCCGGCTCGACGGTGCGCGCCGGCCATCACCAGAACTGCCCCTGGCACACGGCGGAACAAATCCAGGCCGAACAGTTCGGTCCGCAGGTCGGACGCGGGATGCGGGACTTCGACGGCGAGCGACGGGGGCGCGGAGCGATCGACAAGGTACATCCCCCACGCGCGGTCGGTCTCGGGCCCGTGCTGCGCGAGGGTGTACGGCCGATCGGTGTGCTGATCGACGAGGTCGGTGACGGTGAAACCCAAATCCCTCAGGTCGGCGTCGGTCGTCCGAGCGTTGCTGATCAGATCCGCGAAACCGCGCGCGGCGGCGGCTCGTTCGGTGACGTTCGGTGGGCGATAGGGCTGTCGCGCGAACATGGTGCCGGTGAAGGAGGTGATTCGCGCGGTCAGGGAGTCCGGTTCCGAACCGCCACCGGTGTGGACAGCTGCTGCCCGCTTGCTGCTCACCGGCTGGAGGGTACACGCAGAGCGCGCGGAATTCACCGGGCCGAGATCGGCCACCGGGGGGCCAGCAGATCGGCTGCGGCGAGCTCCCTACCGATCACCTCGACCGCCACGTCGGTCAGCAGCCTGTTGTGGCCGCGCGCGTAACCGCGCAACAGCGCAAACGCCTCATGGGGCGTGATGTCGAGCGAGGCCGCCGTCATGCCCTTGGCCTGTTCGAGCATCACCCGACTGTCCAAAGCGTACTGAAGCTGCTTGCTGACGCGCGTGACCTGAGCAAGTCGCCTGCGCTGACGAAGGCCCACCGTGGCGGCCTCCAACAGCATCTGGGCGAGATCGACATCCCGTTGGGCCAGCGGTGTGCCGGTCGCGTTCAGAATCGCTGCCGCGCCGAGGATGTCGCCGTGGCGCCGCATGGGCAGCACGGTCACGGCGCGAAATTCGGCCGCCTCGGCGAGCGGAGCGAACCAGGCCCACCGCTGGTCGACGGTCGCGATATCCAGGTTGAGCATTCGCTCGCCAGTGCGATAACACGCGATGCACGGACCGTCGTCCTCGTCCAGCTCCGACCACAGCAATTTCCTGCTCCGTTCGGACGATGTCGCCACCAGGCGAGGAATACCGGCCGAATCCTGAACGATCACACCGATCTCCGCGTCCGGGAACAGTTCGGTCAGTCGGCAGACCAGAGCGATCCCGTGCCCCGACTCGTCGACATCAACGTCATCGACATCGCCGATAACGGAGGTGTCTGCCAATTCGACCAGCGTCGCCGCCAGCCAGGCTTCGCGGTCAGCCACGTTCCTGGCCTTTCGTCATTACGGGAACAGGACAACGGTAGCCCGGTGACGGCGCGCGGGACAGCGGAACCGGAAGCTACTGGAACGGCAGGTCGACGCTGATGATCAGACCGCCGTCCTCCCCCGCGCTCGCGCGAACCGTGCCCTCATGGGCCATGGTGATCGATCGGACGATCGAAAGGCCGAGACCGGCACCGTCGCGCGAATTCAACCGTTCCCCGCGCCCCCGGCGGAACGGTTCGAACAGGCTGGCCAACACCGTGGTGGACACGTGCTCGCCGGTGTTGTGCACGAGCAGCGCGGGATCCTCGGCGACCCGCACCTCGACCCAACCGCCCTCCCGGTTGTACTTGATCGCGTTGTGCACCAGGTTGCCGATCAGCCGCTCCAGCAGTATCGGGTCCCCCGCGACGGTGCGCGGACGCAGCGACCGACGCAGTTCGACGCGGTACCGCGCGGCGAGGTCGGTGTAGGCGTCCATGACGGCGTCGGCGAGTTCGTGCAGGGCGACCGGGACGGTGCCGGACAGGCCGCGGTCGCTCTCGGCCAGTACCAGCAGCCCCTCGATGAGCTGCTCGTTGCGTTCGTTGACCACCAGCAGTTCCGCCCCGAGCCTGCCCAGATCGGGATTGGGTCCGCCGGTGACCATGGCCACCTCGACCAGGGTGCGCTGGACCGCGAGCGGGGTGCGCAGTTCGTGCGATGCGTTCGCGGCGAACCTGCGTTGCCCTTCAAGGCCGACGGCGACCCGGCCGAGCATGTCGTTGACTTCCTTGACCAGCAGCCCGAACTCGTCGTTCTTGTCCGCGGTCCTGATCCGCTGGCCGAGGTTCTGCGGCCCCAGGTCGCGCACGGTCCCGGTGACCCCACGCAGCGGTCGCAACACCAGCCTGGCCACGATCCGGCCGATCACGACGACCGCGGCCAACGCGAGCAGCGCGCCGCCCAGTAACACCCAGGTGCTCACCGGACCGTCGGGCGGCGCGCAGTTGTTGTGGTACTCGCCAGTCATGTTGGAGTCAGGGAAGCCAGTCGCGATTTCGTCCGCCAGGTTGGTGCAGAACGACGAGGGCACCAGGATGCGGCTGATCGAACGCACGATGGCGATGACGATCGGGACGACCGTTGGCCCGAGCGCGATCCCGGCGATGACGGCGATGGCGAACAGCAGGCTGGCCCTGGCCCGCAACGACCAGGGTTCGGCGATCAGGCGTCGAATCGATAGCCTGCGCCGGGCACGGTGTGAATCAGCGGCGGGCTGCCGAGCTTGCGCCGCAACGTCATCACCGCCACCCGCACCGCGTTGGTGAACGGATCCGCGTGCTCGTCCCATGCCTTCTCCAGCAACTGTTCCGGGCTGACCACGACACCCTCCGCGCGCATCAGCACTTCGAGCACGGAAAACTCCTTGGGTGCCAACGCGAGCGGCCGTCCGTCGCGCGCCGCGTAGCGTTTCGCGGAGTCGAGGACGACCCCCGCGCGATCCAGCACCGGCGGCAACGCTGGCCTGGCCCGCCGGGCCAGTGCCGCGATGCGAGCCGCGAGTTCGGCGAAGGCGAAGGGCTTGGTCAGGTAGTCGTCGGCGCCGATACCGAGACCGTCGACCCGGTCCCTGATGCTCGCGGCCGCGGTCAACATGATCACCCTGGTCTCGCCGTCGCCGTCCACGATGCTCCTGCACACGTCGTCGCCGTGCACCAGCGGCAGGTCCCGATCCAACACGACCACGTCGTAGGTGTGCATCGCGACCCGCTCCAGCGCGGCATCGCCGTCGTAGCAGACATCCACCGACATACCGAGATGGCGCAACCCCTTGCCGAGAGCGTCAGCGAGCCTGCGCTCGTCCTCGGCGACCAACACCCGCATCGAACCTCCACCGCATCCTTCTCGCGGGTGTCTACCGAAGTCGGGATAAGCGCGACATAAACATCGCCCTTATCAGCTGCATAACGCGCAAACCGTACACCTGTCCCGACACGACCGCCGGTCGTGCGAAACACGTCGGGGAAGGGTGTCGGGGCAGGTGCGGGAGTTGCGCAGGGCGGGGTGGGTGGTCGCGGCGGTGGCCCTGGCCGCGGTCAACGTGGTCGTGCTGGCGATCGTCGCGAATTCGCCGTGGTCGGCGCGGCCCCTCGACATCGACGGGTACCGGCTCGACCTGGACGTGTACCGGATCGGATCGATGGTGTGGCGGCACGGCGGCGACCTGTACGGGTGGATTCCGCAGGTTCGCGGCGGGCAGCACATGCTGTTCACCTACCCGCCGGTCTCGGCGATCCTGCTGGCGCCGCTCAGCGCCATTTCCTTCGCGGCAGCGAGCGTGCTGATCAGCACGCTGACCGTGGCCGCGCTCCTGCTCGTCGTCGTACTCGCCGTGCGGTCACTGGGGCTGTTGCGGTCGCGATGGCGCGGCTGGCTGCTGGTCGGCGCCATGTTCCCGGTGGCGCTGTGGTTCGAGCCGGTCCAGTGCACCCTCGGGTTCGGCCAGATCAACGTCCTGCTCATGGCGCTGGTCGCGGTCGACTGCCTGACCGGCGCCAAGCGCCGGCCGCGTGGCGTGCTCGTCGGCCTTGCCGCCGCGATCAAGCTGACGCCGGCCGTGTTCATCGTCTGGTTCCTGGTGCGCCGCGACTGGCGCTCGGCCCTGCGGGCTGGTGTGTCGTTCTGCGTGGTCACCGGCGTCACGTTCCTCCTCGATCCGCACGACTCGGTGCGCTACTGGAGCAGCGCCGTGTTCGACGCGGGACGGATCGGCCCGCCCGGTGCCGCCGACAACCAGTCGATCATGGGCATGCTCGCCCGCTTCGGCATCGGCACCACACCGCGCGAACTGGTGTGGCTGGCGCTGGCCGCCTGCGTGCTGTGGCTGACCGTGCTCGGCGTGCGGCGCGCCATCGCCGCCGGTCGCGTCCTGTGTGGACTGTCGTTGGTCGGACTTGCCGGGTTGCTGTGTTCGCCGGTCTCCTGGTCGCACCACTGGGTGTGGGCAGTGCCGCTGCTGCTGAGCCTGACCGCGCTCGCGGTGCGAACCCGCTCGTGGCCGGTCATGCTGCTCACCGCGGCCGGGTTCGTGGTGTTCCTGCTCCCCCGCACCGACCTGTTCGTCTATTACGGCGTCGCCGTTCTCGTCGCGGCAATGTTCATTCCGCTTCGCCGCCCGACCGGTCCTCGACTCGTCGACCGGCCGCCGCTGAACCACGACGAATTCCGCGCCATGAACCGCTTCCCGGCCCTGGACGGACTGCGCGCCATCGCCGCGCTGCTGGTGGTGCTGTTCCACAACGAGGGGCCGGACATCTTGCAGGGTTGGATCGGTGTGCAGGTGTTCTTCGTGCTCTCCGGCTTTCTCATCACCACATTGCTGCTGCGCGAGGAGTCCCGGTCGGGCCGGGTGAACCTCGGCAACTTCTACCTGCGGCGCGCCTTCCGCATCCTCCCGGTCTATTTCCTGGTCCTGTTCGTGACAGCGGGCGCGCTGCTGATCGGTGGCCAGTTCACGCACGACCCGCTCGGTCGCCAGTTCCCGCTCTACCTGGTCTTCCTCAACGAGTTCGGCTCCGGCGGCTCCTTCGGCCAGTCCTGGACGCTGGGCATCGAGCAGAAGTTCTACCTGATCTGGCCGCTGCTCGCGTTCTCGACGATCATCTTCCGCCGGTTGGCCACACCGGGCAGGCGCACCACCCTGATTCTCGCGTTGATGACGCTCGCGCTGGCCACGATCCCGTTCACCCTCGGCGGCGACCCGCTTGGCTGGCCGGAGAACTACTTCGTGCTCCTCGTTGGCTGTCTGCTGGCTCTGCTCATGCACCACCGACGGAGCTTCCGGGTGATCCGGCCATTGACTCGGCCGTGGGTCGCGACCGCGGTGGCCGGGCTGTTCGTGGTCGTGCAGCTCTCGGTGCACACCGCGTCGACCTATCTCGATCACCACCGCGTGCTGCCCACGATGCCCGGCTACGTCGCGGTCGTGCCGATCTACGCCATCGCGGTCGGGTTGCTGCTGCCGGCGATCGTCGCCCCCGGACCGGCGCGCTGGCTGTTGTCCCGCCGCCCCATGGTGTTCCTTGGCGAACGATCGTATGCGATCTACCTGTGGCAGACGATCGCGCAGACCATGGTCGTGTTCGCAGTGCCGACGATCACCGGACTGGCAAGAGGAATCACGGTGGCCGTTGTCGCGACGCTGCTCGCGCACGCCTGCTACCGCTGGCTCGAACAGCCGATGATCGCGCGCGGGCGCCGGATCGTCGCGCGCCGCAAGGCTGTTGCTAACCGGCCTGAACGGCAGAGCACGGCGGTGCCCTGATCCGGTCGAGGCGGGTTTTGTCCTTGTGGAGCGGTGGCGAGGGGAGATTTGGAGTTAATTTCAGTTGTCACTGAAACTACGGATCTACTAGACAACGCAGGATCTACTAGCCACTTCGCCTGGGAGCGCTGGCGCACCACTCCCGGGAGGTCGCTGCCCCGCCGCGCAGTCCGCGTTCCAGGAATTCGATCATCCAGTCGAAGCTGATTTCGGGGTCGGCGTCCCACTTGAACGCATCCGCGGCGGAGAGCGATGCGAAGCCGTGGATCATGCAGCGCATGGCGCGGATCGCGTGGTCCCTGTCGCGTTCCTCGATGCCGTAACCGCGGAGCACCGCGCCGATCGAGTCCAGTACCCGTGCGCCGGCCGCGAGGAGCGGATCGTCCTGGCCCGCGAACTCCGCGCCGACGGTCGACGTGTAGCGGCCGGGGTGGGCCTGGACATAGGTTCGGAGCGCGTCGAACATCGCGTGCAGTGCGTCGTGGCCCGCCTTGGCCTGCAAGGCGTCCCGGATCGTGTCACCGAGTTCGATCATCGCCGCGGTCGCCATCCGGTGCTGCAGATCGGCCAGGTTCTCGACGTGCTTGTACAGCGACGGCGG
>DASYBO010000577.1:0-8975 GCA_036500685.1 Pseudonocardiaceae bacterium | reverse complement strand
CGCTTCGATTCCAGTGTCGGCGGCGGCCGCGGCCAGCAGGCCGCAGACCAGGTCGGAGTCGGTGGTGGCGCCAAGGCCCTGACCGGTGTCGGCGCCGAGTTCCCTGGCGCGGGCGAGCAGTTCGGCGGTGTTCACCAGGTTGCCGTTGTGGCCGAGCGACAGTCCGCTGCCGGTCGCGGTATTGCGGAACGTCGGCTGGGCGTTCTCCCACGTCGAGGAACCGGTGGTGGAGTAGCGGCAGTGGCCGACCGCGAGGTGACCGTGCAGGGAGGAGAGCACCTGCTCGTCGAAGACCTGGCTGACCAGGCCGAGGTCCTTGAAGACCACGATCTGGCGGCCGTCGGCCACCGAGATGCCTGCGGACTCCTGCCCTCTGTGCTGCAACGCATACAGGCCGTAGAAGGTGAGCTTGGCCACTTCCTCGCCGGGAGCCCACACTCCGAAGACACCACACTCCTCGCGCGGGCCATCGTCGGGTTGCGCGATGGCTGCTGCGGTGCTTGTTTCGGGATCGAGATGTCCTGTTCCAGCGGTTGTCTGGTCAGTGACCACCGAGAACTCCCTTGAGACGCCGGCTGAGGCCACACCCAGTGTAAGTGCCGGAAGCGGCCGGTTTGACCGGCGCGCGGGCCACGCGCGCGCTACCCGTTCGAGTGACGAGGGGTCAGATCCGGACGACGGGGAGCAGCGCCGAGAGGTCGGCGCGGGCGCCGGAGGCGGTGACACGGGCAGCTTCGACGGCGTCGGCCCAGGTCAGTTGGCCGGTGGCGAGTTCGAGCCAGGTGCGCGGGTCGGTTTCGATCACGTTGGGCGGGGTGCCTCGGGTGTGGCGAGGCCCCTCGATGCACTGCACCGCGGCGAACGGGGGTACCCGGACCTCGACGCTGTGGCCGGGCGCGACCTGCGGCAGCACGCGCAGGCTCAGCCGGACGGCCGCGGCCAGGGTCGCGCGGTCGGGTTGGTCGGCGGCACCGGCCAGCCACGGAGCGATGGCCACGACGGCGGCGCGCACCTCGTGCGGGTCGGCTTGGCCTCGGGCAACCACCAAGCCAGGGTAGTCAGCAATCAGATCCAGCCGTTGCGGACGGCGTAGAGCGCGAGTTGGAAGCGGTTGGCCGCGCCGGTGCGCGCCATCATGCCCTCCAGGTAGCGGAACAGGGTTCGTCGACTGACGCCGAGCGCTCGCGCGGCCTGGTCGTCGCCCATGCCGGCGGCGAGCAGGCCGAGCAGTCTTCGCTCGTTGGGTTGCAGGTAGCGGCTGGCCGGGCGGTCGCGGACGTCGAAGGGCAGCGCGGCCTGCCAGCACATCTCGAAAAGGCCGGTCAACGCCGAGAGCAGCGCGCACGGCCGGATCAGCAGCGCGGACACGTCGCAGTCGGCCTGGGGCAGGGACTGCGAGACCACCGCGCAGTCGTCGTCGAAGATCATCAGTTTGACCGGTACCTCGGGGAGGGTGCGGGCTTCCTCGCCGGCCAGTACGCCGGGGATCACGTTGTCGGCCAGGTAGTCGCCGCGCCCGAGCGCGGCGGTCGCGTACACGACCCGGTAACGGACGCCTCGGCTGAGGTTGTCGAGTTCGACCTGGTTGGCGTCGGCGTCGGCGTAGTAGGGCGGCGAGTCGAATCCGAGGATCTCCTCGTGCGCGGATCGCTCCAGTTGGGTGATCCGCTCGGAGACGGCGTTGCCGGGGACGACCTCGATGAGGTTGTTGGCGGGTTCGCCGCCGACCGAGCGGACGAATCCCTCGTACGCGCTGATCGCGGCGACCCTTGCCTGCCGGAGTTCGGCTTCTTTGCGCCGGATGAGTAGATCGAGCGCGGGGCCGGGGCGCATGGGCACCGCGGCTTCGGTGTCTTCGCCGAAGCTGACCAAGCCCGCTTCGCGCAGGATTTCCAGCGCGTCGCGTACCTCGGTCGGGGTCTGACCGGTTCCTGTGGCGAGGGGTTCGACATCGGACGGTCCATCGGTGAGTAATCGCATGTACACGACCGCCGGGCCGTCGGATAGGCCCAGCAGGGTGAGATCGTTGATGCGAATGGCGGTCACGTTCTAGCTCCTGACCTGCGACGAGGCGGCACATCAGTGTCAATGGCACGGACGCGCCACCACAAGCGTCACACGCGCTGTACACATGACGCAGCACCAGGTGATTGCCTCCCACGGAGTGGTCGCTGAGGCAGAGGCGAACTGACTACGCCATTCGGCGCATCGGGGTCGACGGTAGGAAGAAAGAAAGAGAAAACAACAACTGAAGAATTCGTCCGAGCGGCCTGGGGAAAATTGCCGCCCGGCAGATGCCAACTGTCGCCCTGCATCGAAATCGGGGGTGGTTCACGGGGAGTGGACCACCCCTGATTTCGATTTTTACTCACCTTCGCGGTCGCGGCTAACGGTGAACGGGAATGCGACGATCCCACCACCGGGTGACGATTCGGGGTCCTCACCGGGATTTCTGGCACGGTGGCCACAGGCACGGGGAGTGCCTGCGGCAGCCCGGACTGGGGTGGTGTTGATGGCGGCCAGCACGGCGGCGGAGTTTCCGCCGATCACCGATGGCATGCGGGAAAGCGCCCTGCACAATCCGAATTCCTGGCTTTATGTGATCGACCCCGCCTTCGACCCGAACTCCGAGGTGCCGCAGTGGGGCGTTGTCGGCGCGTATCCGGTGAATGCCCACGGCGAGATCGAGTCGCGCTTCGCGGCGAACGACACCTACCGGCCTTCTCCGCGCGCGCTCGGTTGGCCGGAACCGACGACGCAGCTGGAGCGGATGATCCAGCTGGCCAAGGCCGGTCACCGGCAGGCGCGGGATCTGCCGGCCGCGGTGCTGGACGCGACCCTGCTGGTCTTCCGGTCCAGGGACGGCCGCTTCGCGCGGGACGCGCTGCTCGCCTTCCCGGACCGGCGCAGCGGCAGGCTGGTCGTGCCGGCGTGCACCTCGGTCGATCATGTGCCGGCGGACTGGCCGGGTTGGCGTTCGGTGCGCGGCAGCGAGCTGGTGGACGCGCTCGGCGAATGTCCGCTGGCGATCAACGCGGACGGGCCGGTCAGCGCGATCATCCCGGCCGAACTGCTGCGTGCGTTCGTCAACGCGCGTGAATCAGCCTGGTGATCGCCGGGCGAGCTGGCATCGGCCAGATGAGCAGCGCTGTTCGGCCGCACGGCGCAACGGCGGCTGACTCGCTTCAGTCGTCGTCTTCCCGGTCGGAGTCCGGCTTCGGGAACAGCTCGGCGACCTCGTCCGGGTCCATGTAGACCAGACCGTCCGGCGCGTCCGGTTCCTCCCGCACGGTGACCCCCTCCTCCGGGATCGGGAAGGGGATCTTGGCCATGGTGCGGACGTTCGCTGCGAGTTTGGTCACCAGGTCGAGGTGCATCAACATGGTCGGCCGGTGCGCGTCGCCGACGTGTTCCAGTTCCGCCCTGATCTCGTTGGCCTGCGCATCGAGGTCCTGCGCCGCGTCGACGAAGGCCAACTGCTGGTCGCGGACCTGTTCATCCCAGTCATCCATCTGATGACGCAGGGTCGGCGGCAGTTCCTCGCTCGGCTCGGCCACCCACCCAGAGTGCCAGAGTGACCCGAACGGCGGCCGGGATCGACGGACCTGGGCTGCCGGATATCTGGCGGTGCGGTACTTTCTGGTGCTGATAACACCCGCTCATCACCTGCGTTGGGGGGCCCGAGCGCTGATGCCCGGCGAGTTCTCGTTCTCACTCTCGCTGACCGCCATGGACATCCTCACCGAGCTGCTGCAACTCGGCAGTCCGGTCATGATCTTCGAGGTGCCGAGTGTCGGCGCCACCATGGACGATCGCAAGCTCATCCGCGACGCCGTGCTGCGCGACCTGACCGCGCGCAATCTGGCCAACCGCGGCCGACTGGAGCCCGAGGTCGAGGACGCGCTGACCACGCTGGTGAAGTACCGGCACGCGGTGGACGGCGTCGCCCTGCTGCTCGAGGACGAGCAGCTCTGCTACCGGGTGGCCACCGACGGCCGCACCGCGGTACACGCCAGCAAACGGGACAACGAGATCTTCTTCGAAATGCTGCGCCCGGAAGGCCTCGTGCACGCGGCCATGGGCCCGATCGGCGACGAGAAGGCAGGCCCTGGCCAGTCGATCACCTACCCGGAGGCCAGCAAGGAGCCCCCGCGTGCCGCGCACCGACGGCCGGAGCCGGAAGAGGGTTTCAGCGGCCTGCGCAGGCCGGATCCGTCCGGGTCCGCGAGCTATGACCTGCAACGACGGGCCGCCGGCTCCATCACCGAGAAGCCGCGTACGCAGATCGGCTGGTTCAGCGTGTACGGCCGGGACCAGATGGGCCGCCACCAGCGCGCCCCCGAGGTCACCTGGTTCGACACCGAAGAGGGCCGGTACATGGGTTACCGCAGGCCGGGCACGGACGGCCAGCAGTGGACGACCTACTCGCCCGCGGACACTCCGCGCATCGCGCAGCAGGTGATCGCCATGCTGAACTCGCTCGGCGCGCCCAACCGCTGACCCCGGCTCAGCCGACCGCGAACACCTCGGGCGCGGTCGGCGGCGTGTTCCGCCCGTTGAGCACCTGCGCCCCGTAGAGCCGGTCGTCGGCAGCCACCCACCAGGTCGCCTCGAAGTTGGCGCCGTCGGCCAGCGAGTTGCCGGTGCCGCTCACCGGCAGACTCAGGGTCTTGCTCGAGGTCAGCTTCCCGCTGTCGAGATCAAGGTGCGCCACCACGGTGTCCGGATTGCCCTGCGCGTCGCCGGCGGTGGTCTGGCCGATCGCGATCACCGACGAACCCCGCACCGTGACCGGACAGATGAAGGCCACCTTGGGCATGCCGGTGCGCCACTTCGGCTGTCCGGACTTGGCGTCGATCGCGACGATCTTGTTGTTCTGCGTGCCGCTCGGGTTCTGGAACGTGGTTTCGGCGAGGAGCACGCCGTTGGCGACGAACGCCCGGCCGAACCCGGTCCAACCCGCCGACGAGTCACCGGAGGAGAGGATGTCCAGGCTGTTCGGGTCGCCGAGCGGGCCGGGCACCGCCCAGCTGGCCTTGAGCGAGCCGTCGATGCCGAGGAAGGAACCGGTGCTCTGGCCCGAGGCGGTGTTCGCGCTGGTCTGCACGACCATCGGGGCGGCCGAGATGAACGTGCCGGGCGACATGCCGACGATCGGATCGGCCGGCACCTGCGCGGACTGCGCGGTGATCTCGCCGAACCCGGTCTGCTGGCCGGTGGTGGCATCCTCGGCGCGGATCGCGTCGAACGCGGCCGTGTTCGCAGGCGCGTTCGGATCCGAGGGCAGGCCGGGCTGACAGGTGGCGAGAAAGTAGACGGTCGACGAGGTCGCGGTGATGTCGTTGATGCTGCAGTCCGCGTTGTTCCCGTCGGACATGGCGTCGTGGGTAGTGGTCTTGCCGGTCGCCAGGTCGACCTGGTTGACGAAGTTGCTGAGGTTGAACCCGGCGAACACGCTGTTGCCGACGATCATCATGGCCGCGCCTGCCGGCGGGAACGAACTGTCCTGAAGGTACTGTCCGCTCCACACGAACTTGCCGGTCGTGAGGTTGACGAGGCCGAGGTTGGTGCACACCTGGTCGCTCGGGTTGTCCTTGCTGGTCACGCCGTACGCGACCGCGATCCGGTCGGCGCTGACATTGCGGCTGGCTCCGCAGAACAGCGCGCCCTGGGTCGGCGGCGTCAGGCTCCAGACCTTGCTGCCGTCGCGGCGCTTGAACGCGGTGACCGAGTTCCCGGTGACGGTGATCAGATCGTCTCCGTTGGCCCAGGCGCCGAATCCGTCGATGAACTGGCCGGTCTGGCCCGCCGTCACGATCCACGGCTTCAGCGCGGGCGCGCTCGCCGACGGGTTCGCCGACCCGCCGCCACCTCGGGTGAGCACGATCGGCACCACGACGGCCGCCGCGACCACCACCACGATCAGCGGGATCAGCCACGGCCATGGCTTGCGCCGCTTCGGGCCAGGCGCACCGAACTGCGCAGGCCCCTGCTGCGCCGGATAACCCTGCTGCGGTGGATATCCGGGCTGTTGCGGGTATCCGGGCTGCTGTGGGTATGCCGGCTGCGGAGGGTAGCCGGGTTGTTGCGGATAGGGCGCGGGTTGTTGCGGGTGGGGCCCTGGCTGTTGCCAACCGCCCGGCTGCCAACCACCCGGTCCCGGTTGCTGCCCACCTGTCTGCGGCCACTGGTCGTGCGAGCCCATCGCCGCTACCTCCCCTAGCTCGTGCGCGTGTGGACGGTATCGCCATCGCGGCGTTGCGGCGATGCGAATGGAACCGAACGGTGCCCGGCCGCGTCGCAACGACATGACCTGGGGAGGCCGACGTGATCATCTCCGCTGACGGTGAGCAGGCGCGCAACGTCGCCGCCGTGCAACATCAGGACGTCCAGAACCTCGCCGCGTCCGCGCGGAAGCTCGCCGCCGGCACCGGTACCGCGGCCGACCAGGCCACGGTCATGGATGGCAGCGCCGCGAACCTGGTGTCCTCCGCTGGCGGCGGTTTCCAGCTCGATCCGGCGTCCGCGAAAGCGCTCGCGGTGTCGTGTGGCGAGTCGGTCAAGATCCTCAACTCGGTGCAGCAGCACCTCACCACCGTCGCGCACCAGCCGAGTCTCGGTTCGCTACCCGGCGTCTCCCAGATCGCCTCGTTCACGCAGAGCGTGGCGGCCGACCCGCAGGGCATCGTGCGCGCGGTGGCCAGTCTCCGTTCGACGCTGACCCAGATGCAGTCCGCGTACGAGAAGGCATCGGCGGACTACGAGCAGACCGAACACGACGTCGCGGGCGCGATGAAGAACTTCCAGCTGCCCAGCGACAAGTAGGACGAGGAGAAGACCGTGGCGCAATCGTCCTCTTCGGACAGCCCGAGCTATACCGGAATGTACGGGTCGGACTCCTCGGTACCGCAGACCAGGGTCGAGCAGGCGCCCGATCAGGCGGTGAGCAGCGCGGGCTCGACGGCGATGGTCTCGAACATGCGCGGCGGCGGGCCGGTCGCGGTCGTCACCGGCCTGAGCGCGTACGCGCAGGCGGCCGGCGCCAAGCAGAAGGCGCTGTCCAGCCAGGCGGCGTCGCAGGCAGCGGGACTGCCGACCCGCAACGCACCCTCCGACGGCAACCCGAACTACCACGGCATGACGTCGGTGCAGCTCAGCAATGGTGTCAAGGGCGCGAACGCGGCGCCATCGCACGAGAGCAGCGAGGCGTGGAACGCGATCGGCAACGCGCTGGTGCACGTCAACCAGACGTTGTCGAGCGCCGCGTCGTCCGCGTCATCGGGTTGGCAGGGCGCCGCCGCGAAGAACGCGATGCGGTTCCACACCCAGGTCGCCAACTGGACGAACACCACGGCGGCGGGCGCGCAGGTGGCGAGCGTGAACCTGTACAACCAGTCGAACGCGGTCTCCTCGGCGCAGACATCGATGCCGGCGCCCTACACGTACACGATGACTCAGGCCTATCAGGATGTGTCGACCGCGCCGGACCCGGTGGCCGCGGTGCCCAACGCGATGGCGAACCTGAACAAGGCCAGCGAGAACCAGCAGCAGTCCGCGCAGGTGGCCACCTCGTATCAGCAGAACCTGATCCAGAGCTCGCAGAAGATGCCGGCCATGCCGCCGACGCCGACCTTCAACGCGGGCAACGCAAGCGGTTCGGCCAGGCTGCCCGGCGGCTCCGGTGGCGGAGCGGCGACCGGCTCGGGTTCCGGTGGTGGCGCCGGGTTCACGCCTCGCCTCGGTTCGTCCAGCGGCGCCAACGGTTCCAGCGGCGGCGGGTCCGGAAGTGGTGGCGGCGGCAAGGCAATTCTGCCGCCGGGCGCACGCGGCACGGGTGGCGGTTCGGGTCAGTCCGGTTCGAACCTGCCCGGCCAGAACGGGGGCGGGCTGAACACGCAGGGGTACAACCCGAGCGGGCCGTATTCCGGTCCGGGTGGCAACGGTCTCACTCTCGGCGGCGGACCGAGCGGCGGTGGCATGCCGATCGCCGCGATGCCGATGAGCGGCAACTTCGGCGGCTACGGCGGCGGAGGCGGCAGCGGCGGCGGTTACGGCACCAGCGGCGGCGCGAGCGGCGGTTCGGCCGGCGGGCTTGGGCGCGGTTCCGGCTTCGGGCCTGGTGGTTCCGGCTCCAGCAGCAGTGGTTCCGGCTCCAGCAGCAGCAGTGCGGGCGGGCGCAGTTCGGCCGGCGCGGCCAGCGCCGAGGATTCCGCCATCGAGTCGGGCGCGGCCGGCACACGCGGCGGAGCAGCCGGTGGCATGGGCGCGGGGCGTGGCGGAAGCAAGGGCCAGGGCGACAGCGAGCACAAACGCGCCGCCTACCTGGTCGAGGCCGACCCGGACTCGATCTTCGGCACCGACGAGCGCACCGCACCGCCGGTCATCGGCGGCTAGGCCTCACCCGTCGGCGAGCAGCCGCGCGATGTTTTCCGGCTTGCCGGGCTTGGCGAACAGCCAGCCCTGACCGGAGTCGCAGCCGATTCGCCGCAGCCGTTCGGCCTGGTCCGGGGTTTCCACGCCTTCGGCCGTGACCGTCAGACCCAGGGCGTGCGCGAGCGTCACCAGCGTGGCGACGATCTGCGCGTCCACCGGGTCGGCGCGGTCGGAGGCTTGCAGGCCCTCGACGAACGAGCCCGCGATCTTGAGCTCCTTGACCGGCAGGTGCCGCAGGTAGGCCAGGTTCGAGTAGCCGGTGCCGAAGTCGTCGATGGCGATCCGCACGCCCATCGCGTCCAGGGTGCGCAGGGCCTCCAGCGGCGCGTCCGAGGTGCTCATGATCGCGCTCTCGGTGACTTCCAGCTGCAACAGCCGCGCGGGCAGACCGGTGTCCTCCAGCGCCTGGCAGACCTGGGCGACCAGGTCGGGCTCGCGGGACTGGAGCACGGCCAGGTTGACGCTGATGTAGGGCGCGTCGTCGCCGAACTCGTCCAGCCAGTGCTTGGCCTGGGCGCACGCGGTGCGCAGCACCCACCGTC
>DASYBO010000576.1:0-6651 GCA_036500685.1 Pseudonocardiaceae bacterium | reverse complement strand
TGTTGCGGTGGCGACTGGCCGAACAGCACGTAGGGCGTGTTGAAGTCGTTGAACGTCCACAGGGTCAACACCAGCACCAGCACCTGGTTGACCGGGCGCAGCAGCGGCATGGTGACCTTGCGGATCTGCTGGCCGATGGTCGCACCGTCCAAAGTGGCCGCTTCGTACATCTCGGGGGAGATGGACTGCAGGCCCGCGGTGACGCACAGGAACACGAACGGCCAGTTGCGCCACACCGAGACGATCAGCATGGACCAGAAGCTGTTGCCGCCGATCAGCCAGAACGGCCGGCTGGACACCACCTGCAACTGGTCGACGAGGACATGGTTGACCAGGCCGGTGTCGCGCTGGAGCATGAAGCTCCAGACGATCACCGCTGCGTAGACCGGCAGCGCGTACGGGATCAGGAACAGCGTGCGGAGCAGGCTGCGGCCCCAGAAACTGCGCTGCATCAGGATGCTGGCCGCCGTGCCGATGAACCAGGAGATCCCGACCGACAGCACGGTGTACTCGATGGTGATCCACAGCGAGTGCAGCAGCGCGGACCCGATGGGCCCGCCGAAGTCGATGGAGACCTTGTAGTTGCTGAACCCGGCGCCGGGCGCCTCGGTCCAGTTCGCGATGTAGAACTGGGTGAGCTTGAGGAAGCTCATGATCACGCCCCACACCATCGGGATGAGGTGGATCAACAGTTCCAACAGCAGCGCGGGCAGCAGGAACAGGTAGGGAAGGCCGAGTTTGCGCAGTTTGCGAAATCTCGGCGTCTTCGGTGGTGTGACGGGTGCGGGCGCGCCCGCCGTACCGGGCCGAAGCTCGGTACGGCGGGGCGTGCTGGGGGTCGCGAGCGCCATCAGCCAACGGATCCCTTCAGCAGTCGGGCCGGGACATCAGCCACCGGCGGCCATCTGCTGGTTGGCGGTGGTGAGTGCGGCCTTCACGGTGGCGTCATTGATCGGCTTACCACTGGCCGCGTCCGCGAACAACGCCTTCATCTGTTCGCCGACCGCGGTCTCGAACTGGCTCTCCTTTGCCACCTGCGGCAGCGGAGCCGAAGTGGTGCCGAGCACCTGCTGCAACACCTTGTCGGTGGTCGTCTGGAAGGCCGGGTCGGAGTAGGCGGACTTGACCGTCGGCAGCGAGCCGTAGGCCGCGTTCAGCTCCTCCTGGATCGGCGTCGAGGTCATGAACTTGACGAACTTGACCGCGCCCGCCTCGTTCTTGGTGTTCTTGAAGATCGAGATGTTGATGCCGGCGACCATGCTGTCGACCTGGTTGCCCTGACCGGCCGCCGGCAGCGGGATCGGCGCGATGCCGAAGTCGGCCGGGCTCATCCCGTCCGTCTTGAGCGAACCGTCCGCACCCTGCCACATCACCATGGCGGTCTTGCCGGAGGCGAAGTCCTGCAACGCCTCGGTGCCGTTGGAGTACTCGGCGTCACTGGTGTTGACGATCTTGTTCTGCGCCATCAGGTTGATGTACTGCTCGACCCCCGCGACCTCCTGCGGCGAGTCGAACTGCGGCGTGCTGCCGTCCTTGGCGAACAGCGTCGCGCCGTGCTGCTGGCCGAAGATGAACGCGAAGTGCGCGTTCTCCGAGTCGCTGCCACCCTCGACCGAGAGGCCGTAGTGTCCGGCCGTGGTCAGCTTCTGGCCGTCCGAGATCAGCTCGTCCCAGCTGGTCGGCGGGTTGGCGATGCCGGCGGCGGCGAACATCTTCTTGTTGTAGTAGAGGCCGTAGGCGTTGGCGTAGACCGGCAGGCCGACGGGGTCCTGGCCGGCGGCGCCGGTGGCGGAGAGGGACAGGAACTGATCCTTGCCGCCGACCTGGCTGAGCATGTTCGAGTCGAACGGCACGAACGCGCCGGTTGCCTGCAACGAGGCCGACCAGGTGTTGCCGATGTTGAGCACATCGGGGCCCTGGCCCGAGGTTGCCGCGGCCAGGATGCGGTTGAGCAGGTCGGACCATGGAATGACTTCCACGTTGACCTTGATCCCGGTCTGCTTCTGGAACGCGGCAAGCGCCGGGGCGAGCACCGCGTTGTCGTTGGCGATGCTGGTGCCCTGGTCGCTTGCCCAGTAGGTCAAGGTGGTCGGTGAACTGTTGGTGGCGGAAGTTCCACCGCCACAAGCGGTGATGGACGCGGCGGTCAGCAGGGCGAGCGCTGCGACCGAAGCGAGTCTGCTTAAACGCACTGTGCGGCTCCTCGTTGAGCTGAGCTTGGTATCCGGGCTCGTCGACCGGCGGCAACCGGGTGGAGTATCACCCTCCGATGCCGAAACCGAACAGCTCGGACCATTGCTGCACGGCTTTATTCAAGGCGTGATTGAATCTGATTGTCTCGGACGAGTCAAGAGCGTGGCGATCAGGTGTCGACGGCGTGGCTCACTTGTAATCGAGGCTTAGGTCAAGCCGTAAAATATGCAAGTGGGCGGGTAGGAGGGACCTCGATGGCGAAGCTGAGCACGGTGCGCGACCTGCGTCGCGGCAACCGGTCGGTGCTGCTGACCAAGCTGTTCACAGAGGGTTCGTGCAGCCGCCAGGAGCTGAGCAGGTCCACCGGCCTGAGCCAGGCGACGGTCAGCAACGTGATCGGCGAACTCATCACCGACGGCATCGTGGCCGAAGCCGGCCTCGTCGACTCCGACGGCGGCAGACCCCGCACGCTCCTGCGCATCGACCCCGCTTACGGCCACGTCATCGGCGTGGACATCGGCGAGACCAAGGTCAAGGTCGAGCGCTTCGACCTCGGCATGCACGTGCGCGCCACCGCCGAGCTGACCCTGCACTCCGGCGGGCGCGATGTCGACGAGGTGGTCAGCCACGTCGTCGAGGGCATCAGGACCGTGCGCGCCGACCCGAGGATCGACCCGGAGATCGACGTCCTCGGGGTCGGCATCGGCGTGCCCGGCATCGTCGAGCGCGGCCCACGCCTGTTCGTGAACTCGCAGGCGGCAGGCTGGACGGCGGTGCCGCTGGTCGAAATGGTCCAGGCCGAGATCCCGCTGCCGCTGCACATGGACAACGGCGCCAAAACCCTCGGCCTCGCCGAGATGTGGTTCGGCACCGGCCGGGGCACCAAGGACGCGGTCGTAGCCCTGCTCGGTTCCGGGGTCGGGGCCAGCGTGATCGCCGGCGGTGCCACCTACCAGGGCGCGACCGGCAGCGCGGGCGAATGGGGCCACACCAAGATCGAGGTCGGCGGCCGGCGCTGCCGCTGCGGCGCCAACGGCTGCCTTGAGGCCTACATCGGCGCGGGAGCGATCCTGGACCGCTACCAGACCCTTCGCCGAGCCAAGCCCGCCGCGCCGGAGGACGAGGAATCGGCCATGGCCGAACTGCTCCGCGCCAACACCGCGACCGCGACCAAGGTCATCGACGAGGTGATCACCTACCTCGGCGCGGGCCTTGCCAACCTGATCAACCTGTTCAACCAGGAGCTGATCATCGTCGGCGGCTGGGCAGGCCTGCTCATCGCCGAACGCAAACTCCCCGAGATCCGCGCGGCCGCCGCCGAGCACGCGCTACACCGCCCGTTCGCGCAGACCACGATCGAGCTGGCCAAACTCGGCCAGGACGCGGTGGCCCTCGGCGCGGCAGCGCTACCCGTCGAACAGTTCCTCGCCGCGGGCGGCGCCAAGGCCGGCACCGCAGCCCAACCCGCCTGACCTACTCGCCGGCCCACTCGGGCACCTGCTTCGCCCCGAACGCCGCGACGCCCGCGCGGAAATCCGCGGACCCGTAGACCCGCTCGATGATGTCGGCGTCCTGAACCGCAACCGCCTCGCGCAGCCGCAGCAAAGCCGCCTTCGTGGCCCACATCGTCAACGGCGCATGGCCGCCCAACCGCTTCACCAGCCGCGCCAACGCGCCGTCCACATCCTCGGTGATCTCGGCCAGGAACCCGGTCTGCGCGAGTTCCTCCGCCGTGGCCAAGCGCGCGGTCAACAGCAGGTCCATGGTGCGCGCGGTGCCGAGTTGGCCGCTGATCAGCGCGATCGTCGCCGCCGAGAGGCAGTTGCCGACGGTGCGCGCGATCGGCACCCCGAACCGGGCGCCGGGCCGGCTGATCCGCAGGTCGCAGGCAGACGCGATGGCAAGGCCTGCGCCGACGCAGAACCCGTCGATCACCGCGACGGTCGGCACCGCGACCTCGGCCAGCCTGGTCAGGATCGCGGTGGTCGCGTGCTCGTAGTCGACGCCGTCCTGGCCGGTGCGAAAGGCCGCGAACTGGGCGATGTCCGTCCCGGCGACGAACGCCGCCCCGCCCGCTCCGCGCAGCACCAGCGCCCGGATGGCCTCGTCGGCATCCGCCCGTTCGCAGGCCGCGACAAGGCCCTCGTACATGGCCCAGGTCATCGCGTTGCGCTGCGCAGGCCGGTTGAACAAGATCGTCAGCACGCCGTCCTCGGCGTTGACCAGGAATTCGCCGGTGTCCGACAGGTTGATATTCACACTGCCGTTCAACGGGGGTTCGGCACCGGTCATCGACTCGCCCTCCGTATCGTCGTTTTAGGCTCGGGCGCGCCGGGTAACCTATTGTATACAGTAGCGAGCTAGAGCAGGTGATGGGTGATGAGCACGGAGTCCTCCATGTCGACGGGGTCCTCGATCGCGTCCGGCGCGGCAGCGCAGAACCCGATCGCCGGCACCATGTCCAAGGTCGTGCCACCGCCCAGTATGGCCACGCTGGCGGCCGAGGCGCTGCGGGCGATGATTCTCAGCGGCGACATGCGACCCGGCGAGCGGATCATCGAGAACCAGCTCACCGAGCAGCTCGGCGTGTCCCGCCCGCCGCTGCGCGAAGCCCTGATCATGCTCGTGCACGAGGGCCTCGTCGTGCAGCACCCGCGTCGCGGCGCGGTGGTCACCCCGCTCACCCAGCACGACGTCTACGAGATCGTCACCCTCCGTGAAGAACTCGAGGAGTTAGCGATCACCCTGGGTATCCCGGTCGGCAGTGACGAGCTGCTCCGCCCCTGCCACCGCGCCCTGGACTACCTCACCGCCGCGGCCGAGGCCGGCGACGAGGCCGCGGTCACCGGGCACGCGTTCGCCTTCCACCTGGCCGTGATCGGCCTTGCCGGCAACCGCAGGCTCACCGAGACCTATCGGTCGCTTGCGCTGCAGATGCAGCTGTGCATGGCGATGAACCGCGGCGCCACCAAGGCGGTCGAGTCGCTCGCCGGCAACGCCGAGCGGCACCGGGTGCTGATGGAGATCATCGAGACAGGCGACCAGGACGCGGTGCGCCACGCCTTCCACCGACACGGTCACCAGCAGTTCCTCGCCGAGTACATCGACGCCCTCGACGGCCCCTCACCTCAGTCCCAGGCGTGGCTACAACGCATCCGCGGCCGCTGAAGGGCTCAGCTGAGCAGAACCGGCAACTCCTCGACCCCGTACACGATCGACAGCTTGCGGAAGGCCAGGTCCGCAGGCTCGACCGCGAGCCGCATTTCCGGGAAACGCCGAACCAGCGCGGGATAGGCGGCCCGAAGTTCCATTTTCGCGAGTTCCGCGCCAATACACCGGTGCGCACCGTAACCAAATGCCAGATGCGACGTCGCAGGACGAGCGAAATCAAATTTCTCCATGTCCTGGCCGAGCACGGAATCGCGATTTCCACCGGACAGTGAACAGAGCACGATATCGCCCTTGGTGATATTCACGCCCGCGACTTCGATATCCTCCCGCGCGAATCGCGGAAAAGCCACCTGGACGACGGTCAGATAACGCAGCAGCTCCTCGACGAAATCGTCGATCGCGTCATCATTGTCGCGAATCCGCACGAAACATTCCCGGTCACGCAGCAATACAAGCGCGCCAAGCGTCAACATGCTCGCGGTCGTCTCGAGGCCGCCGGTGAGCAGCCCGTCCGCGAGCCCGGCCAGCTCCATGTCGTCGATGTCGTCGCCGTGGTCCTTCACGAGCTGGCCGAGCAGACCGTCGCCGGGGTTCTCGCGCTGCTTCTTGACGACGTCCAGCAGATAGGTCAGCGACTCCGAAATCGCGCCGAGCGAAGCACTGGCGCCACCGAACAGGTCGAACCGCGCTGTCGACAACCGCTGAAAGTCGTCCCGGTCCTCGTAGGGCACACCGAGCAGTTCGCAGATGACCAGCGAGGGAATCGGAAGGGCGAAGAACTTCGCGAGGTCGACCGGCTTGTCGGCCTTTGCCATCTGGTCGAGCTGATCCTCCACAATGGCATGAATTCGTGGCGTCAGCCGGGAAAGACTGCGCATGGTGAACTCCGGCGTGAGCGCCTTGCGCAGTCGCGTGTGCACCGGCGGATCCGCGAAACCGAGCCCACCAGGATTCTGGTCCGCCGTGACCCCAGCCGCGCCGACCAGGTTGCTAAAATCATTGCTGAAGTCCGCGGTATTGGCGAGAACCTTTTTGTTCTCCTCGTAACCGGTCACCAGCCAGGCATTGAAACCGAACGGCAGGGAAATTTTGCTGATCGGCTCTGTGACGCGTTTCTGGCCGAGTTCCGGCACCGGATCAAGGCCGTCGCGCCGCAAAGGCATCAGCGCGGCATCCGGCAGGAACGACATCTTGGCCAGGTTGAAACCCTTTTTTTGGGTCCGAGCCAAATACTTGCGCCCAACCCATGCGAGGATGCGCGACCGGAGATTCGCCATGAAAAGAATG
>DASYBO010000575.1:0-1646 GCA_036500685.1 Pseudonocardiaceae bacterium | reverse complement strand
GCGCGGCACGGTGAGGCGGCGGCGTTGGTGCGGGATGAGTTGCTGGCCAACGGGATCCGGGCCAGGGTGCTCGCCGACGGCACCCTCGGCGCACGGATCCGGCAGGCCCGCCACCATCGCGACGCCTACCTCGCCGTGCTCGGCGACGCGGAACTCGGTCAGGAAACCGTTCAGGTGAACCGAGAACAGGTGAAGATCGCCGAGTTCGTGGACCGGGTCGGCGCGGATGTTCGCAGCCGCGCCAAGTCGCCGAGCCTCTAGTCGTAGAGGCCGGGCGGAAGACTCCGGCCGCGAGCACGGCGGCGCGGATCGGGGCGGCGAGGTCGAGCAGTCGTTGCGCCCGGTCCGCGCCGAGCCGGACCCAGGGCGCGGTAGCGCCGACCCGGCCCAGCGGGGCTACCCGACCGGCCAGGGTGCACATGCGGCCCTGGTCCAGACCGGTCTTGGCCAGGTACTCCCCGTTTCCGCGCCGTCACGACCTCGTCACCGGGCAGGTCAAAGGCTTTCCGCGAGGATCGCGTCGGCCAGCGCGGTGACCGGACCGTGCGTTGGCAACCGGCGCGCGGTGAGCACGAACTCGACCTCACCCAACGCGGGCAGGCCCTCGTCGAGTTCGACCAGCCCGGCCGGGACCAGGCTGCGGGCGAACACGGCGACCCCGAGGCCGGCCAGCACGGCGGCCCGCAGGCCGTTGAGGCTGGCGCTGGTGCAGGCGATCCGCCAGCTGCGCCGGAACTGTTGCAGCACCTGGATGACGTGCGCGCGGGTGATGCTCGGCTCGGGGTGCATGATCAGCGGAATCGGGCCGGTCAGGTCGAGTTGGTGCTCCGGCACGCCGGCCCAGACCAGGCCTTCGCGACGCACGGACCGGCCGGGTTCGTCGCCGGGGCGGCTCTTGGCCAGGATCAGGTCGAGCTCGCCCGCGCGCAGTTTGTGGTGCAGCGACTCGGACATCTCGACCAGCAGTTCCAGTTCGACCAGCGGATGGGAGCGACGGAACCGGCTCAGCACGGCGGGCAGTTGGCCGAGCACGATGTCCTCGGACGCGCCGAGCCGCACCCGGCCGCGCAGCTGCGGCCCTGCGAAGTAGCCGGTGGCGCGTTCCATGCCGTCCAGGATGGTGTCCGCGAACCCGATCATGGCTTCGCCGTCGCCGGTCAGTTCGACCGAATGCGTGTCGCGCGCGAACAGCTGCCGACCGGCGGCGTCCTCAAGTCGACGGATGTGTTGGGACACGGTGGGTTGGCGCACGCCCAGCCGCGCGGCGGCCTTGGTGAAGCTGCGCGTCTGGGCCACGACCAGGAAGGTTCGCAACAGGACCGGGTCGAACATCATGATTCATGATAACAGTCAGTTCGGTTATCGACGTTCCACATTTCGCCACGTCAACGCATGATGTTGGATGTGGGAAAACTGCGCCCGGACCCGTTCATCCTGAGCATCCTGGCCGCGGTCGGGCTCGGCTGCGTGCTGCCGCTGCGCGGGATCGGCGCCGTTGCCGGCGTGCATGCCACCACGGTCGCGATCGGGCTGCTGTTCTTCCTCTACGGCGCGCGCCTGTCCCCCGCGCAGGCCTGGGCCGGAGCGAAGCACTGGCGGCTGCACCTGACCGTGTTCGCCGCGACGTTCGTGCTCTTCCCGGTGCT
>DASYBO010000574.1:0-2440 GCA_036500685.1 Pseudonocardiaceae bacterium | reverse complement strand
AACTGCGCGAGGGGACCTGGCGGGTGTCGACCGAGAGCAACCGGATCGGGTCGCGGCTGACCGGGCCCGCACTGCGCCGCCGGGCCGAGTACGAGGGGCGCGAACTGCCCAGCGAGCCGGTCGTGACCGGCGCCGTCCAGGTGCCGGCCAACGGAAGGCCCGTGGTGTTCCTGGCCGACCACCCGACCACCGGGGGCTATCCGGTGGTCGGCGTCGTTCCCGCCGCAGATCTGGTCGCGTTGGCGCAGGTCAGGCCTGGCGCGGTCGTGCTGCTGCGACCGGTTTAGTACTCGGATTCGTAGAGCGCGGTCAGTTCGCCGTGCAGCGCGGTCGAGTCGGGCAGCCTGGTGCCGTCCAGGGTGTGCACGCGGGTGACCTTGCGAACCGACGAGGCGAGGAAGACGCCGTCCGCGTCGGGCAGCTCGTCGATGTTGACCGACTCGATCTTGACCGACCAACCCGCGCGTTCGGCCGCGCGGAACAGGCCGGCCTGGGTCGTGCCGGGCAGGATGCCGATGTTCGGCGGCGGCGTGCGCAGCGTGCGGCCCTTGGCCAGGATCAGGTTGGAGGTCGGGCCCTCCAGCACGACACCGTCTGTCGCGGTGAAGATCACCTCGTCAGCGCCCCGGCGCGCGGCCTCCCGGCCTGCGGCCATGTTGATCGCGTAGGACAGTGACTTGGCCCCGAGCAACAGCCACGGCGCCCGCTCTGCCAGCCCGGCGTCGATGCCGCGCTCCAGCACGACGGCCGAGACCCCGTCGCGGCGGTTGTCCCGCACCTTCTGCGCGATCTCCAGGCCAAGGGCGAACCCCGTCGGCGTGCCGTCGCCGCCGTCGATGCCGCGGGTGTAGACCAGCTTGAGCGCCATCTCCGGCGAGTCCGTCCAGGACCATCGGTCGATGACCTGCTGGACCCGCGCCTCCCAGACCGCCCGGTCCGGTGGCGGCAGTTCCAGCAGTCGCGCGGAGCGAGCCAGCCGGTTGAGGTGCAGGTCGAGTTCGCGGGGCTTGCCACCCACCACCAGCACGGTTTCGAAGATGCCGTCGCCACGCATGAGTCCGAGATCATCGACTCGGATCTGCGGCAGGTCGGGGTCGGCGAGGTTTCCGTCCAAGGTCACCAGTACGCGCATACCGCGAGCTTAGTGGGGGACGCACTACCATTGGCGAGGTGGCAGATCCGCAAGGTGCCGGCACCGAGGGCAGGGCGCCGCGCAACGCGACCGCGCTGCGTAACACGCTGCACGCGCACGGCATGCGGATGACCCCGCAACGGCAGCTCGTGCTCGACGCCGTACGTGAACTGCAACACGCCACACCCGAGCAGGTCTGCCAGCGGGTGCAGGACACCGCGCCGACGGTCAACATCACCACCGTCTACCGCGCGTTGGACCTGCTTGAGGAGCTTGGCCTTGTGCGGCACACCCACCTCGGGCACGGCGCGCCGACCTACTCGGCCAGCGAGCATGAACACGTCCACCTGGTATGTCATCGCTGCGGGCAGGTGATCGAGATGCCAACCGACACGCTCGAACCGATGGTGCGCAGCGTCCGCCAGGAATGTTCCTTCGTTCTGGACGTTAGTCATCTTGCACTGTCCGGAACGTGTCGCAGTTGCTTGGCGAAGGCGGGATCGTGAACGCAGTTTCTCCGCTGTTGGAACTCAGGGGCGCTGTCGCGGCGCAGAACGACTCGTTGGACGCCGGCGTCGCCTGGCACTACGGCGACCCGTTCGCCGAGCAGCGCACCGCGGTGCGCTCGGTCGCGGTCGTCGACCGCTCGCATCGCGGCGTGATCGCGGTGCCGGGCGAGGACCGGCTGGAGTGGCTGCACTCGCTGACCTCGCAGCATTTCGCCGCGCTCGGCGAGCCCGCTGGCACCGAGGCGCTGGTCCTTGACGCGCACGGCCACGTCGAGGACCACGTCGTTGTCGCGCACGCGGGCGGCACGGTGTGGCTGGACACGGAGGGCAACCGCACGACTCCTCTGTTGTCCTATTTGGACTCGATGCGATTCTGGTCGAAGGTCGAACCGAGGGACGCGAGCGCGGAACGCGCCGTGCTGACCGTGCTGGGCCCCGATGCGCCCACACTGCTGGCCGGACTCGGCCTGCCAACGCCGACCGAGCCGTATCAGGTGGTCGAGTTCGACGGCGGGCTCGCGCGGCGGATGCCGTGGCCCGGTCGCAACGCCGTCGACCTGATGATCGACCGGGACGCTCTGGTCTCGACCTGGACGCGGCTGACCGACGCGGGCGCCCGCCCTGCCGGCAGCTGGGCATTCGACGCGCTGCGGGTCGGGGCGCTGCGCCCCCGGCTCGGCATCGACACCGACGAACGCACCATCCCGAACGAGGTCAACTGGATCGAACCCGCCGTGCACCTCAACAAGGGCTGCTACCGGGGCCAGGAAACCATCGCGAAGGTCATCAACATCGGCCG
>DASYBO010000573.1:0-11779 GCA_036500685.1 Pseudonocardiaceae bacterium | reverse complement strand
GCTCCCACGAGCGGAAACAGCAGTTTTCGACGTCATTCGTCACCGCCTGAAAAATCAAAACTGTCGACTCTGTCTCCACGAGATCCACCGAGGCTCGATCGTGAAGCCGAGCTTGCCCAGCCCGGTGACCGCCTCGGACCTCCCGCCCTCGAATTTCGTCGACGGCGCGAAACCATGATGGGCGAAGAAGTCGTCCGGTCCCAGCCGGTTTTCGCCTCCGGACCGGGACACCCGGATGCGCCACGGCTCGGGTTCGTCCCGGTCCCCGGCGTCCGGCCGGCGCAGACTCACGGCTTCCACGGTTTCTCCCGGTTTGACGGTTTAGTGGATCCGGATCGAGATATCAGCCAAGACCGATAACTCTTTCGTAAGAGATGCCTTTGATTTCTACGAGTAGCGTCTGGTCGCGTTCATATTCGGCCTGCTATTCGGTATGTCATTTTCTCGAAAGGATGATTGATGAAGATATCGATAAAGAGATGGTGGGCGGTGGCCGCCGCGACGGCCATCACCGCCGGGGCGCTCGTCACCGCCGGGCCAGCCGGGGCGAACCAGCCTGCCGGGCCGAGCGCCACCGCGGACCAGGCGCCGCCGGAAGCCAACGGGCTCGGGCAGCTCAGCGGTCTGCTGCCGACGAACCACCTCACCGAGGAAAGCGCCATCCAGGTCAACCTGAGCAACGAGACGGTGCGGCTGCCGCTCTACCCCGGGATCGCCTACAAGGGCACCCCGCAACAGGAGCAGGTCTGGTACGTACTGCTGGACGCCTCCGACTCCGGACTTGCCCACGACCTGGGCGTGAACTACGCACCCAAACTCTCCAACATCGCGATCAGCGATCCTGCCGCAGTGCAGACCGTGACGCTGGAAAACCGGACCCCGCAAGCGAACCCGTTCGGACCGGCAGTCATCGACTTCGCCGGTGCGCCGGACTTCAGCCCGACCCGGATCGCAGATCCCGGCCCGGACGGATTCCCGCTGGCCACGTTCCAGCCCGGCGCCGTGGCCGGCCCGGGCTACAGCCCGTTCATCAAGATCGCCGGATCCGACGTCATCTACAACGCCCCGATCGTCGCCACCGGCAACGGCCCGTTCGACGTCACCCACCACTCCAACACCTCCGACCGGGCGCTGGGCATCCACATCGCCGACCCGTCCAAACCCGGTCAGTTCAACGAGTCCTGGGCGGACATGTTGTTCGTCAAGGGTTTCGACGCCGGTCAGCCGATCGTCTACCTGTCCACGGACGCGGGCCAGCCGTTGACCGCGGTACTCGAGCGATCCACCTACGTACCCGCACTGAATGAGGCCTCGTGCAACGGTTGTGACGACTTCCTCGGCTCGGCACGCGAGCGGCTGTTCGGCTTCATCAACGGGCAGACCGGCGTCAACAACCCGCAGGCCCAGGGATTCCAGCACCTGGCCCAAGACGGCATGGTAGGCAAGGATGCCTCGCTGAACGATCCGGCCTTCATCGATTCCCTGCGCTACGGCGGCGACCTGCTCAACGTGTTCGGTGACTTCCCGACCCTGTCGGACCCTCGGCATGCCGATGCCTATGCCCCGCTCTGGGACGCACAACTCGGCCTGTGGACCCCGAAGGCAATCCAGGAAGGGCTGGACAAGCGTCAGATCGACGAGGTTCAGATCTTCAACCTGGCGGCCACCCGACCTGACCTGCTGACCGGAGTCGACCCCGCCACCGGCCAGCCCGAGCCGTATGGCTCGGTCGGCGTCGACATCAACTGCGCCGTGATCGGCTACACCGACCAGCCGCCGACCGCCAACTTGGCCCAGCCGGTGCCCAATTCCCAGTTCCCTCCGCGCTAAACCGCATTCCGACGGAAGGCGGGCCTTGCTAGACGAGGCCGCCTTCCGTTCGGCGGTGCAGCTGATCACCCGTTGCCGTGGCCAGGGCGGCGAGGTTGGCCACTGAACGTCGGATCACGTCGCGTTGGGTGGCCAGGCGCGCGGCCTCCTCGTCGGGAATGTCGACATGGACCTCGATGTCGGTCGCGGCACCGTCGGCCGATGGCCGCAGCCGCCAATCAAAGCGCAGGTCCGATACCAGGCACGAGATCGTCACCCGCTGGCCTACGCGGTCGGTGCACAGCAGTTGCGGCATCGGAAAATCCGCGTAGCCGGCCGGGTACATCGTGTACTTGTCGCCGACCGGGTCAGGATCGACCGACGCAACGCCGACCCACCATTCGGTGAACCGGGTGGGATCGTAGAGGAGCTTCCACACTTCCTCGGGTGGCGCGGCGCTGTGTGCGTGATCGTCGAAGCTGGGCATGGTCATTCCTCACGTCCACTCGTATCCACTTCGGACAGTGCGGCCAGTACGCAGGCCAGTTCGCGATCGGGTTCGACCACAGTGGACAGCGGCGGGCGACCGAGATCCACGATGTTCGCCGCGTACCGTTCGCCGACGTCGGAGGCGACGACCCTCCGTTGCCAGGATGCGGCCGACTGGCGCAGCCGGGCGAGGGCGAGCGGCTGGTCGCCGTCATGCCAGGCGATGAGGCCCTGGACGAACTGCATACGGGCCACCAGCGTGTCCGGGAAATCACTTGCGGTGATCGGTTCCAGCGCGACCGCGCGCACCTCCGCCTGCGCTTCGGCGCCGCGGTGCGCGATGGCCAGTGCTTCGGCCCGTAGCAGGAGGGTCAGCGGACGGCTCACCGGCGCGCCCGCGTCCAGAGCCCGGCCCAGTTCGTCGGCCGCCAACACTGGGTCCCCCATGGCCAGGGCGAGTTGGCCGCGCTCGGCGTGCACCAAGCCATCCAGCGCACCGATGCCCAGCCGATCGGCGGCGTCGTCGGCCAGGTCGAGCACGGTGGCAGCTTCGGCGTAGCGGCCCAGCCTGCGAAGGATCGCCGCGCGGCCGGCGTGGGTGTACACGATCAGCCGCAGCAAACCGTTGGGCACGACCAAGGGCACGCACCGGTCGGCGAAGTCCAGCGCTCTCGACCAGTCTCCTGCGCAGGCGGCGGCGCTGGCCGCGTTGATAAGACTGGAATACGCCATGTCGGGACGACCCGCCCTGCTGGCCGCCGCAGCGGCCGCGATCAACGGACCGTAGCTGTCCGGGAAGTTCCCGGCCCGCAGCAGCGCGTGTGCGCGGGCCACGCTGATGTCGTGGGCGAGCAGGTCGTGCAGGCTCTCTCCGCCGACAATCCGGTCGACCTCGCGCAGCAGCTCGGTGACGGTGGCTGGATCGCCGGCCACCGACTCGGCCCAGGCCATGCCGGCCAACGCCTCGGCACGGGTCAGCGGGTCTGCCTGCGGATCACGGTCTAGCACGTCGAGCGCGGCACGGTACGAGCGGCGCGATTCACGCGGATGGCAGATGCCACCACGCATCCAGCGGCCCCGCCGCAACCACGCGGTGGCCAGCGTCGCGGTGTCAACGGACGGAATCTGGGCCAAGGCGCGGTCGAACGCGTCGTCCGATTCGCCCAGCTGGCCCTGCCACGCCGCCACCTCCCCCAGTTCGATCAACGGTCCCGGGTCGTCGGGATCGAGTTCGATCGCCTCCCGCAGGAACCCGGCGGCCTCGCCGAGTGCGGCCACCGAGCGAGCCGCCGATGCGGCCCTCAACAGATGACCGGCGGCTTGGTCGTGGTGACCGGCCAACCGCAGGTGCCGGGCCAACTCGGCACGGCGCCGGGCCGACGTGTGATCATTTCGGTAGCGGCGCAGCAGTTCGGTGGCCAAAGCGTCGTGCAGGCGTACCCGTACCGGGTCGGCGATGTCGTCGTAAACGGCCTTACGCAGCAGGTCGTGTCGGAAGCCGACAGCGCCGTCGCGGTCGCGCAGCAGGCCACAACCCAGCGCCTCGGCGGCGGCCCGGTCGGGATGGTTCAGCAGGGGCAGTGTCATGACTTCGGCGTGGGTGAGATCGCGCCCCGCGGCGGCGACCAGTTCGGCGAAGCGTCGCGCGCTGCCGGACAGGCGGCCCAGCGCGGATCTGCTCGCGGTGCGCAGGCCCTCGGCCGGGTCGCCGTCGCCGTGGGCGATCTGTCGAGCCGCTTCGACCGCGAACAGCGGGTTACCGCAGGCGATCGTGATGATCCGCTCTACCTGGTCACCGGCCAGCGGTGCGACGTGCCGCACCAGCCGACGCAGGGCGCCGGGGGCCAGCGGCGCGACCGGCAGGTCCAGCCGCAACGTGCCGCGTGCCCGCAACGCGCCAAGCATTCCGTCGACCAAGGGCCGGGGCGGCAGGTGACGGCGGGTCAGCACCAGCAGCACCGGCAACCGGGCGATCCGTCGCCCGGCGTAGCCGATCAACTCCAGGCTGGACGCGTCCGCGACGTGCAGATCCTCCAGCAGGAACACCAGCGGACGGCGGGCGGCGAGCACGCCGAGCAACTCGACGACGGCCTCGAACAGCCGGATGCGGTCGTGCTGGGGCGCACCCGACCAGGTCCACACCGGCCGATCGGCGGGCAGGTGTGCGGCAACGGCTGGCAACAGCTGGGCCAGGTAGGTGACCCATGGCGCGTCCGGCAACCCCTCGCCGTCGGCCAGCACCTCGGTGACGGTTGCGGCCAGCAGTTCCGACCACAGCTCGAACGGCGCACCGGACAGCGCGCCCGGCGCGCACGCTGCCGTGCGCGCGCCGTCCCGGCCTGCCGCGTCGAGCAGTTCCTCGGCAAGCCAGGTCTTGCCGATACCGCCGTCCCCGCTGATCACCGCCGCCCCGCCGCTGCCGTTGCGCGCGTGCCGCCAGCAATCCAGCAGCCTGTGGAGCTCGGGGTCCCGCCCGATCAGGTCGGCACCGGTCGCGTTGGATTCGACGGCTACCGGTGCCGCGACCGGTATTTCGATGTTGGGCCGCAGCGTGCGCACCAGCGCGAGCGTCTCCGCCGATGGCTCGATGCCCAAGTCGGCATGGAGGTTCCTGCGCAGCGTGCCGTAGGCGCCGAGCGCACCGGCAACGTCGCCGGATGCGCCGAGCAATTCGATGACCTCACGCCCTGCGGCCTCGTCCAGCGGGCGCAACGCCGCCCACCGCCGGGCGCGGTCGATCGCCAGCGGCAGGTTGTCGGCTGCCTTCGCCTCGCGGCAGAGCGCGGCAAGCACGTCGGCGAGCCGACCGTCGTAAGCCTCGCGTACCGGGAGGACCCACTCGTCGTCGTCCTCGGCGAGGAGGGCACCCCTGCGCAGCGCGACGGCCTTGTCGAGTTCGCCGATCAGGGAAAGGCGATCGAACTCGATGGCGTCCACCCACAGCTCGTCACCACCCAGTTCGACGGTGGCCCGGTCGGTGCGCAGGTAGGCGGCGGCGCCCTCGGCCAGCGCACCACGGACCGACCACACCGCGGAACGCAGGCTGGCGCGGGCATTGGTCTCGGGGACGTCGGCCCAGAACAGGGCGGCCAGTCTGGCCCTCGGATGCGGTCCGGGGTGCAGGGCCAGCCAAGCCAGCAGCGAACGAACTCGTCGGCCCTGCGGCAGGGTCATGACCCTGCCGTCCAATTCGGCCTGGAGTGCACCGAAAACCCGAATTCGCAGCATCCGTGCGCCGCCTGTTCCACCGTGCGCGGCCCCGGTCCAGTTTCCGCCCGCCTCCGCGAGTGCGCAACGGCACCGTTGACGATCGATTGACGGCGACGGTGAACGCTCCTCCGGCAACCGCAACACCAGACCGATCCACAAAGGAGTCAAGCATGAGCACAACGCAAGCTCGACCGGGTTTCGACCTCGGCGCGCTGCGACGCGGGATCGAGGAGCGCGACGCTGCCCGACTCGTCGAACTGTATGCGGAGGACGCGGAACTGCGACTGGTCGACCGGGTCAACCCGCCCAGCAGTCCGCGCGTGCTGCAGGGCCGTGCGGCGATCGCCGACTACCTCGGCGACATCTGCGGGCGGGACATGACACATCGGGTCGAGCACCTGATGACGGACGGCGACACGGTGTCGTTCACCGAATCCTGCGCGTATCCGAGCGGCAGCCGCGTGCTGTGCTCGGCGACCATGGACCTGGCCGACGGGCGCATCACGCGCGAACTGGGCGTCCAGGTCTGGGACGAGTGAGGTGCCGCGATGACTAAGCCAGCACAACAGGAAACCCAGTCGCACCAGCAGACCGGCGAACCCGCCGAGCAGCGGGACTTCGCCCAGCCTGACGACGTGCGCACGTTCGAATTCGGCCAGGTGGAACTGGTCACGGTGGCCGGTGCCCAGATCGGCAGGCTCACTTTGCATCCGGGCTGGCGCTGGTCCGAACACGTGAAGCCGATCGCCGGCACGGAACTGTGCGAGGCCCCGCACTTCCAGTACCACGCGGCCGGCACGGTGCACATCAAGATGGCCGACGGGACCGAGTTCGACGCCACGCCCGGCCAGGTCACCGCGTTGCCGTCCGGCCACGACGCCTGGGTGGTCGGCGACGAGGACGTCGTCCTCATCGACTGGTGGGGAGCGAGCGACTACGCGAAGTGAGACCACTCGGCGAACCAGGAACGTGGGTGGCCGGCAGCCCTCAGCTGTCGGCCACCCACGGACCGCGGATATTCTGTCGGTCGAGGTGGTCTGCAATGCAGCGAATCTGCTTCCTGCTCAGTGTGCATCCGGACCGGGTCGAGGAGTACCGAGCACACCACGCCGAGGTGCCGGAACAACTGCGCCGCGACCTCGCGGCGGCCGGCTGGCACAACTACAGCGTGTTCGTCACCGACGCCGGTCAGGTCATCGGCTACCTGGAGACCGAGGACTTCGCCCGCGCCATGGAGCTCATGCGGGACAGCAGCGCCAACGCGCAGTGGCAGGAGCTCATGCGCCCGTTGTTCGCGGAACTCACCGGCGGCACGGCGGACACCTCGATCGCCCCGGTTCCCGAAGCATTCCACCTCGACTGAGGTCTCATCTGTCTTGGCGGAGCCGGTAATGTGCCGCCGGTGAGCGAGCCGTGGCCGACCGGCGCGATGGCGCCGGACTGGGTGCCCGACGACGTCGACTGGCGCAAGCCGAGTCCGGCCCGCGTGTATGACGCGCAACTGGGCGGTGCGCACAACTTCGAGGTGGACCGCGAGGTCGCCCGCCAGGTCACCAAGGTCATGCCGGAGTTGCCCGCTTTGCTGCGAGCGAACCGGTCCTTTCTGCGGCGGGCGGTGCGGTTCCTGATCGAACAGGGCGTCACCCAGTTCCTGGATCTGGGTTCGGGCATCCCGACCGTTGGCAACGTGCACGAGGTGGCCCAGGCGATCGACCCCCGGTGCCGGGTGGTGTACGTCGACATCGATCGCGTTGCCGTCGCGCACAGCCGTCGGCTGCTGGCCGGCAATCCGAACGCGGTGGCCATCCGGGGCGATCTTCGCGCCCCCGAGACAGTGTTGGCCGACCCGGCCGTCCGTTCGACGCTGGATTTCGGCCAGCCGGTCGCGGTGCTCATGGTCGCGGTGCTGCACTTCGTGGCCGACACCGACCGGCCGGAGCAGATCGTCGAACGTTTTCTTGCCGAGGTCGTGCCCGGCAGCTACCTCGTGCTGTCCCACGGCACTCACGCCGAGCACAACCGGACCCGCACGCCGGAACAGACCGTGCGGCAGGCCACCGAGCTGTATTCGCGTTCGGTCGAACAGTTCCACCTGCGCGACCAGAACGCCGTCAACGACCTGTTCGGAAACCTTGAGCTGATCGACCCTGGGCTGGTACCGGTCGCGGTGTGGCAGCCGGACAACGCCGAGGAGGCGCTGGCCGAGGCGCACCTCCCCCAACTCGGCGGTGTCGCCCGCAAAACGCATGCCTCGGCACCTCCTCGGGTTGTCGAAGCATCTTTGTAAGGATAGTTTCCTAACAAACCCGTCATCTTGGTACTCCGCCACGATCACGATGTCAAGAACGCTTCGGCGGACGTTCCGGTCGATCACGTTCACAGTTGACCAATCCGTCAAACCGTTGAACAACATCGGGCCCCGACACGGTTGACAGTGTGTCACGCGGCGACTACTTTTCAGCTCATCGTAAAGAAGGTTTCCGAATAAACCCACTCTGAGCGGTCGGTGGCACCTCCTCCGCCGATCGGGCCGAACGCGCGGCCCGCACTGTCTCATCAGGACAGTCCGGGTGCCCTTCCACTGGTCGACGAGAGACGGGAACCGATCATGCCTGAACGAGGCCATCACACCGTCCTGAATAGACCGAACGGACGATCAGGCCAATCCTTTATTCGCAGGGGAAACGCATGATGGCAACCAGGGACCGGGTCCGGGGCATGAATGCGGCCTTCACAACCGGCCAGGCCGGTGTCGGGGAGATGACGCCGGCCAAGACTCCACTCAGACCGATGAAGTTGATCGTGGCGCTGCTCGTCGCGGTGGTCGCGGTCGGACTCGGCGTGTTGACCTATCGGGCGGTGGCGGCCCAACCGTCGAACTTCAGCGGTCAGGTGACGCCTGCGCACACCAACTACCTCAACTTCGTCAACGACGGCGTCATCAAGACCATGGATGTCCGGGCGGGCCAGCAGGTCAAGGCCGGGCAGGTGCTCGCGACCGAGGACAACACGATCGATCAGGCGAATCTGACTGCGGCGCAGGCAGAGGTGACGGCCGACAGTACCGAACTGGCCGACGACCAGGCCCCGCCGCAGGCCAACAGCCAGCAGCAGGCCAGGAACCAGCAGAACCTGAGCAGGGCACAGGAAGCCGTGGCACGCGAGCAGGCCGCGCTGACCCTGGCGCAGAACACCACCCAGAACTCGCTCACCGCGGAAAGCGTGGTTGTCAACGGCCGGCAGAACGTGCTGTCCCAGGACACCGCCCACTACAACGAATTGTGTACCACTCCCCCGGCGACGCAGCCCGTGTCGTCGACGAACCCGACGACCCCGACGACCCCGCCGCCGAGTGCCGACGCGGCGACGTGTGCGGCCCTGCAGGCGCAACTGGTCAAGGACAACGCCAACCTCGCCAACGCGCAGGCGCAGCTGGCGTCCATCCAGTCCCAGGCAAGGGTCGAGCAGCAAGGCGACGCCTCCCAACTCGCCGCCAGCCAGACGACCTTGCAGGCCGCGCAGAGCCAGACCGGCAGCGCCCCCACCCCCGTGCCGCCGGCGACCATCGCGTCGATCCAGTCGGGTCTGGCCGCCGCGCAGGCGCGGGTGGTCACCTACCAGCAGCAGTTACAGCAGGAATCGATCGTCGCACCGGCCAACGGCGTCGTCGCGGACACCGCTGGTGCCGCCGGTGAGCTGGCCGGCTCCAGCGGTGTGCACGGTTACGGCGGTCCCGCTGCCGAGGCCGGCACACTCAGTTCACAGCAGGGCTCCGGTTTCCAGCTGTTCGTGCAGCCGGCCGCCGCGGGCGGTGGTTCGACGCAGACCCCGGCCTACGCGCCGGTGATCACGCTGTACTCCGGTCCGATGACGGTGACGGCGCAGGTGCCCGAGCAGAGCATGGGCAGCACGCACGTCGGTCAGGCGGCGACGCTCGGGATCACCGCGCTCAACCAGGCCGTGCAGGGCAGCGTCGGCCAGATCATGCTCGACCCGGCGCGCGTTCCCGGTGCGACCTACTACGACGTGGTGATCACCATGAACACCCAGCCTGCCACGCTCTACGCCGGGATGACCGTGACCGTCACGCTGAACTGACCAGCACCGCAACGGAGTGGACCGGACGATGTACGACACGCGCGGCCTCCTACTGCTACTCCTCGACGCGGCCGTCCTCGGCTACCTGATCCTCTCGCCGCTGTCGCGGCGATTCGACGACTCCGATCGCGGCGCCGGCAGCATCGTCAAGCTGCCGCCCTTCCGCAGGCCATCGATTCCTCGGGTCACTTGCTTCTTCCTGCTGGTCACGGTGGTCAACACCTATGTGGCGCTGCTCAAGGGCGCTCCGCTGGCCAAGGCCTACAAGGTCATGGTGGCGAGCGTGCTCAAGACGTTGATCGTCGACCCGGCCGAGGCGACCTACTACGCGTCGAAGCTGCTACCCATCGTGCCTGCGACCATGCTCAGCTTCATGGCGATCATGGCGATCGTGCTGCCGGGGACGGTGGGACGGCGGCTGATGATCTTCGCGCACGGGTTGCTGTTCCTTGCCGTTTCGGTGATCTCGACCTGTTTCCTCGCGGTCATCGCGATGGCCTTCAACGCCTCCTTCGGTCCGCTGCCCCTGATCGACCTGCTGCTCCAGGAAACGCTGGCCTACTTCGTGGTCTATCGCTTCGCCTTCACCAGTTTTCAGTATCCGAGGGTGACGCAGGTGCCGTCGCTGGGCAGCGGGCGGTGGCAGGCGCACGTGATCATGGTGCTGTGCGTGCTCGGCGCGATCTGCCTGACCGGTATCTTCGCCGTGTGGCTGATTCCCTTGGCGGGTGGGCAGTTGCTGATCGCGTTCCTGATCCTGCGCTCGCTGCGCGCGGGCATCCTCGACTGGATCTACGTGCTGCTCGGCCTGGTCCGGCTCGGCGGAGGACGGCCGCCGCGCCCCGGTCGGGTCCGGCCGCCGCTCGAGGTGATCATTCCGGCGTTCAACGAAGCCGTCGTGATCGAACGGACCCTGCGCTCCATCGACCGCGCGGCCGGCAACTATGGCGGCGAAGTCCGCGTCATCATGTGTGACGACGGGTCGACCGACGGAACCCGCGCACTGGCCGAAGCCACGATGGCCGAGTTCCGCTACGCCATCGGGCACGTCATCCAGGGCCCGCACGCCGGCAAGGCGGTCGCGCTCAACCAGGCGCTGGCCCTGTGCGTCGCCGACTACGTCTACCGGGTCGACGCGGACTGCGCGCTGGACCCGAACGCGTTCGTGTACTCGATCGCCCAGTTCCTCGCCTATCCCGACGTCGGTCTCGTCGGCGCCTTCGTGATGCCGAAGGAGCCCTACGGCACCTGGATCGACCGGATGCGCGCGCTGGAGATGATCTTCAGCTTCGGCTTCGCGCGGGTCATGCTGGCCGAGGTGGACGCCGTGCCGTGTATTCCGGGCACGTTCTGCGCGTTCCGCCGATTACCCGCGCTCGAGATCGGCGGCTTCATCGACGGCACGCTCGGCGAGGACGTCTTCTTCACCTGCGAAATGGCGCGCCTCGGCTACCGGGCCGCTGTCGATCCGAGAGTGATCTCCTATGAGGATGTGCCGACGTCGCTGCGCCAACTCCGCGTGCAGCGATTCCGGTGGTCCAAGGGCGGCATCATGAGTTTCGCCGCGTTCACCCCCTTCGGATCGTGCGGTGCGCCGAGCCCGAGGAACTGGTTCAAGATGCCGATGGGCGCCGGCAAGGGCCTGCTCAAACCGTTCGGCACCGCGATGATGCTGCTGACGCTGGAGTACTCGATCCTCGACCCCGCTGTTCAGCACAGCCTGGTCCGATTCTTGTTGCTGCTGGTGGCAACCCAGATTCCGGCGATCATTCCGCGCCTGGTCGTGATGACCTACTACCGTCGCCTCTCGCTGTTGCCGTGGATGTTCACCTGGTTCCCCTTCTCGCTTCTTAAGCGGCTCTTCATGATCGAAGCAGTACTCTCCTTCGGTATGCGACCCGTCAAGCCACCCTTGGCGTTGCGAACGAAATACCCCACCTGGATGTCGTTGGTGCGTCCCCGCCCGACACCTCCCACCACGACCTGAAAGAGATCAGCGCAGATGAAGATGCTCCGGGCCGCGCTGCTGGCGGCGACGGCGATCACGGTCCTCGGCTGTTCGACCGGCACCACGCCGACCGGCACGGCATCGACCGGTCCGGCAGCGGCGCCCGCTGCCAATACCGGGGCCAGCTGGATCTTCACCAAGCAGGCGCTGGACGACGTCACCGCG
>DASYBO010000572.1:0-5189 GCA_036500685.1 Pseudonocardiaceae bacterium | reverse complement strand
CCTGGCCACGTAGCCTGGCGCTTGCGTGGCAGAAAACGGCATGAGGAAGCAGGAGAACGCAGTGACCTACGTGATCGCCGAGCCCTGCGTCGACGTTCTCGACAAAGCGTGCATCGAGGAATGCCCCGTCGACTGCATCTATGAGGGCGACCGGATGTTGTACATCCACCCCGACGAGTGCGTCGACTGCGGTGCCTGTGAACCGGTGTGCCCGGTGGAAGCCATCTACTACGAGGACGACGTCCCCGACCAGTGGAAGGAATACACCAAGGCCAACGTCGACTTCTTCGACGAACTGGGCTCGCCCGGTGGCGCGTCCAAGGTCGGCAAGGTGTCGGCCGACCCGGATCTGATCAAGAACCTGCCGCCGCAGGGCGAATGACGCATGGTTGACCTGCCGGACTTTCCCTGGGACTCGTTGGCCGAGTTCGACCGGCGAGCCAGGGCCCATCCGGACGGCATCGTCGACCTGTCGGTCGGTACGCCGGTCGACCCGGTACCCGAGCTGATCCAACACGCGCTCAGCTCGGTCGCCGAGGTACCCGGCTACCCGACCACGCACGGCACGGCTGAGCTGCGCGAAGCCGCCGTCAAGGCGATGGAGCGCCGGTTCGGTGTCGCCGGCATCGACGAGGCGGCCGTGCTGCCGACGATCGGGTCCAAGGAACTGGTCGCCTGGCTGCCGACGCTGCTCGGTCTCGGCGCGGGCGACCTGGTCGTCATCCCCGAGCTGGCCTACCCGACCTACGAGGTGGGCGCACGCCTTGCCGGCGCCGAGTACCTGCGGGCCGACGGCCTCACAGCGCTCGGTCCGCGCAGGCCCAAGCTCATCTGGATCAACTCGCCTGCCAACCCGACCGGCAAGGTGCTGCCGGTCGGGCATCTGCGCAAGGTCGTCGAGTTCGCTCGGGAGACCGGCGCGGTGATCGCCTCCGACGAGTGCTACCTCTCGCTCGGCTGGGACGCCGAAGCGGTTTCTGTGCTGCATCCGTCGGTGAGCCAGGGCTCGTTCGACGGGTTGCTGGCCGTGCACTCGCTGTCCAAGTCGTCGAACCTGGCCGGTTATCGGGCCGGGTTCGTCACCGGCGACCCCGCGCTGGTCGGGCGGCTGCTCGAGGTGCGCAAGCACGCGGGGCTGATGATGCCGCGTCCGGTCCAGGCCGCGATGACGGCCGCGCTCGGCGACGACGAGCACATCGCCGCGCAACGCAAGCGCTACGCCCGCCGCCGTGCGGTGCTGCGGGCCGCGCTGTTGTGCGGCGGCTTCCGGATCGAGCAGTCCGAGGCCGGCCTGTACCTGTGGGCCACCCGCGACGAGCCCGCCCTTGACACCGTGTCCTGGCTGGCCGATCGCGGCATCCTGGTCGCACCCGGCACGTTCTACGGCCCCACCGGTGCCCGGCATGTCCGGATCGCGCTGACCGGGACGGACGAGCGCGTTGACGCGGCGGTGTCTCGCCTCGCGGTCTGAGTCGAGCCCGGTCCGGTTCAGTCCAGGTCGCGGGCGCGTTGGTCGAGTTCCCTCCATGCCAGCGGCCACTCGTTCTCGTAGCCGGCACGCAGGGCCAGCTCCCGCTCCAGGAGGCGGCCCGCGACCAGCACCGCGGGCCCTGGCAGGCCGGTGCCGGATTCGCGCAGCCAGGCTTCGGCGGTCACCGTGTCGTGGTGGTCACCGAGCACCTCCTGCAGGTCCTTGGCACAGCTGATCAGCTTGCGCAGCGGTTTGCGCTGGCGCCGTTCGCACAGGCCGAGGGCCAGCTCAGCGGCATACCGCAAGCGTTTGCCCTTGATGCGCAGCAGGTGTAGCTGCTCGT
Source organism: Pseudonocardiaceae bacterium (assembly GCA_036500685.1). GTDB lineage: Bacteria > Actinomycetota > Actinomycetes > Mycobacteriales > Pseudonocardiaceae > CAJCJE01. The sequence continues at coordinate 3,375 of DASYBO010000572.1, read as the reverse complement.
CGCTCGGCGTGCCGCCCGCCGCCGCGACCGCCCTGCGCAGCTTGCGCAGCGGCCGATCGACCAGGGTCAGCGGATCGGTCGGCGGCTCGACGACCTCGACCTCGTCCGGCGACTCGACGGCGCTACTGGTGCGCACCACCCTGGCCACCGCGCGCAGCAGCGACCGGTAACGGTCGTCGTCCAGCACGGCCCGCAACGTCGCGCGGGTTGCGACCCGGCCGTTGTGCAGCGCTGTCAGCAACTGGCCGACCCCGTCGGCGTCGGCGGGGCCGAGGGCGGCGGCCGAGGCGGTCAACCGTTCGGCGAGCACGTCCAGGTCGCGGACGGTGCCCAGTTCGCCGCCGAGCCAACCCAGTTCGGCCCGCAGTTCGTCACCGATCGGACCGACCGTGTCCGTGCCGGCCCGCAGCGCGACCCGCATCCGCCGGATGGCCACCCGCATCTGGTGCACGGCCTCCGGGTCGTCGAGGTCGTCGACTCCGCGCTGCTGGTCGAGCAGGACTCGTAGCTGAGTGTCCACTGTGGCGGCGAACCCGGCGGCAAGGCCGGCGTCGCGGTCGGCCACCAGCGGTTGGTCGGCCAGTCGCAGCACCGCCGCCGTGAGCGGCCGAGTCGAGCGAGTCCGGACAGCTGTCATCACGACATGATAAAGCCGATCGCCCGATCATCCCGGTCACTGGATCACGACGGCCCTGCTGAGCAGGTTTTACCTGATCGCAGCGAACCAACCGTTGCGATAACCGCCATCGCACCGCAAGGTGTGCGCATGCCCGATGTTGATCCCGCCGTGGCCGCCATGCTCGACGTCGCGGTGGCCGAAGCGCGAGCAGGCGATGCCGAGGGCGGTGTGCCGATCGGCGCGGCCCTGTTCCACCGGGACGGCACGCTGCTCGGGCGCGGGCACAATCGGCGTGTCCAGGACGACGACCCCTCCATGCACGCGGAGACCGCGGCCTTCCGCAACGCGGGCCGTCGGCCGAGCTACGCGGACACTGTGATGATCACCACGCTCTCGCCGTGCTGGTACTGCAGCGGGCTGGTGCGCCAGTTCGGCATCGGCGCGGTGGTGATCGGCGAGGCCAGCACGTTCGTGGGCGGGCACGACTGGTTGGCCGAACACGGCGTGCGCGTCACCCTGCTCGACGACGAACGCTGCGTCGAGCTGATGCGCGGGTTCATCGAACGCCGACCCGACATCTGGTTCGAGGACATCGGTGTGCCGATCGAGGAGGAGACGCCATGACGGGCCCGGTTCCGGTCATCGACCTGACGCCCTGGTTCGCCGGTGGCGACGGGCGGGCCGAGGTCGCCGCGCAGATTGACGGCGCGCTGCGCACCGCCGGTTTCCTGCTGATCACCGGGCACGGCGTCAGCGACGAACTCCGCGCCGAGGTCCGCCAACTGGCCGGCGAGTTCTTCGCGCTCCCGCCCGAGGTCAAGTCTCGCTACGCGGTCGGCGTCGGCGGGCGCGGCTGGATCCCGCCGGGCGCGGAGGCCAACGGCTACGCCGAGGGCACCCCGACCCCGCCCGACCTCAAGGAGTCCTATTCGCTCGCCGCCGACGCCCCGACCGGCGATGCCGACATCGACCGCGACTGGTTCCCGCCCAACGTCTGGCCGGCCGAGGTGCCCCGGATGCGCGCGGTGGTCTCGGAATACCTGCGGCAGATGCACGCGCTCTCCGACGAACTGCTGTCCATCTGCGCGGTCGCGCTGGGCCTGCCCGACGATCACTTCGCCGCGTACCTCCAGCATCCGACCTACGGCTTCAATCTCAACTGGTATCCGGCCCTGCGCAGGCTCGGTCCGCCCGAACCCGGCCAGTTCCGCATCGGACCGCACACCGACTTCGGCACCGTCACCGTGCTGGACCGGGAATCCGGCCTCGGCGGCCTTCAGGTGTACACATTGGACGGTGAATGGATTGACGCGCCGTTCGACCCGAGCGCGTTCACGGTCAACATCGGCGACCTGATGGCCCGCTGGACCGGCGACCGGTGGCGCTCCACCCGGCACAGGGTGTTGCCGCCGCCGGAGAACGCGCCGGAGGAGGAACTGCTCTCGCTGGTCTTCTTCTACGAGGCCGACCACGACGCGGTCATCGAATCCTTCCCGCCACCGATCGGGAAAACCAGTTATCCACCGGTGGTGTGGGGCGAGTACCTACGAGAGAAATTGGCGGCGATCTCCGTTGACTGAACAAGCGACCGGTGCCGTTGCCACGGAACCGGTGCGGCAGGGCGACTATGGCACCAAGGTGGTCGCGGTCGAGCCGGGTGGCATCGAGTACATCTCGCGCACCGAACGGCACGGCACGCCGCTGCAACTGTTGTGGACCTGGTCCTCGCCGAACCTGGAGTTCGCCACGATCTTCGTCGGCGTGCTCGCGGTCGCGGTGTTCGGGCTGAGTTTCTGGCAGGCAGTGCTGGCCATCGTCATCGGCACCGCGCTGGGTGCGGCGGCGCACGGCGTGTTGTCGGCGCGCGGGCCCGGTTACGGCGTGCCGCAGATGGTGCTCAGCAGGGCCGCCTTCGGTTTCTGGGGCAATGTGCTGCCGGCCGGGCTGATGTCGGTCACTGCCGGCATCGGCTGGTTCGCGGTGAACAGCGTCAGCGGCGCGTTCGCGCTCAACGCGCTGACCGGCCTGCCGAAGTTGTTGTGCCTGGCCATCATCGTGGTGGTGCAGATCGGTGTCGCGTTCTTCGGCCACAACCTGGTGCAGGCCTTCGAGCGTTACGCGTTCATCTTCCTCGGCGTGGTGTTCGTGATCGCGTCGGTGCTGATCCTGATCAAGACACATCCCGGCGCGGTGCAAAAGCCGGTGCCAGGCGGGTTTCTGCTCACCGCGGGCGCGGCGTTCGGCTATGCGGCCGGCTGGAACCCTTACGCCACCGACTACACGCGTTACCTGCCGGCCGACGCGAGTCGTCGCGCGGTCGGCGGCTGGGCCGCGGCCGGGTTGTTCCTGTCCTGCGTATTGCTGGAGGTCGTCGGCGCGGCGTCGGTCACGGCGGGCGGGACTTCGGCCGACAACCCGACCGGCGCCTTCACCGGGCAGCTGCCTTCGGTCATCGGCGCGTTGACCTTGTTGGCCATCGCGCTCGGTGCTGTGTCGGCGAATGCGCTCAACATCTATTCGGGCGCGATGTCGTTCCTGACCCTCGGCCTGAAACTGCCGATGGCGTTCCGCCGCGCGCTGGTCGCGTTGGTGTTCGGCGTGCTCGGGTTCTTCCTTGCCTGGTCGGGATTGTCGGACGCGGCCGTGAAGTACGAGAATTTCCTGCTGGTGATCGCCTATTGGATCGGGCCGTGGCTCGGCGTGTTCTTCACCGACCAGTTCCTGCGCCGCGGCAGCCGGGTCGACGGACTGCTCTA
>DASYBO010000571.1:0-4860 GCA_036500685.1 Pseudonocardiaceae bacterium | reverse complement strand
GGTGTTCGTGCTCTGGAAGATCCACCAGGCGACCGCGGCGACCACCAGCGCGAGCACACACGCGATCGCGACGCCCCGTGCCAGATCACGGTTCGCTCGGGTAGCGAAGGTCACTGCAAACACCCCACCTGGTTGATCGGGCCGATGGAGGGCGGTATCAGGCCGCAGATGTAGTTGTCGAACCAGCGCCCGTTGCCGACGGTGTTGGCGAACAGCCGGGCGAACGGCGCCAGCAGCTGGATGCCGTTGGCCAGGCTGGCCTGGTTGCTCTGCAACAGGTTGGTGAACTGGTTGAGCTGGGTCAGCACCGGGTTGAGCTGCCTGGTGTTGTCGTTGACGAGCCCGGCGAGCTGCTGCGACAGGCTCCTGGTGCCCGACAACAGGGTCGCGATGGCCTGTTCGCGTTGCTGGAGCATGCCGAGCAGCAGCGTGCCGTCGGTGAGCAGCTGCTGCACCTGGGCGTCCCGGCTGGCCAGGGTCTGGCTGAGCTGGCCGGTGTTGGACAGCAGTTGCGCGAGCTGGGTGTCCCGGGACGAGATCGTCTTCGACAGCGCCGAGAGCCCGTTCAGCGCGCTGCGTACGTTCGCCGGGGTGTTCGCGAACGTCTGCGACAGCACCTCGAAGCTCTGCGAGAGCTGGTCGGTGTTCAGCTGGCCGACGGTCCGCGAAAGGCCGCTGAACGCGTCGAGCACGTCGTAGGGCGACGTGGTCCGCGCGGTCGGGATGGCCGCGTTCGGGTTGAGCGCGGCCGAGCCCTGCGGGTCGACGGCCAGATACTTGGCGCCCAGCAACGTCTTGATCTTGATGTCGGCCGTGCTCTGGTCGCCCATCCAGGCGTTCTTGACCTGGAAGGACACCTTGACGTGGTCGCCGTCCAGGCCGATCGCCGTCACCTTGCCGACCTTCACGCCCGCGATCCGCACGTCGTCGCCGGTCCGCAAGCCCGCGTCCTCGGTGAAGTCGGCCGAGTACGTGGTGCCGCCGCCGATGATCGGCAGGTTGTCGGAGTAGAAGGCGGCCAGCAGGACCAGCACCAGGACCGACAGGCTGATGATCCCGATCGCATACGGGTTGCGTTCCCGGAAGGGCTTCACGGCTTGCACCTCGTCTGCGTCACCGGTTCAACGGGCAGCGTGACCGGCGGGACGAGCGGCGGCAGCCCGACCGTCCCGCTGGCGGAGCACAGGTAGAAGTTGAACCACGAGCCGTAGCTGGCGGTCGGGATGATCGCGGCCAGCTTCGTCGGCAGGAACTGGATGAAGTGCTGCACGACGGCCTGGCTGTCGTTGAGGTTCGTCGCCAGCGTGCCCAGGCTCGCGATGTCCGCCTGCAACGGCGCGCGGCCCTGGTCCAGCAGGCCGGCGGTGGCGTTCGCGAGCTGGCCGAGCGAGCCGATCGCGTCGCTGATCGGCTGCCGGTCCGCGGCGAGGCCGGAGACCAACTGCTGGAGCGTGACGATCAGGTTGGACAACTGCGTTGTGTGCGCGTTGACCGTGTTCAGCACCGAGTTGAGGTTGTCGATGACCTGGCCGATCACCTGGTCCTTGTTGGCAACGGTCGAGGTCAGCGAGGCCGTGTTGGCCAGCAGCGAGTCGACCGTCGAACCCTGACCCTGGAAGACCTGGATGATCTCGTAGGAGAGCTGGTTGACGTCGTTCGGAGACAGCGCCTGGAACAGCGGCTTGAACCCGTTGAACAGCTCGGTCAGATCCAGCGCGGGCTGGGTACGGTCCAGCGGGATGGTCGAGCCGGGCGTGAGGTCGCCGGTCATCGAGCCGGGGCCTCGGTCGAGTTCGATGTAGCGCTGGCCGACCAGGTTGCGGAACTTGATCACCGCGGTGACCGTGACCGGCAGGCTGATCCCGTTCTCCAGGCTGAACCCGACCTGGGCCTGCTGCCGGTCGACCACGTTGATGTTGTCGACCTGGCCGACCTTCACACCGGCGATGCGCACGTCGTCGCCGACGTTGAGCGAGGTGACGTCGCTGAAGCGGGCCGAGTAGTCGGCGGCTCCGCCGATGTTCACGTTGGCGATGGTCAGGCCGAGCATGGCCGTGGCACCGACGGTGATCACCACGAAGATCAGCAACTTGGTCAGGGCGGGGGCAATGCTCTTCACTGCACGCTCACCTCCGCCCCGCGCAGCAGCGGCCCGACCAGGAAGCTGGACCAGTTCGGGATGGACTGCGTGTCGCCGCCGTTCTGCGCGGCCAGGATGCCGGCGATGAAGTTCTCCTCGGACGGTGAGTTGGCCAGGCCGGACTTGCCGACGGTGGCCGCCTGCGGGGAGGTGTTACCCAGCGCGCTCTGCGCGTTGGTGGGCGGCAGCAGGCCGGTGTTCGCGGTGTTCGCGGCGGCCGGCGAGCTCGAACCGTCCTTGATCGGACCGTCCGGCGGATACTGCGGGAACGGGTTGGGCGGGGGGTTGAAGTCGTAGCAGCGCGGCCCGCGATTGTCCGTATAGGCCGGACCATCCTGGCCGGGCACGTACGGGCCTCGGTTGATGGTGATCTCGATCTTCGCGTGCAGACCGGGCTGGTCGGTGCCGACACCGAAGGCCTTGTTCACCTTGGGCACCAGGTCCGCCATCTGCCGCAGGAAGCACGGGAACTCGGGCGCGTAGCGGGCCAACACCTTCAGCGAGGGCAGCGTCTGGGTGGACACCCCGATGATGTTCTTCTCGTTGGCCTGCAAGAAGTTCTGCAGGTTGTCCGAGGTGTTGGTCAGCGTCGAGTACAGCGTTTCCAGGTTGTTCTGTTCGCTGGCGATGGTCTGCGAGGTGCCGGTCAGGTTGTTCAGCGCGTTGAGCAGGTCCGGCGCGGCCTTGTTGTAGGTGTTGGACACCGCGGCCAATTGGGACAGGTCGTGCTCCAGGGTGGGCAGCTGCGGGTTGAGCTTGCCGACATAGGAGTTCAGCTGGTCCAGGGTCTGGCCGAGTTCGGGGCCGCGACCCTGCAACGCGGTGGCCACCGCGGTCAGCGTGGCCGAGAGCTTCTGCGGCTGCACCGCCTGCAAGACCGGCATCAGGTTGTTGAGCACCTGCTCGATCTGGACACCCGTGGAGGAGCGGTCCTGGCTGATGGTCGTGCCGCTGGCCAAATGATCCGACGAGGGCGCGTCCGGAATCACCAGGTCCACATAGGTCTCACCGAACAGCGTCTTGGGCAGCAGCTCCGCGGTCACATTGGCCGGGATCGTGCCGATCTTGGCCGGGTCCATGGCCAGTTGCAGCACCGCGCCCTCGCCGGAGGAGTTCACGGACTGGACACTGCCGACGATTTCGCCGCGCACCTCGACATCGGAGTTGATCTGCAACTGGTTGCCTGCGCTGTCCGCGTCGAGAGTGATCGGCACGGTCGTGGTGAACGTCTTGTTGTAGAACAGGATCGTCACCGCGAAGAAGGCGGCGACCAGGACGATCAGCGCCACCCCGAGCAGCCTGCGGCGCACTGTGCTCAGCGCTCCCCTGCTCATCGCTTGTTCTCCTTCGCGCTCATCCCGTGATCCTCACGGTGGTCGTGGTGCCCCAGATGGCGAGGCTGAGGAAGAAGTCGACCAGGGTGACCGCGACGATCGCGGTCCGCACGGCTCTACCGACCGCGACGCCGACGCCGGCCGGGCCGCCGCTGGCGCGGTAGCCGAAGTAGCAGTGCGTCATGATGATCACCACGCTGAACACCAGCACCTTGCCGAAGGACCACAACACGTCCACCGGTGGCAGGAACAGGTTGAAGTAGTGGTCGTAGGTGCCAGGCGACTGGCCGTTGAAGTAGACGGTGATCTCGCGGGAGGCCACGTAGGAAGTCAACAGGCCCAACACGTACAGCGGGATGACGGCGATGAAACCCGCGATGACACGCGTTGTCACCAGGTAGGGCAGCGACGGGATGCCCATGACCTCAAGTGCGTCGACCTCCTCGGAGATCCGCATGGCGCCGAGTTGCGCGGTGAAACCGGCGCCGACCGTGGCCGAGAGCGCGAGGCCCGCGACGAGTGGCGCGATCTCGCGGGTGTTGAAGTAGGCCGAGATGAAGCCGGTGAAGGCCGCGGTGCCGATCTGGCTCAACGCCGTGTAGCCCTGGATACCGACGACGACGCCGGTGAACAGGGTCAGGCCGGCCATCACGCCGATCGTGCCGCCGATCACCGCGAGGGCTCCGCTGCCGAAGCTGACCTCGGCCAGCAACCGCAGGATCTCCTTGAAGTAGCGGCGCAGCGCGCGCGGCACCCAGGCCAGGGTGCGCACGTAGAAGCTCATCTGGTCGCCAAGGGTGTCCAACGTCTGCAATGGACGGTTGGCGACCCTGCGGGCCCGCTCTGATACCGAAGTCATGACCCTCAGCCGATCTTCGACGGGACGAGCTGCAGGTAGATGACGGTGAGCACGAAGTTCACCAGGAACAGCAGCAGGAACGTGATGACGACGGACTGGTTGACCGCCTCACCGACGCCCTTCGGCCCGGGGGCCGGATGAAGCCCCCGATAGGCCGCGACAACGCCCGCGATGAACCCGAAGATCACCGCCTTGATCTCGCCGATCCACAGGTCGGGCAGTTGGGCGAGGGCGGAGAAGCTGGCCAGGTACGCGCCGGGCGTGCCGTGTTGCAGGATCACGTTGAAGAAGTAGCCGCCGAGCACGCCGACCACCGACACCATGCCGTTGAGCAGCAACGCGATCAGCATGGCGGCGAGCACGCGGGGCACGATCAGCCGCTGGATCGGGGAGACGCCGAGGACTTCCATGGCGTCGATCTCTTCGCGGATGGTGCGCGCGCCGATGTCCGCGCAGATCGCCGAACCGCCCGCGCCGGCGACCAGCAGCGCGGTCACCAGTGGACTCGCCTGCTGGATGATCGCCAG
>DASYBO010000570.1:0-18437 GCA_036500685.1 Pseudonocardiaceae bacterium | reverse complement strand
CGCCGGGCCCCTCGATCAGTTCGGCCGCGCCGCCGGTGGCCACGTAGGCCTCGCACTGCGCGATCGGCACCCAGTCGTCCGCTCTACTGTGGACACACACGACAGGGATGCCCAACGGCGCCAGCACGATCGGATCGGCTTCCCGATAGCGCTCGGGAACCTCATCGGGCGTCCCGCCGAGCAGCTTCAACACCGACCGCCCGCCGACCCGATCCCGCACGGCGCCGGCCAGGTCGAGCAGCCCGGCCTGAGCGACGATCCCGGCCAGCGGCACCCGCGCGGCCGCATAGGCGGCCAGTTGCGCGCCGGCCGAATGCCCGACCGCGACCACGTTCGCGGTGCCCAGCGCCGCGATGCCGGCGAGCACATCGGGAAAGATCTCTCGCCAACCGTCCCGCTCCGGCCGCCGATACTCCAGATTGGCAACGGAATAACCGCGTTCGGCCAGATCGGTCGCGAGCGGCCTGCCCAGTGACGCGTCGAACTCCGGCCGCCAGAACCCGCCATGAATGACCAGCACCGTGCCCGGGCTCGCGGTTTCATCGGGCAGATAGCGCTCGAAATATTGATCCGGCTCAGGCCCGTACGCCTGCCGGCTGACCTTCATCCGCCCGCCCGCAACAGCGGCCAGTTGACCTCGTCCGGTTCCTGGGCCAACCGGTCGGCCCAGTCGAGGAGTCCGGCGACATCGATCCGATGCGGCGGCCGATCCGCGTAGGGCCGGATATTGGCCGCGCCCCTGGTGAGCAGGGCTGCCGCGCCGGTCGGGTTGCCGCGCGCCGCGTGGGTCAGGCCGACCGCGAGTTGGGCAAGGCCGCGCCAGAGTTCCCGTTCCGGTTCGGGCGCGCCCTTCCAGGCGTCTTCGAGAACTTCGTGGGCGTGGAAGGGTTTGTGCTCGTCGAGCAGTCGCTGTGCCTCGGTGAGCGAGTCGGCCGGGCTGCGCTGGATCCCTTCCGGGTAGCGCTCGACACCCGCGCTGCCGTAGGGGAGCGGTCGGCCGAGGCCGTCGCGGGGCCGGGCATTGCGAGCCCGGCCCGTCTGGTCACGATCCCGTTCCTCAGTCACGAGCCCGATCATGCCACGATGCTATATAGTGAACGTCGTGGATAGTGAAGTCAGTACGCGACTAGTCAGGGCCGGTGTCGAGGGCAAACCGAACCTGGCCGAACTGCTCGGCAAGGAGCCGCGCATGCTGGCCAGCCTGTTGCGCTGGATGTTGCGGCGCCACCAGGCCAACGCGCCCGGTTCCTTCGCCTACCACCGCGCCAAGAAGATCCCGGTCTACACGTTCTTCGCCCTCGGCGCCCTGGAAGGCATCGGTACCCACCTGGTGCTACTGGTGATCTTCGGCAGCAGGTGGTGGGTCTGGACGATCTTCGGGCTCGACATGTACACGATGATCTGGATCCTGGGCCTGTACGCGTCGATGATCGTGCTCCCGCATCGGATCGAGGCCGACGTGCTGCGCCTGCGGCACGCCTACCTCGCCGAGTTGATCGTCGACCGAGCCGCCGTTCGACGTGCGCGGATGGTCGGCGGGGGCCAGTCCAAGAGCGGCAAACTGATGGTCGACGCCACCGGTCGCGGCGTGTTCTGCTCCGGCGACACCACCGTGGCCATCGACCTCGACCCGGAAGTCCCGCTGCGCCTTGGCGGCCTGCGCGTCACCGACCGGGTCACCACCCTGCACGTCACCGCGGACGCGCCGCGCGATTTCGTCGCGGCCCTGACCACAATGGACAGTCCGGCCGATCTGGTCAGCTGACCAATAGCACGATGCCGAATGCGATCATCACCGCGGCGGTCGCGGCGTGCACGCCGAGCGCGACCGCGGGCTTGCCCTTGTTGGCCAACACGATCACCGCGTCCCCGATCGGCGACACCGCCTCTAGGATGATCAACAGCCCGAGGATGTGCGGCGAGGCCACGAACAGCAGGCCCAGGGTGGCCAGGCCGAGCGTGATGTCCCGCAGTCCTTTCACGCACAGGTAGGCGTAGACGCCCGGTCCGGGCGGAGCGCTGACGCCGTACCCGGTGGCAGCGGCCTGCGGCTGGAGCATGAAGCGGATGCCGATGGCGATGATGCCCACCCCGACCAAGCCGACGATGCCGTCCGCGATGTGCACAAGCATGATGAACCCCTCAGGCTCTGTCTTCGTTAGAGAATCTAGCAACGCTAGAAACTAGACAGACGCTAGCATGAACGGCGCTCGGAGGTCTAGCGCTGCTAGGATTCAGTGGTGTCCATCTCCGAACGACGACAGCGCGAGCTGGCCCAGCGAGCCGAACTGATCGTCGACGCCGCGCGTGAACTCGCCGAGGAACAGGGTTGGGACGCGGTCACCACCCGTCGCCTCGCCGACCGGGTCGAGTACAGCCAACCCGTGCTGTACAGCCATTTCGCCGGCAAGGACGCGATCGTGGACGCGGTCGCCGTCGGCGGCATCGCCGACCTGACCGACCGGCTGCGCGCGGCCGTCGCCGACACCCCGCCGGGCCGGGTCGCGGTCGGCCGCGCGGCCCGCGCCTACTTGGCCTTCGCCGTCGAACACCCCGCCGTCTACCAGGCCATGTTCACCCTCACCACCGGCCTGCCGTTCGCGACCGAGCAAGCTCCCCTCCCGCTCAAGGAATCCTTCGCCGAGCTGAGCAAGGTGCTGACCCCGGCAGGCCGGCACCTCGGCGCGTTGACCGAGGTGTTCTGGAGCGCGCTGCACGGCATCGCGGTGCTGCTGGCCAGCGGCCGGATGCGGCCGGAGCACCAGGAGGAACGGGTGGCCATCGTGATCGGCCTTTTCGGCTAGACGGTCCTGGTGACGCCGCCGTCCACGATCAGTTCGGCGCCGACCAGGTAGGACGACCGCCCCGATGCGAGGAACGCGACAACCTCGGCCACTTCCTCCGGCTGGCCCGCCCGGCCGAGTGGAATGCCGCCGAGGCCGCTCATGATGGACTGGCGGGCGGCCGCGATATCGATGCCAGCGTCCAGGGCGAGCCGCTCCTCCCGCTGGTGCGCGCCGCTGGTGTCGATGTAGCCGGGCGTCAGTGTGTTGACCCGAATTCCCTTGTCAGCGAAGGCCGCTGACAGGCTCTTGCTGTAATAGGTGAGCGCCGCTTTGGCCGCCCCATATGTGGCCAATTCCGGTCCGGGCAGCCGCCACGCCACCGACGACACGTGCACGATCACCCCGGCGCCCTGCGCCAACATCGACGGCAGCAGCGCGCGGTCGATCCGCACAGCCGCGAACAGGTTGGTGTCGAACATCGCCTGCCAGGCAGCGTCGTCGTAGCCGAGCAGACCACCGTCGCGGTGCAGCGAAGCGCCGAGATTGTGCACGAGCACGTCGATCCCGCCCAGTTCGTCGACGGCGAACCGGGCGATCGTGTCGGTTCCCTCGACCGTGCTGGCGTCGGCGCGCACGAAAAGGCCGGGTGCCGGTTCGGCCGGTTCGGACCGGGCGGCGCTGATCACCTGTGCGCCCGCGTCGGCGAAGCGCCTGCTCACCGCCGCGCCGATGCCGCGCGTCCCGCCGGTCACCAGCACTCGCTTGCCGGCGAATTCCTCCTCCATGATGAGCTCCGCTCAGGCCAGGATCGTCAGCGCGGCGACCTTGTCCGCGCGCAGGGTGAAGTGGAAGAACAGGGTCACCGGGCTGCCAGGGAAGTTGCCGGCCACCTCGACCGCGACCACGGTCCGGTCGAGCAGTCGCACCGCTTCGCGGATCGCGTAGGTGGCGGCCACCTCGGTGCTGGCCTTCTGGTTCCACTCGCGGATCGCGTCCGCGCCTCGATAGTGGGTGCCCTCGTCGGTGATCACCGCGTCCTCGCTGAGCGTGGCGAGCAGGGCGTCGACGTCGTGGTTCTGTTTGGCGGTCAGGTACGCGGCGATGGGGCCGGGCAAAGTTGTCGCTGTTGTTGTCATGAGAAAGACGCTCATGGCTCCAGTAGGGGGAGAGTCAAGTAGATTCCTGACCGTGCCGAGCGACTTCGTTTTCAAGACCATAAACGCCCTCCACCGGACGGTCCAGCGGGTGAGTGGCGGCAAGGCCGGCTGGTCGGCCGGCTCCATGCCGATCGTCGAGCTGACCACCATCGGCCGCAAGAGCGGTGAGCCCCGCAGCGTGCTGTTGACCTCACCGGTGCAGGAGGACGGCACGATCGTGGTGGTCGCCTCGCGCGGCGGCGGCGACCAGAACCCGGCCTGGCTGCACAACCTGCGGGCCAACCCGGAGGTTCGAGTGGTGTTCGGCGGCCAACCGCAGGCGCAGATGACCGCCCGCGTCGCCGACGAGGATGAGCGCGCGCGACTGTGGCCGAAGGTGGTCGCGGTCGGCAAGCAGTACGCCGGCTACCAGGAGAACACCGAACGCCAGATCCCGCTGGTCCTGCTCGAACCGACGAAGACCGGCGGTGAACGTTGACAGCCGCGTCGGGCCGGTGAGCGGGGATCTCACCGGCCCGACGCCGTCACTCAGGTCGCGTAGACCCCGAACTCCGAGCACTGGCCTGCCGGCCAGCCCGTGTTGGCGGTGAAGTTGAGCCGTAGGTACCGGGTGGTGGTCGGGGTCAGCGTGATCGTCACGGTGTTGCCGGAGGCCGGGTCGAACGTGTGCGGCGCCGAGCCGACGATGGTCGAGAAGTTCGCGCCGTCGGTGCTGCCCAGCAGCGAGAACGTCTGGGTTCGCGCGCCCCATGCCGTCGAGGGCGGCAGCTCGAGGACGATGCGCGAGATGCTCGTGCTGGCACCGAGGTCGACCTGCAACCATTGCGGGAACGCGTTGTTCGCGCTTTCCCAGTAGGTACTGGTGTTTCCGTCGACCGCGTTGCCGCTGCCGTAGTTCTGGGTGTGGCTGCTGTCGGCGGTTGCCGATCCCTGGGCCAGGTCGGTGTTCCCGCCGCCTCCGCCGTTGGAGCCGTTGGGCGCGGTGGGTCGGGTCGCGGTGAGCGCGATCTGGCCCTTGAGCATCCGGCCGCCGTCGTTGGTCAACCGCAGGTAGTAGTCCGACGAGCAGGCGGTGCCGTCCTCGTCCAGCGAGAGCAGTCCGGACCCGCCGGGCACGGTTGCCTGGGTCGGGGTGGTCTTGGCGATCTGGTTGCCCTCGCCGTACTCGTCGAACATGGAGATGTAGATGCCCTGCGCGCCGGCTCGGACCATGTTGTAGAACTGGCGCCACATCAGGTCGCCGTGCACGCGCTGGTGCAGCGACACGTCACCGGGCAGCACACAGGGCTGGTAGTCGATGCCGTGCGACTGGCAGTCGGCGACGTCCGGCACGTTGTCCGCGGTGTAGTAGTAGTCCGAGTCGCCAACGGTGCCGATCGCGCCGACCATCCACGGCGAGATCATGTTGAACGCGTGGTAGACGTCGGCGAAGCCGGCGCGGGAACCGTTGTTGCCTGAGCGCCATTCCCTTGCGACGCCGCCGATCACGTAGCAGCCCGCGTTCTTGAACCAGTTGACCACGTTCAGGCAGTCCGACGCCGCCCACGGGTGGTTGGGGTCATCGAGGCCGAAGCCCCAGATGCACACGACTGGTTTGCCGTTCTGGCGGGCGTAGGCCGATGACGAGGTGAGCGCGGACATCTTGTTCTGCCAGTCGACGGTGATCTCGCTGGCCATGTTGGTCCAACCGGTCACGTCGTACATGATGTAGAACTTGCGGCCGTACGTTTCCGCTGCCGTGCGGACCTTGGTGGCCATCGCGTCCCTGGTCGGACCTTCGCTGCCGTTCGGGTTGAACCGTTGCAGGGCCGCCGTGTCGCAGCCGTTCTGCTGCATCCACAGGAAGTGTGTGTTCACCGTCTGTTGATCGTAGGAGGAGAAAAGCGTCGCCGGCTGGCCGTTGTTGCAGTTCGCGAATCCGGTCTGATAGCCCTTCGTATATTCCGACATGTCCGGCCAGGCTTTGATGTTGGTGTTGCTCGGCGACGGTGCCTGGCCTTCGTTCTGGCTCCAGTGCCACCATGCGTTGATCGGCGCGCCGTCGCCGATGCAGGCGAACCAGCCTTGGTAGCCAACGGTTATCTTGCCGACCACGTCACCGGCCGGACTCGCCTGCGGCCTGTCAACGGTTAACGGTTGCGCGTTCGCTAATTCCGATGTGGACAAAGCTCCGATCGCGGCCCCCGCGGCCACCGTGCCCAGGAAGCTACGACGCGAGACTCCCATGTGGAATCCTCTCCCTATGAACGCGCCGCTGTTCGGCGTCACCCCGTGGACGGGTTGGGGGCGCCGGGAAACCGCACGCGTTTTAGCTGCTGCCAGGCTCGGAGTCGGGTCGATGCCGACGGAGTGGGTCGCACCGGTGGCCGCTGGCCGGTTGGACCGAGATCGTTGCCGGGAATCGTAACGACGTCCGACACATTGCCGCAATACATCTGTGAAAAAAGGTAATATGTTTACGCAATAATGCAAAAAGCTGCCGGCGAGCAAGCGATCGCGCGCCGCAGGCGGCCCCGGCGCAGGTCGAGGACCTGCGGTGGCCGATAATTGGCAACCATGACCGCCCCGGTGTTCGCCACTGTGCTCACGCTTGCCGCGGTGGCCGGCGCGTTGTGGTCATTTGTCCTGTTGTTGCTCAAACGTCCGGCCGGCCTCGTGGTCCTGCTGGGCTTCCTCGGCGTTGTCGAACTGGGTCTGCTCGTCCAGGCCGTGCTGGGCCTCGTCGCGCTGGCCGGCGACCACCGGCCCATCGAGAACGTCACGTTCGTCTGCTACCTCATCGGTTCGCTGCTGATCCTTCCGGCCGCGGCATGGTGGGCGCGGACCGAGCGCAGCCGGTGGGGCGTTGGCGTGCTCCTCGTCGCCTGCCTCGTGGTGCCGGTGATGATCTTGCGGATGAACCAAGTGTGGGCAGGTAGCCTTGTCTGATCAACAAAAACTGGCCGAGACGACCCGCAGCGGCCCGGGCCGCGTGCTGATCGCCGTGTACGCGGTGTTCGCGCTCGGCGCGACCTCCCGGTCCGTCGTGCAGATCCTCATGCAGTTCGACCGAGCGCCGTTGGCCTACGTCCTGTCTGCCTTCGCCGCGGTCGTGTACATCGTGGCCACGGTGTGCCTTGGCCGCGCCAGCGCTGCCTCGCGCCGAGTCGCGGTGATCTCCTGCTCGGTCGAACTGGTCGGCGTGCTCGCGGTCGGCACCGCCAGCGTGCTCGCGCCCAGCGCCTTCCCGGACGCCACCGTCTGGTCGGTCTACGGCGACGGCTACTTCTTCATCCCGGTAGTGCTGCCCATCCTCGGCCTGCTCTGGATCCGGCACACCGGCCGTGTCGCGGCCGCGAAAACACAGGCCGACGCGACCGTCGACTAATCGGCGCCGGTGACGGCGGCCAGCGCCTGCGCCAGCGTTGCGTCGTCCGGTGTCGTCGACCACCGCGCGGCGACGTGCCCGTCCGGTCGGACCAGCAGCGCGCCCTCCGCGCCGGGCAGCGACTCGACGCGCAGCGGCCAGCCGGACGTCCGGCGATCGGCCTGATCCGGGGTGAACAGGGTGAACCATTCGCCGACCGCGTCGAGGCTTGAGCGCCCTTCGGCCAGCCACTGGTGCGGCAGGCGATGTCCCGCCGAGTCGGTGAGCACGGCCGACGATGAGTACCGCACGCCGAGCACCAGGTCGAGCTGGTTGAAGTACCGGTCCGACCAGGGCACCGTGACCGCGCCGTCGATGTCGCCCGCCTTCAGCTGCTCCTGGCGGCGCTGCACCGCCTGCATGAGCAGTCGGGTGTTGGCAACGGTCTGCTCAAGCGTTTGCGCGGCAACCGGTTGGCGTTCCGGCTCGTAGGTGTCCAGCAGGCTAGGCCCGGCCCAGCCACGCAGCACGCCGGCCAGCTTCCAGCACAGGTTGTGCACGTCGGCGAGGCCGGTGTTCATGCCCATGCCGCCGATCGGCGGGACCGCGTGCACGGCATCGCCGGCCAGCAGGACCCGGCCGTGCCGGAAGCGTTCGGCGATGAACGCGTTCACCACCCACTGCTGCGCGCGGGAGACCTTGACCGGGATGTCGCCGTCGCCGATGGCCCGCGAAACCGCCGCGGCCCAGTCGGTGTCTTCGGTCTCGTCCTGGCCGTTCGCGCTCCAGAACCAGCCACCCTCGGGATAGAGCGGGCCGAACGACCCGTGCGAGGTGAAGATGGCGCCCGCCGGATGCTCGGCCGACCAGCGTTCCAGGTCCGCGTCGAACAGGACGGTGGTGGTACGCGCGAGCGCGCCGGGGCCGGTGGTGCCGATCCCGAGCCGTTGCCGGACGGTCGAGTTCGCGCCGTCCGCGGCCAGCACGTAGCGCGCCCGGACCCGCGTCTGCTTGCCGTCCTCGACGAGTACCGCGACGACGTGCTCGGCTTCCTCGATCAGGTCGACGAGTTCGGCGCCGAACCGGACCGGCGCGTCGGTCGCGCCGAGCAGGGTCGGTTCCAGCCGGTCCTGCGAGGTGACCGCGCCCAGCGCAGGGCTTTCCGGGATCGGCGCGTTGATCCCGACCATGGCGTCGCTGGCGAAGTCCTGATCGAGCAGGGTCTCGCGGAAACTGACCCGGCCGTAGGCTGGCGGGAACGCCAGCGCGGCGATCTGTTCGGCGAGGCCGAGTCCGCGAAAGATCTCCATCGAGCGCACGTTCACCAGCCGCGACCGGGGAAACGGCGAAAGCTTGCGGTATTTCTCGACGAGCAGCGTCCGCGTACCCCAACGGGCCAGCAGCGCCCGCGCGGTCAGCCCGACCGGCCCGCCGCCGACGATCAGCACGTCGACGGCGTCGTTCGTGTCCGTCATCTCCGTCACCTCCGTCATCTCGGTCAGCTAGCCATGCTCGACGGCCGACCGGCGAGGTTGCCGGTGATGGTCTGGCCGATCCGGTGCAGTGCGTCGCCGATCGCGGTCAGCGGGGAGCCGGGCGGCACGAGCGCGGCCAGCGCGGCGATCACCTCGCCGTCGCGCTGGCGCATCGGCACGGCGACGCACCAGATGCCGGGCAGCACCTTCTCCCGGTCGAACGCCATGCCGCGCTCGCGGATCTCCGCCGCGTGCCGCGCCCAGGCCATCGGGTTGGCGCGCGGAATGCTGGTCGGCGTCGAGGAGTTGGCCAGCAGCACCCGACCGGCCGCGGTCGCCCACGGCAGCAACCCGCCCGCGCGCATCGGGGTGTCCATCACGATGTCGCCGGGTGCGACCGACACCGCGATCAGCTGACCCATCCGCAGCACGCACACCGCGACCGTCGCCCCCGAGGTGCGGGCGAAATCATGGATCGGCCCTGCGCACGAGTCGATCAGTCGGGGGTGTGGCTGCCAGTGCAGGCCCAACTGGAACATCGTCGGCCCGATCCGGTACTCGCCGCCCGCGCGCTCCACCGCGCCGACCGCGATCAACTGGTCGAGCAGCCGATGCGTTGTCGCCTTGGGCAGCCCGCTGGCCATGGCCAACGCGGTCAGCCCGGCCTGGTCGGCCGCGCCGAGCGCGGTCAGCAGGGCGAAGGCTCCCTCAAGCACTCCGCGCCCGCCCGAACTCCCCAAACCGGCCTCGGCCTCGCGCCGTTCGGCGCTGGTCAGTCCGGCCGACTCCGCAACGTCGGTCATAGTCGAACTCTCGATCACGTCTGTCCCCGATCCCCTTTGCGCCGCCGCACCCGCCTTGCGCATCCGTCACACACCATCACCAGAAGGGCCAAAAAATCACCAAAGGTCACACTGGGTGGTGCGACGGCCACGGAGCGCGCGGTCCACTGAGCGGATCGATCGACGTTGCCGGGCCGTCGGGGCAGGGAGCGACGGCCCGGTGCGGTGCCAACCCTCAGCTGGCGTGGCGGCGCCACGGCGGGGTGCGGTCGACCGTTGTCGAAATGGCAAACCTGATCACTTCACTCTCCCTTCTTCATTTTCTGTTGGGCGGGTGGCTTTATGAGGTGAAACCGAGGCCCACCGCGTCCCCGAGCGCGTAAGCGACCCGGCCTCGGTGCGCGGTCCCGTCGAACGCGCAGAAGCGGGTCGACGTGTCGATGACGACACCCCAGCGATGCGTGAACCGGACCTCGCCAAGCTGCGGAAACGTGTCGACGAAATGCCGCGAGAGCTTTTCGAACGTCTCGTACCTCGCCTCCAACAATGGAGATATCTAGCTGCGGCAGTGGTAAACGGCATCGTAGCCGCCCCACAGAATGCGGTTGTCACAAGTGAGCCGATAATAATGGAATTGATTGGCCGAATCGGACAATCCCGCCGGCGCTTCCAGCCGATGCTCGCCAGTTGATCCCGCGTCAGCGGCTCGGTCGACCAGGTCGGGCCTTTTCTCGGCGCGCTGAGAAATGTCGCGGGAACCTGTCACAGGGCCTGACCGCCCGGTGTCCAACCCAGCATGCCAACAACACAGATTCTCGACTCCTACCTCGCACACACCGAATCGGGCGAGGGCGAGCCCGTCGTATTCCTGCACGGCAATCCCACCTCGTCGCACCTGTGGCGCAACGTCATCCCGCACGTCGCAGGCCAGGCCCGGTGCATCGCGCCCGACCTGATCGGCATGGGCGCGTCGGGCAAGCCGGACATCGGCTACCGCTTCGCCGACCATGCCCGCTACCTCGACGCCTGGTTCGACCTGCTCGGCCTGGACAACGTGGTGCTCGTCGGCCACGACTGGGGCGGCGCGCTCGCCATGGACCGGGCCGCCCGTCATCCCGATCGAGTGCGCGGCATCGCGTTGCTGGAGACGTTCCTGCGTCCGATGACCTGGGCCGAGTACCCAAGTCGCGCCGTCGACTTCTTCCGCGCGCTGCGCACACCGGGCGCGGGCGAACAGATGGCGTTGGACGACAACTGGTTCATCGAGACCGGCCTGCGCGCCACCAGTCCCGGCATCAGCGACGCCGACCTCGACACCTACCGCGCCCCCTACCCGGACCGCGCGGCGCGGCGCCCGCTGTTGCAGTGGCCGAGGGAAATCCCGCTGGACGGCACCCCGGCCGACGTCGCGGCGCGATTCACCGCCTACGACGACTGGCTGGCCGCGAGCGTCGAGACCCCCAAACTGCTGCTCACCGCCGAACCCGGCAACCTGATCCCGCCGGCAATGGTCGACTGGGCCCGGGCGCACATCGCCGCGCTGACCGTCGTTCCTGTCGGTCCGGCCGGGCATCATGCTCCCGAGGACCAGCCCGACGCCATCGGTCGGGCGATCGCGGACTGGCTGAGCAAGCAGGAGGCACGGTGACCGAACTCGACGCGCCACTGGTCGCGCGGGCGATCGAGGGCGACGCCGACGCGCTGGCCGAGATCGTGCGGCAGCTCCAGGACCCGATCTACCGGCTCGCCCTGCGCATGGTCGGCCGCCCTGCCGATGCCGAGGACGCGGTCCAGGAGATCCTGATCAAGGTCATCACCCGGCTCGCGTCCTGGCGGGCCGAGGCCGCGCTGCTCACCTGGGCGTACCGGCTGGCCATGAACTATCTGCTCAACCTGCGTCGCAATCCCTACGAGCGCCGCGAGATCAGCTTCGAGAGCCTCGGCGCCGACCTCGCCATCGGCACCGCTCCGGCCGACTACGCGGGCCCCGAGGCGGAGCTGCTCGCCACCGAGGTCCGGCTCGGCTGCACCCAGGCGATGCTGCAATGCCTTGACCGCGCCGAACGGGCCACGTTCGTGCTCGGCGATGTGTTCGAACTGTCCAGTGAGGAAGCGGGCTGGATCCTGGAGATCAGCCCGGCCGCCTACCGACAACGTCTGGCTCGTGCCAGGCAACGGATCCGCGCGTTCATGACGTCCACCTGCGGCCTGGTCAACCCGGCCAAGCCGTGCCGCTGCGCGCGCCGGGTGAACACCGGGATCGAGCGCGGCACCATCAACGCGCGCCGACCCGTTTTCGCCACCCATCCCACCACCGCGGCGGTCGCGGCCGGGCAGCGGCAGATGCACGAACTGCACGACGCCGCGACCGTGCTGCGCAGCCATCCCGACTATGCCGCGCCAAAGGAGAAAACCGAGGCGATCGTGGGCCTGCTCCGCTCCGGCCGCTACCCGATGCTGTCCTGAAGCGCGGGCTTGCGGGCGATGACGTAACCGCGCAGGATCCGTTCGCCCTCAACCGGTTCCCGCACCATCCGGGCGACCTCGACCAGTCCGGACTCGGCCAGCAGACCGGCCATTCGCGCGGTCGACCAGCGGTAGCCGGGCGTGACTCGGTGGTCGAACTCGCGCGGTTCGTCGTCGAGGTCGGCACCGCTGAAGAACCCGACGAGGACGTACCCGCCGGGCGCGAGGACGCGATGGAATTCGGCCAGGATCGTGGGCAGGTCGGCGGGCGGGGTGTGGATGAGGGAGTACCAGGACACGATCCCGGCCAGTCCGCCGTCCGGCAGGTCGAGTGCGGTCATGCTGCCGACACTGAACCGCAGCTCGGGATAGGTGGCGCGAGCGTGCTGGATCATCTCGGGGGAGAGATCGATCCCGAACGTCTCGTGCCCACGCGATGCGAGGTCCGCGGTGAGCCAGCCCGGACCGCAACCGAGGTCCGCGATGGGGCCGGCGTCACCAGCGAGCTCGGTGAACGCGTCGATCAGCGCATCGTCCAACGGATTGCGGGCCATCGCCTTGATGAGCGCGACGTACCGATCGAGGATCCCGTCGTAGGCAACCCGGATCGTGTCGAGGGAAGCAGTCACGAGGTTCGACGCTAGCAGCAGCGATCAGAGCAGGGTCCAGGCCTTGTCGAGGACTCCGTGCAGGATCTGCTCCATCTCGTCGAAGTGCGACTGGTCGCAGATCAGCGGCGGCGAGAGCTGCACCACCGGCTCGCCCCGGTCGTCGGCCCGGCAGTACAGGCCCGACTCCCACAGCGCCTTGGAAACATAGCCGCGCAGGACGCGTTCGGACTCCTCGGCGGTGAAGCTCTCCTTGGTCGACTTGTCCTTCACCAGCTCGATACCGTAGAAGTACCCGGCACCGCGCACGTCGCCGACGATCGGCAGATCCAGCAGTTTGTCCAAAGTGGACTTGAAAGCGTCCTCATTGGACAGCACGTGCTGATAGATGTTTTCGCGGTCGAAGATGTCCAGGTTGGCCAGGGCGACCGCGCAGGAGACCGGGTGGCCGCCGTAGGTGGAGCCGTGCATGAACGTGGTCGTGCCGTGCTGGAACGGTTCGGCGATCCGGTCGCTGATGAACACCGCGCCCAGCGGGGCGTAGCCCGAGGTGAGGCCTTTCGCGGTGGTGAGCAGGTCGGGCTGGTAGCCGTAGCGGTTGGAGCCGAAGTCGTGGCCGAGCCTGCCGAAGGCGCAGATCACCTCGTCGGACACCAGCAGCACGTCGTACTCGTCGCAGATCTCGCGGACCCGCTCGAAGTAGCCGGGCGGCGGCGGGAAGCAGCCGCCGGTGTTCTGCAACGGTTCCAGGAACACCGCGGCCACGGTGTCGGGGCCTTCGAACTCGATGGCCTGCGCGATCTGGTCGGCGGCCCAACGGCCGTAGGCGACGTAGTCGTCGGCGTGCACCGGGGCGCGGTAGAAGTTGGTGTTGGGCACCTTGAGGCCGCCGGGCACCAGCGGCTCGAAGTCCTGCTTGGCGCCGGGCAGGCCGGTGATGGCCAGCGCGCCCTGGGACGTTCCGTGGTAGGCCAACGAGCGGCTGATCACCTTGTGCTTGGTCGGCTTGCCGACGAGCTTGAAGTACTGCTTGGCCAGTTTCCACGCGGTCTCAACCGATTCGCCGCCGCTGACCGTGAGGAAGACCTTGTTCAGGTCGCCGGGCGCTGCGTCGGTGAGGCGCTCGGCCAGTTCGATCGCGGCCGGGTGCGCGTGCGACCAGAGCGGGAAGTAGCCCAGCGTGTTGATCTGCTTGGCAGCGGCCTCGGCCAGTTCGGTGCGGCCGTGGCCGACCTGGACCGCGAACAGCCCCGCGAGGCCGTCGAGGTAGCGGCGGCCCTGGGCGTCCCAGATGTAGGCACCCTCGCCACGCACGATGACCGGTGCCTCGGCCGCACCGCCGGACATCCTGGTGAAGTGCAGCCACAGCCGGTCCTGGGCGTTGGCGGCGGTCGCGGTGTCGGTCGGGTCGGCTTGTTCGGCGATGGTCATCGGTGTCCTCACGGGAGTGACGTAGGTCGCGGAATTCGCGACCGTTGCACGTTCGCCCTACGTTTATCGCACATTGAACGGCTTTCGGCAACTGATTTCGTTGTCAGCGAGTGCCCCACTGATAGGACTGCTTGTGCAGCTTGAGGTAGATGAGGGTTTCCACGTCGCGCACGCCCTCTACCGACCTGACCCGATTGGACAGCAGGTCGAGCAGGTGCGCGTCGTCCTCGCAGACCGCCTCGCAGAGCAGGTCGTAGCGGCCGGCGCAGATGATCACGTAGTCGATCTCGTCCATGGCGCCCAGCGCCTCGGCGATCGGTTCCAGCGGCCCGTTCGCCTTGATGCCCAGCATGGCCTGGCGGAACAGGCCGACCTGCATGGGATCGGTGACCGCGACGATCTGCATCAGCCCGCTCTGGGTCAGCCGCTGTACGCGCTGCCGCACTGCTGCCTCGGACAAGCCGACGGCCTTGCCGATCGTGCCGTAGGGCCGCCTGCCGTCCTGCTGCAACTGCTCGATGATCCGCTTGGAGACGTCATCGAGGACCAGGGCCTGCTCCTGGGAGGTGTTGTTCCTGCGCACGCGCGCATCATGGCTGGCGCGCCTACCAGGGGCAACAGCCGGGGCCACTCAGCCGCCGTCCACCGCGAGCGCGGCGTCGGCCGCACCGAGGTCGGCCACGGCCCGTGACCGTTGGAAGTAGGGGGATCGACGGCGCCAGGCGATGGTCAACGGGATGATGCCGACGGCCAGCGCACCGAGACCGATCCCATTGACCGCGGCCGAGTTGCTGCGGATCGACTCGCCGAACACCCAGAACAGGAACACCGCGCCCACCAGCGGCCACAGCCCGATCAGCAGCGCGTTGCGCACCGAGCTGAAGATCTCCTTGCGGTAGCTGATCACCACGGCCACCCCGGCGAGGCCGTAATAGAAGGCGATCTGCAGGCCGATCGCACTGATCGCGTCGGTCATGATGGTGCCGACCGAACCGAGCAGGTTGGACAGCACGAACAGCAGCACCGACACGCCGCCGACGACGATCGTGGCCAGCCACGGCGTGCGCCACTTGCGGTGGGTGCGGCCGAACGCGCCGGCCAGGGTGCGGTCGCGGCCCATCGCGAACATCGTCCTGGTGACCTGGATCAGGGTGGTCTCCAGGGTGGCGACGGTGGAGAGCATGGCGGCGATGGACAGGATCTTGCCGCCGATTCCCGGCCAGATCGCCTGGCCGAGCACGAAGAGCAGGTTGCCGCTGTTGCCGCTGACCGCGTCGCTGGTCAGCAGCAGGTTGACCAGCACGGTGAAGCCCATGAACAGCGCGAACACGATCAGCACGCCGACGATGCCGCCGAGTCCGGCCGAGCGGCGCGCGGAACGGGTCTCCTCGTTGAGGTTGGCCGCCACGTCCCAGCCCCAGTAGTAGAAGGCGGCGACCAGCGCGCTGGCGGCGAATCCGCTGAATCCGGTGAAATGTCCGAAACCCAGCCAGGACAACGAGAACGTGTGCACCGCGATGTGCGGAGCGCGGACGAAGCCGACGACCACGAACACCAGCAGGATGGCGACCTCGATGCTGGACATCACCCACTGCGCCCGCGCGGTGATGTGCGCGCCGAGCAGCACCACCGTGACCATCACCGCGAACCAGGCCGCGCCGACCAGGGTGACGAGTGCGGTGTTACTGGCCAGCGCCGGATTGAACAGGGCCAGGGTGAGCGATCCGGCCGGCAGTGAGCCGGCGACCATGAAGATGGTGGCCGACACGATCAGCGCCCAGCCGGACAGGAACCCGAGCGCGGGGTGCAGGGCGCGCCCGACCCAGGCGTAGCTGGCGCCCGCGTTGACCTCCTTGCGGCCGAGATGGTTGAAGGCCCACGCGATGCCCAGCATCGGGATCCCGCAGTAGAGCAGTGCGGCCGGGCTGGCCAGGCCGGCCACCGCGACCAGCGTCGCGGTGCTGGCCGCGATCGAGTACGCGGGGGCGCTGCCGGCGACGGCCATCATCGCGGTGTCGGCCGCACCGAGGACGCCTGCGCGTAAACCGCTGGTCGACGCCTCGGTGGATGATGCTGGGGACTGGCTCATGTATCGACCTCCGGTGGGGGCGGCGGGTTCGAGGCCATCGCTAGCTACGGCGTGACGCACGGCACATGCCGTGTTCGGGATAGTTAAGGTGCTGAGAACGCATATGTCAACGTTGTTGTCAACGAAATTAGTTGTCAATATGCTAATCGGCGATTGATACCGTCGCGGTTCGGCGGGTAACGCAACCGTTTCCGTGTGTTACGGTCTTCGCAAGTGACCTGGTGAGGAGCAGTCCGTGCCCGACAAGATCGCCTTCCACAACGTCATCGACGGCCAGTCGCGAGACGCGGCCGACGGCCGGCTGCTGGACATCATCGACCCGGTCAGTGGCTCGGTGTACGCGACATCCCCGCTGTCCGGCGAGGCCGACGTTGACGCCGCGTTGACGGCGGCAGCCAAGGCGTTCGAGACCTGGCGCGACACCACTCCCGCCGAGCGCCAGCTGGCGCTGCTGCGCATCGCCGACGCGATCGAGTCACGCGCCGCCGACTTTGTCCGGGTCGAGTCCGCCGACACCGGCAAACCGTTGGCGCTGACCACCTCCGAGGAGATCCCGCCCTGCGTCGACCAGATCCGCTTCTTCGCGGGCGCGGCCCGAGTCCTGGAAGGTCGCTCGGCAGGGGAGTACCTTGCCGGGCACACGTCGTTCGTGCGGCGCGAGCCGGTCGGCGTGTGCGCGCAGGTCACGCCGTGGAACTACCCGCTCATGATGGCGGTCTGGAAGATCGCGCCCGCGCTCGCCGCCGGCAACACCGTCGTGCTCAAGCCCTCCGACACCACCCCCGCCAGCACCACGCTGCTGGCCGAGGTCGCCAACGAGTTCCTGCCGCCCGGCGTGTTCAACGTGGTGTGCGGCGACCGCGACACCGGCCGAGCCCTTGTCGCACACCGCATCCCGGCCATGGTGTCGATCACCGGCAGCGTGCGCGCCGGCATGCAGGTCGCCGAGGCGGCCGCCGCCGACCTCAAGCGCACCCACCTCGAACTCGGCGGCAAGGCACCGGTGGTGGTCTTCGACGACGCCGACGTCGCCGCGGCGGCGGAAGGTATCGCGGGCGCCGGCTACTTCAACGCGGGCCAGGACTGCACCGCCGCCACCCGCGTGCTGGTCGCGCGCGGCGTGCACGACGATTTCGTTGCGGCCCTTGCCGAACAGGCCGCGAACACCGCAACCGGAGCGCCCGACCAGGACGTCTACTACGGCCCGCTGAACAACCCCGACCACTTCGCCAGGGTCTCCGGCTTCCTCGGCAGCCTGCCCGACCACGCCGCCGTGCGCGCGGGCGGCGGCCCGGTCGGCGGCCCCGGCTTCTTCTTCCAGCCCACCGTTGTCGACGGGCTGCGCCAGGACGACGAGATCATCCAGAACGAGGTGTTCGGCCCGGTGATCACCGTGCAGACCTTCGCCGACGAAGCCGAAGCGTTGGCGATGGCCAACGGCGTGCGCTACGGCCTCGCCGCCAGCGTCTGGACCCGCGACCACGGCCGCGCCATGCGGATGTCCAGGCGGATGGACTTCGGTTGCGTGTGGATCAACACGCACATCCCGATCGTCGCGGAGATGCCGCACGGCGGTTTCAAACAGTCCGGGTACGGCAAGGACCTGTCCATGTACGGGTTCGAGGACTACACCCGGATCAAGCACGTGATGAGCAACATCGAGGGCTGACCCTCAATCGCGACCAGCCTCTACCGCGGCCTTTTCCACCCGGTCCCGGTACGCGACCCACCAGTCCGAGTCCTCCTCGGGCATGTTGGTGACCCCCACCCGCAGACCGGCCGTGCCGTCGATCAGTTCCCGCACGATGTCCGCGTGGCCGGCATGCCGATTGGTCTCGGCCAGCATGTGCACCAGGATCGTGTGCAGCGTGACCTTGTCGCGCGGCGCGGGCCAGTGCGGCACGTGGCCGATCGAGTCGATGTCCAACGCGGCGATGGTCTCGTCCGCGTGCGCGCAGGCGCGGCGATAGCGGTCGACGATCTCGGCACTGGATTCCTCGGCCCGCGCCCACATTTCCACGTTGGGCTCGGAATCATCGTCGTAGAGCCAATCCGGGGTGTCCGGGAACGGGCGGCCGAAGGTGTCGGCGAAGTAGCCGATCTCGCAACCGGTGATGTGCTTCACCAGACCGAGCAGGTTCGTCGCCGTCGGCGTGAGCGGGCGGCGCAGGTCGTATTCGGAGAGTCCGTCCAGCTTCCACAGCAATGTGTCACGCGCCGTGCGCAGGTATCGGTGCAGCACGGACTTAGCATCCGCTGGAGGAGTGTCGGTCACGCCAGCAGTCTGGCACGACCGA